>JACVRW010000108.1 GCA_014534235.1 Thermoleophilaceae bacterium | reverse complement strand
TACGGTGTTCTCGGCCGATCGGCCGGCCGCCTGACAATGGCTACCGCGACCGTGCATGTGTCTGCAGGAGACCTCGAGCTCGATGGTTCGTACGAGCCGATCGGTGACGTGCTCTACCTCTCGGCTCCCGGCGACGACAAGCAGGCTCCGGCGCAGGAGACTCCCGAGGGCCATGCCGTCCGGCTCGATGAGCAGGGCCGGATCACCCATCTGACTGCGATCAACGCGAAGTGGCTTCTGGACCGCGATGGCGAGCTTGTCGCGACGCTCCGCGACGGTAGGCGGCTCCGGATCGGCCGCGAGGACGTCGCGGGCATCGCGGCGTAACACGACAGCTCGGCGCGCACCTGCGGGATCGACCGCCCGTGCGCGCCGACGGTCGAGTGCGAGCACGACGAGGGCAGTCACGTCGAGAACGACGCTCACTCAGGCGTCGCGCTCTTCGAGCTCTCGCCGCGCCTCGCGTGCGATGGCCACGGCGTCGATGTCGGGCAGCTGAGACCGAAACTCAGCCAGGTGGGCGAGGGCGATGTCGAGGTCGCCGTCTGCAGCACCGGCTAGGTCGGGCCGAAGCAGCTCGTCAGCCAGCGCGTCGGGCTCCATGCCCTGTCGCTTGGCTTCCTGCTCGAGGAGCTCGTAGGACTCCGCCGAGAGACGGATCGTTCGGGGGCGCGTCGCCACAGCCGAAGGGTACGCGGGGGCGCGGAAGGTGCAGGCCGAGCAAGAAACGAGGCCATATCGAGGCCACGAGCGCCCGCCGCCCCGGACCCCAGACACACGAAAGGGCCGCGTTGCAGCCCTCGTGAGTAGCGGGGGCGGGATTCGAACCCGCGACCTTCGGGTTATGAGCCCGACGAGCTACCTGACTGCTCCACCCCGCGGCGTGGGCGTACGAATCTAGCAGTCACTCGCCGAGCGTCAACCCCGGGTTGAGGCTTCGCGGCGGACCTTGTGCGGGCGTGTAGCGTGCGGTTGGTGCCTCGGGTCGGGGTGGTCGATCTTGGAACCAACTCCACGCGGCTGCTCGTCGCGGATGTCGACGACGGCGCGGTCGTCGAGCTCGCGCGGCGTACGGTCGTGACTCGCTTCGGGGAGGGGGTCGACGCGACGGGGCGACTGTCGGAGGCCGCCATGGCGCGGGTGGACGAGACGCTCGGCGGTTACCGTGAGGTCCTCGACCGACTCGGCGCCGAGCGCGTGGTTGCCGTGGCCACGAGCGCTATGCGGGATGCGGAAAACGGGCCCGCGTTCCGCGAGCACGTGCGGGAGCGCTTCGACATCGACGCCCGCACCATCTCCGGCGACGAAGAGGCTCGGCTCACCTTTCGCGGCGCCACCACCGAGCGGACGGACACGGGTTCCACCGTCGTGATCGACATCGGTGGCGGCAGCACCGAGTATGTGGTCGGCCGACCGCGCGAGAACCCGACCTTCCACGTGTCTACGCGGATGGGCGCGGTGCGGCACACGGAGCGGTTCCTGGCGAGCGACCCGCCCACGAACGAGGAGGTCGCGGCCCTGGCCGCCGACGCCGAGCGAATCGTCAATGCGGAGGTGCCCGCCGAGGTTCGAGAGCCGACCGAGCACGGCATCGCCGTCGCCGGCACCGCCACGACGCTGGCCGCCATCGACCAGGAACTCGATCCGTACGACCGCGACAGGGTCCACGGCTACAGGCTCGGGCTCCCAGCCTGTGAGCGTATGCTCGCCAGGCTCGCCGCGCTGCCGCTGGGGGAGCGCCGGCAGGTCACGGGGCTCGACCCCGACCGCGCCCCGAGCATCGTCGGCGGTGCGGCGATACTCGTGGAGTCGGTCCGCGCGTTCGAACTGGCGGAGGTCGAGATCAGTGAGGCTGACATCCTGCACGGGGCCGCGCTCGCCGCGGTAGACGGCGGGCAGCAGGTCGCTTGAGCGAGTCGGCCGCCCTTCCCCTCCGAGTCCAGGTGGTTTATAGTTCGCAGGTGCTGGGTGAGGTTGCCGTGTGGTAAACCCCCGCGGCCTTCCCCCGGTACATAGGTTCGGGCGAAGCCGCATCGTATCGGCGCCTCCCGCCGTCCGAACCGCAAGGCCCTTTCATGGCACGTACCCCTGCCCGTCCTGATGGGGCCGTCTTTCCGAAACCGCCCGCACGACGCGGGCGGTTTCGCGCTTGGCGCGGGGCGCGCTCAGGCCAGGTTCGCCTGGCGGGGATAGGCCACGGTCGGGTCCGTCATGACGTTGACGAGCGCCGGCCGGCCGGAGCTGAACGCGCGCTCGAGCGCCGGGCGGAGGTCGTCCGCCCGCTCGACCAACTCGCCGTGGCCGCCAAGCGCGCGCACCACCTCGTCGTAGCGGCAGCGTGGCTGGAGATCGGCCGCCACCGAGTAGCCGTACAGGAACTCCATCGGGTGCTTCTCGAGGGCCCAGATGCCGTTGTTTCCCACGACGCCGACCACGGCCACGCCGTGACGTACGAAGGTGTCGAACTCGAGGCCGGAGAACCCGAAGGCTCCGTCGCCGAGCAGGAGGCAGACCTGGCGCTCCGGCCGGGCCAGCTTGGCCGCGAGCGCGAAACCGGGGCCCGCCCCCAGGCAGCCGTACGGCCCGGGGTCCATCCAGCACCCCGGCTCGTACGTCTCGATCACCCTGCCGGCGAACGAGACGAAGTCGCCGCCATCCCCGATGACGACAGCGTCGCGGTCGAGGACCTGCCCGAGCTCGCGATAGACCCTCAGCGGATGGAGCGGCGCACGGTCGTCGTCGAGACCGTCCTGCTCGGCGGCGCGCTTCTCGTTCTCGACCGCGCGCAGCTCGGTGATCCAGCCGGAGCGGTCAGGGCCGCCTGCCGCGCCCGACCGCAGGGCGTCGAGCGTGGCGGCAACGCCCCCGTACAGCTCGACTGCCACCGGCCGCGGGTGCTCGCGCCGCGGCGGCGCCGAATCGACCGCCACGATCGCCGTCTCCTCCCCGAACGAACTGCCGAAGCCGAGGCGGAAGTCCATGGGGACGCCAACCACGAGCGCCACGTCGGCGCCCTTCAGCCCCGCCCGGCGCACACGTGAGAAGAAGATCGGATGGTCCGCCGGCACGCAGCCCCTTGCCAGCCCATTCAGGAACACCGGGATCTGGAGCTCCTCGCACAGCTGTCGCAGAGCCCGTTCCCCGTGCGCCCAGTAGAGGCCGGTCCCCGCCATGACGACGGGCTTCGAGGCGCCGCGGAGGAGCTCGGCGGCGCGGTCGAGCTCGTCGCCCGCCGGTGGCGGCATCGCAGCCGGGTCGGGCAGCGAGGCGGGTAGATCCACGACCACCTCCGCCTCCATGAACACCTGGTCGAGCGGAAAGTCGAGGAACGTCGGGCCGCTCGGAGGCTCGAGGCAGAGGTGGAGCGCCTCGTCGATCAGCCCGGGGATGTCGGACGTCGCTGCTGCGGTCCGCGCGAGCTTGGTGACCGGCCTGACGAACGGGACGTGATCGATCTCCTGGAGCGATCCCATACCCCACCGGCTCGCCGGGGCGCGCCCTCCGAGGGCCAGCATCGGCGACCCGTTCTGGAGCGCCGACGCGAGCGCGCTCATTCCGTTGGTCACTCCGGGGCCAGCCGTCAGCGCGCAGACGCCAGGCTCGCGCGTGGCCTTCCCCCAGCCCTCGGCGGCGAAGGCCGCAGACTGCTCGTGGCGGGTGTCGACGATGTCGATGCCCTGATCCCGGCATCCGTCGTAGATCGAGAACAGGTGACCGCCGGAGAGCGTGAACAACTTCGAGACGCCGTGTGCCTTGAGGCGCGCCGCGACGAGGCGGCCGCCGTGGAGCGCCGTCGGCTCTGTCCTCGTCTCGCTCGTCACGGCGGCCCGCGAGCCTACCGATTGGGTATAAGGCGATGCCGCGATGCACGAAAAGCTCGCCGGCGACTTCGAGGGGACCTTCCCTTTCGAGCCCCGGTACCTGGACGCCGGCGAGATACGGCTCCATTACGTCGACGAGGGCTCGCGCGACGCGCCGCCGCTCCTCTTCGCGCACGCAATCCAACGTGGAGCTACCTCTGGCGGCGGCAGATCGCCGAGCTGTCGGCCCGCGGCCATCGCTGCGTCGCCCTCGATTACATGGGGTTTGGCCGCTCGGACAAGCCGCCCTACCTCGCCGCGTGCTCACTCCAGGCGCACGTCGACAACGCCCTGGCCCTGATCGACGCGCTCGACCTACAGGACGTCGTACTCGTCGCCCACGACTGGGGGGGGCCAATCGGGGTCGGCGCCCTGCTCGAGCGTCGCGAGCGCTCGTGAGCTTCGTCGCCTAGCGCAGGGATGCGCGGCGCGACGCCGCCTCGATGCCCTCGACGTCCCTGGGAAGGACCCCCACCTCTGGACGGTCGCCGAAGACCACGTTGAGTACGGCGCCGCCGGCGTCGGCGGCGACGGAACGCGCCTCGGCGATGGCGGACAGGGCGTCCCCCTCAGGCACCCCACACGCGATGAGGAAGCGGCGCGCGATCGGCCCCTCGAGCTCGCGTGTGCTGAGCTCGAGCTGCTCGGTGCGAGCGGAGACGGCCGTGGTGCCGTCGGTGGGAGAGACGACGACCGCGGCGATGTCGTCGGAGACCAGGCGCGCCTCCAGCGCAACCCGCTCGATGAGGCCGCGTGCGCTCGCGTCGTCGCCGAGGTCCTCGAGCATGTGCTCGAGCCGCTCGCGGCCGAGGATCCCTCCGTCCGCGCGCGCGTCCATCAGCCCGTCGGTAAAGAGACAGGCGACCGAGCCGGGCACGAGCGGCACCGTCGTCTGCCGTAGACCCGTGGGTACGCCCACCCCGATCGGCGGGGAGGACCCGGCCGTCACGGGATGGTGGATATATGGTCCGACGACGATCGGCGCCGGGTGCCCGGCGGTCGCGTATGTCAGCGAGCCCGTTTCCGGATCGTGCACCGCGAGCAGCACGGTGGCGAAGTCGCCGCCCAGGTTCTCGTCGATCACCCGCCCGGCCACCTGGAGCGCTATGCGCGGCTCGAGCCCTGCCTCGAGGTACGCGCGGAGCGTGTAGCGCATGAACGCGGTCCGGGCGAGCGCTCCGCGGCCGTGGCCGGAGACGTCTCCAAGAATGAACCCCACGCGTCCGCCGGTCAGCGGAAGGACGTCGTAGAAGTCGCCGCCCGCGCCGGGGCCATCGGCTGGGCGATAGGCGACCGAAGTGCGGAGCGCGCCCAGCTTCTCGGGCACCGGCGGCAGCAGGGCGCTCTGGAGGAGCCCAACCTCCCGGAGCAGGTCGCGGCGCTGACGCGCGAGCGAGCGAGCCCGCAGGGTCGTGAGCAGGTAGCCGAAGCCGAGCAGGAACGAGAGCACGCCGAGGGCGGCCAGGCCGTACTTGAGGGAGTCGGGGGTGTTGGTCGCGATCCTCTCGACGGGCCGGATGATCTGGTCGATGCCGTCCCCCGGCTCGTCCCGCGGGTCGCGCTCGTCGGTCGGGTTCGCGCTGCCGTCACCGCCGCCCTCGGCTCGTCCCACACGGTCGTCGAAGTCGGCGCCCGCCGCGGGCGCTGGGATGAAGCCTCCCTCGCGGGCCCCGCCGGCGGTGCCACCGGCCACGGTGTCGGCGACGCCGCCTCCGCCGGTCCCGCCGGTGCCGCCGCTTACCGGTCCCGCCGCACGCCGGAGGCCTTCGGGCGCGCCGTCCTCGTCCGGGAGGGTTCCCGGTCGCGCGGTCGGAGCTGACGCCGGTGGCGGCGGCCCCTCGCCGGAGGGCGGCGGCGACGGCTCGCCGGCCGGTGCTGGGTCCTCCACGAGTGGCGGCTCGGGCGGCGCGGCGCCGATCGGCGGCACGGGTAGGGACAGAGGGGAGGTCAGATGTGATATGCCGATGCTTGCGTTCTCCTTCGCACCGGCGCCGGCGATGCCGATTGCGCCGGTCAGGTTCGGAATCCTGAGCCAAGCTCGCCACAGACCAGGGTTCTCTTCGGGGTCGTACCAGAAGCCCGTGTCCGAGGCCGGCTCGCGGTCCTCTCCCGGCTCGTCGGCATCGTCCTCCTCGACGTCCTCACGCTCGTCCGCCGGCTCGCGCCCACGGTCCTCTGCAGCCCCGCGGTCCCGACCATCCACCCAGGCCCCGCCCCGCTCATCGTCGGATCCCCGGTCCGGCTGATCCTCGGATTCCCGACCTCGATCGTCGTCCGATCCGCGGCCCTGCTCGTCCCGCGATCCCCGACCTCGCTCGCCGTCGGATTCACCGTCCGCAAGCTCCGCCGATTCCGGGCCTCGCTCGCCGTCCGATTCACGGTCCGCAAGGGCTTCGGATTCCCGGCCGCGGGGAGCCGCCGATCCCAGGCCCGGATCGTCCGTGGGGGCGAGCTCGTCCGCCGGTTCCTCCGCTGGCTGCTCCGCGGGTGCCCGCGCCGGCTGCTCCGCAAGTTCCGCGATCGGCACCGGCTCAGATTGCTCGACGACCGGGGCGGGCTCGGGCTGCTCCACGACGGGCGCCGTCGGCGGCGTGGTCTCGGCCACGGGTGTGGGCGGCGGCGTCTCCGCCACCGGCGCGGGTGTCGCGGGCGCCTGCTCAGCCGCCGCGCCGGTGTCGGGCGGCGCAGGGTTCGCGATCTGCGAGGACGCGGTGGTCGTGAGTGGTCCGATCGCGGTCGCGGCGCCCACTGCGACGGCGATCGCGCACAACCCTGTCGCGCCGTTGAGCGCGCGGACGCACGACGCCCGCGCCTCGCGACGCGAGGTGTCGAAGGGGGACACTCTTCTTACCTCGGCAGCTTCACGCCTTGGCTTTAGAAACGTGTCGATGGGGCGTCGAACGTTCGCCTAGCCGAGGAAGCGTCCGGTCAATTTGCTGATGGATCCCCGTGGCCGCATGGCGGCATCGCGTGGCCTCCCTGAGCGCTGCCACGGTCCCAGTATGCATTCGAAACGGCCGCGGCGCGAGCATCTCCGAATCGAAGCGTCGGCGAGCGGCGCCCGCCTAACGGCCGCCGTTGGTTGTCGGCGGGAGCGCCGCCTCGACCTACGGAGAGCCCTACTCCGGCTTCGGCCGCTTCTCCCCCGGCCACTTGCCCGTGGTGCGGAAGAACGCGCGACGCGTGTAGTGGTCAGCCGCCTCCTTCATCATCCGGAAGATCGCCCCCTGGAGTGCCGCGGCGATCGCGAGCTTCGGCCAATTGATGTCCCGGTGCTTCGAGTCCGGCGGCTCTTCCTCGTCGAAGAGCCCCCAGATCTGATTGAAGATCTTCTTCGAGACCATGCCCGCTATGAGGCCGATCACGATGCCGATGGGGGTGAAGAGCGCCGTCATCGTGCGGGTGTATAGCAGCGATGCCCGGGGTGGGATTCGAACCCACACGCCCTCGCGGACAATCGGGTTTAAGCCGATCGCGTCTGACCAGTAGTTCCGCCACCCGGGCCTCGTCGATAGTAGCCCGCACCGGCGCCGGCTAGGCGCGCAACTTTGCGCTTGCTACGGTGTCACCGAAGCCGGGTACCCGCTCGGCTATTTCTTCGTGGAAGCATCCGCACTTCAACACACGGCGCGGTTGCCGGCGCTGGCAGGGCGGTCACCGCTCCTGCGGCTGCAGAGCGACGAGCGGCTCATCGGCCTCGTCCGCCGCGGGCATCACGGCGCCTTCGAGGCGCTCGTCCAGCGCTATCAGCCCCGGCTGCTGGCGTTCTGCCGCCACATGCTGGGATCTCAGGAGGACGCAGAGGACGTCCTGCAGGAAGTCTTCGCGGCCTCGTACAACGCGATCTGCGCGGACGATCGGCCGATCAACGCCCGTCCGTGGCTCTATCGCATCGCGCGTAACCGGTGCCTGAACCACCTCCGCCGGCCGCAGCCGGCGGGCCAGGACTCCATGGACGTGTTCGAGCGCGACGGCGGCATCACCACCGCGGACACCGTCCACAGGCGCGAGGAGTTCCGGCACATCGTCGCGGACGTGCTGGAGCTGCCGGAGACCCAGCGCACCGCTCTCCTGCTACGTGAGATCGACGCGCTCTCCTACGACCAGATCGCCGAGGCGATGGAGACGACGGTGCCGAGTGTGAAGTCCCTGCTCGTCCGCGCACGCGTCTCTCTCGCCGAGGCGGCCGAAGCGCGGCTTCTGACGTGCGAGGAGGTGCGCTTCGAGCTCGGCCAGGTGGCCGAGGGGATCGCGAAGAGCTCGCCGCCGGTCCGCCGCCACCTGAAGGCCTGCGACCGCTGCCGCACCTTCAAGGTCGAGCTTCGCAACACGAGCAAGGCCCTGGCCGCGATCTACCCGATCGGCCCGCTGCTGTTCCTGAAGAAGCTTTGGGTCGCGAAGCTGGGCGCCGGCAGTGCCGCCAGCGCGGCCGCCTCATCGGGTAGCGGCGGCGCGGGCGTCGCGGGAGCCGCCGCATCGGCGGCCGGCGGCATCACGGCGGGCGGCGCGGTGTCGGCCGGCGTGTCGACCCTCGCATCCAAAGCCGCAGCCGGCATGGCCGCGGCGGTGATCGTCACGGCCGGCGCGGTCGAGGTGAAGCACGCCGCCACCGAGCGCCGCGCACAGCCCGCTCCCAAGGTCGTCGCGGCGGCGCCGCCGCCTGCTCCCACCGTCCCGGTGCGCGTCGCCCCGCCCGCGAAGCCGTCCCCGCCGGCCAAGCCCGCTGCGGCGAAACCGGACCCAAAGCCGCAGAAGGCGCCCGACCCGGTCAAGGCGGAGCCGACGACGGTCGCTCCCTCAAAGCCGGCGGCGCCTGAGCCTCCAGCGGCTCCTCCGGCGCCGCCCGAGGCGGTTGTCGCGCCCGTGCAGGAGGAGGGCTCCACGGTGACCCTTCCGCCGCGCGCGGACGACGCGCCCATCACCGCGCCACCCGCCGGCGAGCCCACCGCCCGGACACCGCCACCCACAACGGTCGTCACCACGCCGGCGCCGGCGCCGCCATCGCCGCCGCCCGCCCCGCCGGCGGGCGAGCCGGCCGCCGTGCCGGCACCGGCCGCGCCGCCCCCACCTCCGCCTCCTCCCCCGCCGGGCTAAGCCGCCAGGGGATCGCCCGAACGTGGTGACCGCGTCGGCGGGTACGCTGCCGCGCGCGTGGAAGCCACCTTTGACGACTTCCTCAAGATAGACATCCGGGTCGGCCGCGTCACCCGAGTCGAGGACTTCCCGGAGGCCCGCAAGCCGGCGTGGAAGCTGTGGGTCGACTTCGGTCCGGAGATCGGCGAAAAGCGCTCGTCGGCGCAGATCACGAACTACGCGCGGAATGAGCTCAAGGGTCGGCTCGTCGTCGGGGTCGTGAACTTCCCACCTCGCCGGATCGGGCCGTTCATCTCTGAGGTGCTCGTTCTCGGTGCGTCGGACGACGAGGGCCGGGTGATCCTTCTCCGCCCGGACGTCGACGTGCCACTGGGTGAGCGAGTTCACTAGATGACTGATTCCGAGCCCGCGTGCCCAGGCCAAGCTGGCTACGACACCGACCGGCGACGGCGAAGCCGTATCCGGGCGGTGGCCGGTTGCGGTATGGCGCGTGGCATCCAGGGGCGCGGGGGTATGGGATCAGTCATCTACACGACCGGCGCCAGGCCGATCACCTTCAGCCGCCGCTCGAGGCACTTCATCGCGAACGCGCGCGTCTCGTCGGGGGTCACCCCTCCAAACAGCTTGGTCTCACCCTCGACGTACCACTTCGGCGTGAGCACGCCGTCGGCGACCGGCCCGCACTCGACCAGCGTGCGCTGGATCGCGTCGCGGTACCTAGAGTCTTCCTCCGCCATCTCGCGCAGGAAGCGGGCGCCGAACGCCACGTGGCGGTGCTCGTCGCGGGCGATGTTGTTGAAGCCCTCCACGAACCCCGGCAGAGTCCCCTGCTCCTCGTTGTATTCGATGATGAAGTGCTGGCCGGTCAGGGCGAGCATCCCCTCGATGACCATGTGGTAGAGCGTGATCGCCTCGACCAGCAGCTCGAGATCGTCTGGGTTGCGCGCGAGACGATCGACGCGACCCTTCAGCATCCCGTCGAACAGGACGTCGAACTGCGGGTTGACGTGCTGGCTCGTCTCGGCCAGGCGCGCTTGGAGCGTCGCCGACTCGAGCACCCCCACCTCGTCGTAGAAGCGGTTGAAGAACCGCACGTGGCGAGCCTCGTCGGCGATCTGCGTGCAGAGGAAGATGCGCATGTCCCCGGTCGGGGCCGCGCGCATGATCGGCCCAAGCTCCTCGGCGACGCGCTGCTCTCCGATGAAGAACGAGCTGAGCCCGTACATCCGCTGGAAGCGCTCGTCCTCGGGGATGCGCTCGTGCCAGTCGATCCGGTCCCGAGTGAAGTCGAGGTCCTGAGTCGCCCACTGCTGGCGCTCCCAGAGCTTGTACAACTGCTCGTAGCTTAAGAGGTTGACCTCGCCTCGGTCCGCGGACTCGAGAAGCGCGGGGTCGGATGTGGCCCGGAAGTCCTCACGCTCGGTCCGCTGGATGACGTGATCGATCACTGCAGGTCTCTCCTTCGGCGTCTGCGGGCGAAGCTCCGCTCAGCGTACCGAATGGTTGGCTGGCCAGCCAGTCACTCCCCCGTGGCGGCTCCGGGGGAAGACGCCACGCGCAGGAGCTGCCGGCGGGCGGCGCGCCGATCCGGACGGGTGGTGTGACCGGCGATCAGCGCCGCGAGATCGCCGTCAGCGGAACGGTCGAGACCGTTCCGCCCTTCAGCCAGCGGACCTGGGCTGTGCCGCCGTGAGGGTCGACTGACTGGACGCGACCGATCTCCCCGGTCCGCTTCT
>JACVRW010000182.1 GCA_014534235.1 Thermoleophilaceae bacterium | reverse complement strand
TCGATCAGCTCGGTCTTGCTCGCGACGTGGCTGTAGAGCGCGTTCGGTCGTACGCCCAGCCGCTCCGCGAGCGCCCGCATGGTGAGCGCGTCGAGGCCCCCGTCGGCGAGCAGCTCGTGAGCCGCCGCGAGTACGCGGTCGCGGCTGAGCCCAGCCCGCTGACCAGGAGCTCTGGCGCCGTTCACCTTGCGAACTGTACAGCGTTCAGTAAGCTGTACGATGTACAGCTCGCCTGCGGGCGGCCGTCGGCAGGCCGCATCCGCCGACCAAGGAGATGCAATGACCCAGCTCGCTCTCGAACCCGTCACCGGAGCCGCCGCCGGCGTGCCGTTCCTGGCCACCCCGCCCCTCGGCGGCCCCCGCCCCTCCGCCCCCGTCGTCGTCGCGTGGCATCTGCTCGACCCGCCGCGGACCGAGACCGCCTTCGCTTCCGCGGTGCCGCTCGACGGCCTCGACGCCTGGCGCATATACCTCGGACTGCCGCTCAGCGGCTCACGCACGCCTCCGGGAGGCCTGGATGAGCTGATGCGGCTGGGTTACGAGGACGCCGTGCTGATGCTCGACATGCCCATCGTGTACGGCGCGGCCGAGGAGTTCGGCGCGGCGTTGACCGAGCTTCGCGGGACGCTCGGGCTAGACAACGGACCCCTCGGCGTCATGGGCGGGTCGATCGGCGCCGCCGTCGCCCAGCTGGTTATGGCTGAGGGCGACGTCGACGTCCGCGCCGCGGTTCTGATCAGTCCCGTGGTCCAGGTGCGACGAGCCGTCGAGGCGATGGAGCGGCGCTTCGGAGTGACCTACCCGTGGTCTCCCGAATCGAACGCCGTCGCCGACCGGCTCGACTTCGTGGCGCGCGCCGGCGAGATCGCGAAGCGCGGCGGCCCGGCCCTGCTGCTCGTCGTGGGCGAGCAGGACGACCCCGGCTTCCGCGAGCCGGCGGCCGAGCTGGCGGCGGCCATGGCCGGATCAGAGCTCGTCACGGTTCCCGGGATGGCACACGCGCTCGCCGAGGAGCCCGGCACCGACCCCACGCCGCAGACCGCGCACGCCGCGGCGGTCGATCGCGCGGCCGTCAGGTGGTTCGAGCGACACCTCCCCGCACCGGTGTCGATCTCGGCGCGCTCCGTTCGTCGTTAGGGTGAAGCGGCGAGACGCGCCGCTCGAAGCGAAGGAGGCAACCGTGAGGTATCTGCTGTCGTTCGTCGGCCATGGGCTGTGGAATACGTTCACCATCGGCCGCTGGGCCCCTCGGACGGTCGTCAGTTCCACGAGCGGGTGCCTTCGCCCGGAGCCGGCCCGAGCTCCTCCGGCAGGCCGAAGAACCCAAACACCTCGGGCGTGCGGAAGGCGATGACGTCGACGATCGTCGTGCCCCGGAGCGTTATGACGTCGAGCGCCAGCGGCAGGTAGCGGCCCGTTCGGTCGTCGCGGAGATACACCCCGGCGGCCGGCTGCCCGTTCGCTCGCGTCGGGACGTACCGCAGGCGTGGGGCCGGCCCGGTGGGCATGAGCCAGGACCGGGCGACGGCGTCCCGGCCGCGACACCAGCCCTCGTAGGGAGGCATCGCGAACGTGACGTCCTCGGCCAGCATCGCGAGGATGGCGTCGACGTCGCCCCTCTCGAACGCGTCGGTGAAGCGCTGGACCAGTTCGCGGATCCGCTCGTCGCCGAGCGACCTCAGCGTGGCCTGCTGGCTGCGTTCGGGTAGACGCTCGTCGATCGTCTTGCGTGCACGCTGTAGGCCGCTGTTCACGGACGCGGTCGACGTGTCGAGCGCCTCCGCCACCTCGCGCGCCGAGAACCCGAGAACGTCACGCAGGATGAGCACGGCCCGCTGGCGTGGCGCAAGGTGCTGGAGGGCGGCGATGAACGCGAGCTCGATCGACTCGCGCTGTTCGTATCGCGCCTCCGGCCCCGCGTACCCGTCCTCCACACCCACCTGCTCGTCCGGGTATGGCTCGACCCACACCGCCTCGACCGCCTCGGCGGAACCCTCGTCGGGGTCGCCGGGCGGGCGGTAGTCGATCGGGAGCACGCGCTTCGGGCGGCGGGCGAGGGCGTCCAGGGACGCGTTCGTGGCGATCCGGTACAGCCAGGCGCGAAGGGAGCCTCGATACTCGAGCCCGGCGAGCCCCCGCCAGGCCCGGAGCAACGCGTTCTGGAGCGCGTCCTCGGCGTCGTGCACCGAGCCGAGCATGCGGTAGCAGTGGGCATGTAGCTCGGCGCGGTACGGCTCTACGAGCAGCCGGAAGGCGTCCTGGTCGCCGCCGCGGGCGGCGTCGAGGAGTCTCTGCTCCGGAACCGTCTGACTCGCTGATGTGACGCCCATCTCTACGAAGCTAAGACTGGCGGATGAGCGCGAAGTCATCGCTGCCCGCGATGAATTTCGGGGCTGGGCGCCGGTTCTAGAAGAAGGCGATGCAACGCGTGGCTCACCCCATCATCCATCTCGAGCTTCGCACCGGCAACCTCGGCGTGCGCCTGCGCCTTCTACATGGAGCTGTTCGGCTGGCGGGCAGAGAAGCTCGACCTCGGCGCGGGGTCGTACCTCGCGCTCGAGCTGGCTGAGGGGATCGACGGCGGCGTCGTCGAGCGCGACGCAGAGCACGCGCTGTGGCTGCCGTACGTCGAGGTGCCCGACATCACCGAGGCGACCGACCGTGCGAACCTCCTCGGAGCGTCGCTCCTCCTCGCCCCCCGCGAGGGGCCCGCCGGCTGGCGCAGCATCGTGGCGACGGCGGCCGGCGGCGAGATCGCGCTGTGGCAACCGAAGAGGCGCAGGCCGCGGCGCGTAGGCTCGAGGACGTGAGCGAGCGACTGCGACGAATCGTCGAGCAACTCGACATCCGACCGGATGACCGCGTCCTCGAGATCGGTTGCGGACAGGGCGTTGCCGCGACGTTCGTCTGCGAGCGCCTCGAGAGCGGTCACCTGCTCGCGATCGACCGATCGGCCAAGATGATCGAAGCGGCGAGGCGCCGCAACGCCGCGCACATAGAGGCCGGAAAGGCCGAGTTCCAGGTCGGCGCCGTGGAGGACGTCGACCTGGGTGACCGCCGCTTCGACAAGATCTTCGCCGTCCGCGTGGGCCTCTTCCACCGCGAGCCGGAGCGCGCCCGCGGGATCGCCGAACGGTGGCTTGCACCCGAAGGAGCGATCTTCTCCTTCTTCGACCCGCCGTCTCGCCGCGCCGCATAGGAGAGACCGATGAGTTCGCGGCCCGTTCCAGGTCTTGGGTGTCAATAACCTCTACCGGAATGACGTAGCCTCCACAATTGCCATCGAGGCTACGGGCCTGGTGAAGACCTTTGGGACGGTCAGGGCCGTCGACGGCGTCGACCTGCCGTGCGCCAGGGCTCCGTCTACTTCGTCTCGGGGCACGAGGACGCCGACCGGGTCGACCAGCACCGCACGGTCGTCCGCGCCGCCCAGGCCGCCGGCGTCGAGCGCATCGTCTACGTCTCATTCGTGGGTGCGGCGGCGGACGCACTTTTACGCTGGGGCGCCACCACTGGGCGACCGAGCAGGCGATCCGCGACTCGCGGCTCGCGTTCGCGTTCCTGCGCTCGTCGCTGTACCTCCACTTCATGCCGTTCTCCGCCGGGCCCGAGCGAGTGATCCGCGGGCCGGCGAGAGATGGCCGCTTCGCCCCTGTGGCACGTGACGACCTCGCCGACGCCGCGGTCGCCGTCCTCGTCGCGGGCGGCGAGCACGACGGCCGGACCTACGAGCTGACCGG
>JACVRW010000179.1 GCA_014534235.1 Thermoleophilaceae bacterium | reverse complement strand
CGTCGAGGTTGCGCAGCGACTCCTCCGAGCGGTTGGGGATGTCACGCGTAATCTCCTCGTCGCCCAGCTTCGTCGTGCGGGCGTCGATCTCGTACTCCTCGATGTGAATCGAGGTGAGCTCGTCGTCCTTGACGAGGCGCTCGGAGATGATGATCGCGTCCTCGAAGTTGTAGCCCTCCCAGGACATGAAGGCGACCAGGCAGTTCTTGCCGAGCGCGAGCTCGCCGCGATCGGTCGACGAGCCGTCCGCCAGCACCTGGCCCGCCCTGACGCTGTCGCCGGCCTTCATCAGCGGCTTCTGGTGGATCAGGGTGCCCTGGTTCGAGCGCATGAACTTCTCGAGCAGGTACTCGTCCTTGCCGTCGCTCGTCTCGACCACGATCCGCTCCGCGTCGACATAGGCGACGGTGCCCGGCCGCCTGGCCAGCACCACGTCGCCGGTATCGACCGCGGCGCGCGTCTCCATGCCGGTGCCGATCAGCGGCGCGTCCGTCTTCAGAAGCGGCACCGCCTGGCGCTGCATGTTCGAGCCCATCAGCGCCCGGTTGGCGTCGTCGTGCTCGAGGAACGGGATCAGGGTCGTGGCCACCGACCAGATCTGGTTCGGCGACACGTCCATCAGGTCCACGTCCTTGGGCGCCGCGAGGATGTACTCGCCCTCGCGCGTCCGGCACGTCACCTGCGGCCCGCGCAACTTGTTCGTCTTCGCGTCTATCTCGGCGTTCGCCTGCGCGATGACGTGGTCCTCCTCCTGCGTGGCGTCGAGGTGGACGACCTCGTCTGTCACCACGCCGTCCTCCACCACGCGGTAGGGCGTGGTGACGAAGCCGTGCTCGGAGACCTCGGCGTAGCTCGACAGCGAGCCCATAAGGCCGATGTTGGGGCCCTCCGGCGTCTCGATCGGACACATGCGGCCGTAGTGGGTTGGGTGCACGTCGCGCACCTCGATGGGCGCGCGCTCGCGCGTGAGCCCGCCGGCGCCGAGCGCCGACAGCCGGCGCCGGTGGGTGAGCCCGGACAGTGAGTTCGTCTGGTCCATGAACTGGCTGAGCTGCGAGCTCCCGAAGAACTCCTTCAGCGCCGCCACGACCGGCCGGATGTTGATGATCGTCTGCGGCGTGATGGTGTCGGCGTCCTCGGTCGTGAGGCGCTCACGCACCACGCGCTCCATCCGGTAGAGCCCGATACGGAAGGCCTCCTGGATCAGCTCGCCGACGGTCCGCAGCCGACGGTTGCCGAAGTGCTCGTACTCGTCGAGCCGATCGGCGATGGGGTCGCGCGGCATCGACACCGCCTCGAGCGCGAAGTCCTTGATCGCCTCCTCGCCCTCGTCCGTCTCGTACATGCCGGACTCCGGGATCCCCAGGTCCCGCGGGAGTGAGATCAGCTCCTTGATCAGCTCGATGATGTCCCGCGGGGTCAGCACCCGGGTGTCGAGCGACTCGTCGATGTGCAGGCGGCTGTTCAGCTTGTAGCGGCCGACCCGCGTCAGGTCGTACCGCTTGGGGTCGAAGAACAGCTGGTTCAGCAGGTTCTTGGCGGCGTCGATCGAGGGCGGCTCGCCCGGGCGCTGCTTCTTGAACAGCTCGATCAGGGCGCCGTCCTCCGACTTCGTCACCTCGGCGTCGGCCTCGAGCGTGAGCCGGATGTAGACGCTGTCGTCGAAGAGCTGGAGGATCTCCTCGTCCGAGCCGGTCCAGGTCTCTGGGACGTATCCGCCCTCCCGCAGCGTGTCGCCCATGGCCCGAAGCAGCACGCTGACCGGCAGCTTGCGCTTGCGATCGATGCGGACGTATACGCGGCCCTTCTTGTCGATCTCGAGCTCGAGCCACGACCCGCGGGCCGGCATCAGGTTCGCGATGAAGACCTGCTTCTCGCGGTCCTTCGGCTCCATCACGTAGGCGCCGGGCGAGCGGACGAGCTGGGTGACGACCACGCGTTCAGTGCCGTTGATGATGAACGTGCCCCAGTCCGTCATCCACGGGAAGTCGCCCATGAACACCGACTGCTCGCGGATCTCGCCGGTCTCGCGGTTCTGGAAGGCCACCTTGACCGTCAGCGGGCGCGCGTAGGTGAGGTCCTTCTCGCGGCACTCCGAGATCGGGGCGACCGGCTCATCGAAGTGGATGTCCTCGAAGACCACCGCGAGGTTGCCGGTGTAGTCCTCGATCGGCGAGACGTCGTCGATCGTCTCGCGGAGGCCGCCGCTCTCCGTGTCGACCAGCCACCCGAACGATCGCCGCTGTATGTCGATCAGGTTGGGGACTTCCAGGGTGTTCTCCAGGCGGGAGAACGAGCGGCGGTTACGAGCAGCGTCAACGCGTGCCAAGACGGCGACTCCTTCGAAATACGGGTTGAGAGGGGAGGCGAGACGGGCGCAAAGCGCGACCCACCAGAATAGCAGACAGAAATCCGCCCCCTCAAGGGGCGGTTGCCGGCCCGCTGTGGCGGGCCCGCCTGGCCATCACGGACCCCGTCCCGAGGCGCCGGGGATATATGCCGGCGCGCAACACTCGAGGGACGGCTACGGCTATAGGCCGCGGGGAAGACTACCCGATCTTCGGAAATTCGGCATTCTGCCTCGAGTAACTCGAAAGCCCCGAGCGCAGCGACGGGCTTTGCCGGCCGTGGCCGCGTCGAGCGCGTTGGGGGCGCTCTTACGCAGCCCTGCCCGAACCGCCAGCACAGCGCAGGCCCCGGCGTAGACGGGGTACGGCACGCGGAGCGCCCGCCGGCTGACCGGCCAGGCCAGCGGGACCCCGGTGCCGACGCCGAGGTCGCGCACGAAATGGGCGAGCATTCCGGCGGCGACGCCGGCCAGCGGCGGGCTCCTCCGGGCCCCGGCCACGGCGGCCACCGGCGCGATCGCCAGCAGGCAGTGGCTGACCGGGCGCGGGTCGTCGAGCGTGGGGTGCTCTTCGCGCAGCGCGAGCGGAAGGTGATCGACGTCGGCGATGAGGGAGCCGGCCAGGAAACCCCGCCCCCAGCCGCGTGGCCGGGGCGCCAGGTTGAGCAGCACCAGGGCGGCGGTGGCCAGGTGGGCCGGATGGTCGAAGATGCCGGTCACGATCCAGCGCGGCCTCCTGCGCAGGACGACCCAGTCGCAGCCGAGGACGGCTGCGAGGCAGCCCAGCGGCACGGCCCGTCTCACGCGTCGCCGTACGAGATGAACTCGAGCAAACTTCCGTCCGGGTCGCGGAAGTAGACGCTCGTCCCCCGGCCGCGGCCGCCGTAGCGGTCGATCGGGCCCTCGATGATCTCGACGCCGTGCCGCTCCAGGTGCTTGGCGGCTTTCTCGATCGGACCGTCCCAGGCGAAGCAGACGTCCGCGCCGCCCGGCTCCGCGGGGCGCTCCGCGACCGGGTATGGGTCCATACCGGGGCCGTGCACATTGAACTGCTGATCGCCGAAGCGATAATGGCGGCCGGGCAAGCCGTCGCCCTTCTCGATCAGCTCGGCGCCGAGGACATCGCGGTAGAACGCGTTCGAGCGCTCCCAGTCGGAGACGTGGATGACCACGTGGTCGATCCGGACGCGCACGCGCCACCCCCGCGATCGTCGGAACAGCGGTGGAGCGCCGAGCTACTTCAGCTCGACCGTCGCTCCGGCATCCTCGAGCTCTGACTTGAGCCTCTCCGCCTCCTCGCGATCGATGCCCTCCTTGACCGGCTTCGGGGCCTCGTCGACGAGCGCCTTCGCCTCCTTGAGGCCGAGGCCGGTGGCCGCGCGCACGACCTTGATCACCTGGATCTTCTTGTCCCCGGCGCCGGTCAGCATCACGTCGACGGTTGCGGACTCCTCCTCGACGGCCGCGCCGTCCCCCCCCCCCGCGGCCGCGGCCCGCGCCCGCGCGGCCCCGGCGGTGGCGGGCACCCCCCACACCGCCAAGCGCGTATTTACGAGTTGGGGCAGCACGCGG
>JACVRW010000032.1 GCA_014534235.1 Thermoleophilaceae bacterium | reverse complement strand
CTCCGACGGCTGCGCCAGGGTGATGGTGTCCGACGACGGCGTCGGCGGCGCTGACCCCGCCCGTGGCACGGGCTTGCGCGGCCTTGCCGCGCGTGTCGAGGCTCTGGGTGGCCGCCTCGACGTCGACAGCCCGCCCGAGCACGGCACGCGAATCCAAGCCGAGATCCCCTACCGCGGAGACTGAGGGGCGACCCGACGGAGGACGGCCCCCCTCAAGACGAGCGTCGACGCGAGCGGCTCTCCGCCTTCTCCTCCCCGCCGCCGGTAAGCGTCTCCTTGGCGCCCTCGACGACGCCCCTGGTCTTGGACCTTGCACCGCCCGAGGTGACCGACTCCACGAGCTCGGGAAGCCCCTTCGACGTGTCGGTCGCGGTCAGGTCGAGGCGGTTTACCGCCTCGGCGAAGCGCAGGTAGGTGTCGACGCTCGCGATCACGATCCGCGCGTCGATCGTGAGGATCTCGATGCCGATGAGCGAGACGCGCACGTACGCGTCGATGACGAGTCCCTTGTCGAGGATGATGTCGACCACGTCGGCGAGTGTGCCGCCGCCGGGTCGCTGCAGGTACCCGGAACTTGCCGATGCGACTGTCATGACAATTTCCTCCGTCTTACGTCTGCTCCGCTGCCCTTGCCCGGCCTAGCCGCCCGAGGGCGGCAGCTCGAGTCCCCAGCGCGCGACGAGGCGCTGGACCCGCTGCATCATCGGGATGCTGGGATAGGTGTCGTCCTCGATGCGCTCCATCAGGTGCAGCGTGTACTCGACGAGCACGCGCGGCGACGCGATTTCCTCGAGCATGTTCATGTGCGTGACGCTGGGGTATCTGTCGGCGCGGATGTGGTCCAACAGCAGCTCCCCGTAGCGCTCCTGTAGCTCGTTGGCCATCACCTCCCCCTTTCCGAACGGCGCCCCACCGCATGCTCAGCGGCGCTGCGACAACGCTCGAGCTCGCGATCTACGTCTCGGTCGTTAGCGCTCGGCTGGAGCGACTCCATTAGTGCACCTCCGCCCCGCTTGGGGATGGGGCCCTCTCCACCGCCTACCCCGTCCGAGGGCTACGAATCTCGACTTGTCCATTTCTTCGGCTCGTCCCGTCGAGGAGCCGTAGCTCGCCCGCCGCCGCGTCATCGAATCTCCCGTGCGAAGAACCCGGAGTCGATCAACTTTCCCTCGCTGTCCTTGTGGACAACCGCGACCGAGCCGCCCGCCGCATAAATGCTGGCGTACTCCATGGCGACCTCGTCAGCCGTCGGTAGCTCCCTGACGGGACCGGGGCAAAGCCCCGCCCACCACTTGCGGACCTCCTCATCCGTCAGCGTCTTTGGAAACGCCTCCAGGCTCCCCTCGTTCCGGGGATCCTTCACGTCGACGACGTAACTCATGCCCCGCCACAGATCGGGCCGTCGCCCAGGCGATACGAGCGCCGCCCGCCTCACGTAGACCCTGCCAACGGCACGTTGAGTGACGAGTACCCACAACGCCCTCTAACCGAACACCTGGGGAGCCACCGCCGCTCGGCCATCTTCGACGACACGACGACCTCCGCAGCGGAACGGAATTCGGCAGTGCGAATGAGGAGCGACGCTTCTTCGAGCACCGCGGTCTTCGGCCCGATCAGGCGGAGACGAGGATCCGCCTCAGCCCAGGCGAACTGCTGCTTTTCGACAACCTGGCGCTAGCACACGGGCGCCTCGGCCGGCGCAGCCCAGGTGAGCTCCATCAGCGAATGCTCGGTTACCCGGGCCTATCCACACGGCACCAACGTCGCATCAGGGACAAGATCCTCGACAGGTTCAGTCCCTCATAACACAAGGCCTACGGCGGCGTTCCTCGCTGAGGAGGCGCCTACAGCGCCGAATCGCCTGTAGCCGCGCCCAGCCGCCGGCTCACGACTCGAGAAAGCGCGAGCGGTCGACGGTGGGGTCCCCGGGGCACGACCGGACGGTCAGCGGACAAGCTCAGTGAGCGGAACTGCGAGTCGCTGGCCCAGCGACGGATCGCTCTCCTCGGCCTCGCGTAGCAGCGCATCGACGAGCGCGGCGAATGCCCGCTCAAGCTCGGAGGCTTCAAGTGATCGCACCAAGGCCGCTGCTAGACGGGCTGTGATCTCTTGCGGGAGCTCGTCGATGCCACGTCCCTGGGCGGCGGGCAGGCCTCGTCGCCGGCAGGCCAGTGCGAGCACGTGATCGCGTGCGCCGCTGATCATGTACTCCGCCTGCCACACCCGGCCTCGAGCGATGCTTGACCTGGCGTGCACGGCATAGAGCCAGCCCAAACCGATGAGTCTTGATGGCTCGGGGGCCGCGGGAGGCGACGGGTCGCGAGCCTCGCCGAACAAAAGGCGGAAGGCGGGGCCGATTGGGCGAAGCTGCCCGCGAGGCCAGAAGGAGAGGTCCACCTGCAGGCTGCTCGACAGCAAGAAGACCCGGTAGACCGCATCGGGATGGAAGACATCGAGATGATGAGCCGCACCGTGGTTCTCATACAACCACGCGGTCCAGTCGGCCATAGTCTCGTCGCAATCCCCAGCAACAGAAAGCGCCAGGTCAATATCGGACCAGCGGTCCTCATGTCCCCCCGCCGACGATCCTGTGAACGCCGCCCCGTCGATGCGCGCGTCCCCTCGGGCCCTCGAAACGAGCTCGTGCTTCAGTTGGTCCCGATCCTCAGGACTAAACACGATCTTCACTATGGCGACGCCGCCCTTCCGGTCGGCCCAACAGCTCGCGGTTGACCTCGCCCGACGGGGCTGAGTGCCGCATCGTGGGTATCCACGTCAGCGCTGTTCCGCGCAAAGACGTTCGTGGCGCGGCTGGCGCTGCGGCTCGGCCGCTCGCTCGCCGGCCGGCGGCTGCGCGTCGCGGTCGAGGCCTCGACGTGGGCGGCGCGACAGTTCGAGCGCAGGGCGGGCTCGATGCGCGTCAGCCGCTGAGCGAAGCCCCACGGGCAGCGGGGACCGCCCGACCAATTCTGGCCGGCGCCCGCAGGCCAGACCCGCACAGAACAGGGCGACTACAGGCGTCGGGGCGGGCTCCTACGGCCGGCCCCTAGTCGTCGCCGCCGGCCGCCCGCGCCGCCGCCAGCCCTCCCACCAGTACGAGGGCGACCGTGGCCGCCGCGCCGAGCTTCGCCCTGTTCTGGGTCAGCTTGCGCTTCACGACCCAGCGGCCGAGCTGCCAGACGACCCAGCCGAGGACCGTGTATCCGCGAGTCCTCATGTCCCTTCCTTTCGCTTGTTTCGGACACCGTACGCCATCCGCGACTGAAGGCTCCAAAGCTCGATGAAGCCGGGGCTCGCCTGCTGCGAGAAGAGCCCGCCCGACTGGCCGAACCCGGCCAGCGCCGGGTCGTAGAGCGCGTTTGGCGAGCGCCGCGCCACCGGCCGCACGCTCCCCTTGAACAGGCGCAGCGTCACCTCGCCGGTGACCTGCTCGTTGACCGCGTCCATGAACGCGTCGAGGTCGGAGCGCAGCGGCTCGTACCAGAGGCCCGCGTACACGAGGTAGGCCCAGTGGTCGTCCAGGTGCGGCTTGAACGTGTTCTGGTGGATCGTCCCGACGAGCTTCTCGAGCTCCTTGTGCGCGGCGAGGATGACCGCCGCCGCCGGCACCTCGTAGAGGTCGCGCACCTTCAGCCCCACGATGCGGTCCTCCACGTGGTCGACGATCCCGACGCCGTGGCGGGACCCGACCTCCCCCGCCCGCTCCAGCAGCGCTACGAGTTCCATCCGCTCGCCGTTCATCGCGACCGGGCCGCCGCGCTCGAACGCGACGACCACATCCTCCGGCTCGTCCGGGGCCTCCTCCGGGCGGGTGACGAGCTGGAAGACGTCATCGCGCGGCGGCTCGTCCAGGTCCTCGATCGGGCCGCCCTCCGAGGAGCGGCCCCAGAGGTTGTCGTCGATCGAGTACGGCGGGGACTCGGTGCCGCCCTTCACGGGGATGCCGTGCTGGCGCGCATAGGCGATCTCCTCCTCCCGTCCCATCTGCCAGCCACGCACCGGGGCGATGATCTTCATCTCCGGTGCGAGCGCGATGACGGCCGACTCGATCCGCACCTGGTCGTTGCCCTTGCCGGTGCAGCCGTGGGCGATCGTGTCGCAGCCGCTGGTCGTCGCGTAGTCGACGGCCAGCTTCGCGATCAGCGGCCGCCCGAGCGCCGTGAACAGCGGATAGCCGCCGCCGTACAGCGCGTTCGCCTTGATCGCAGGGAGCACGTAGTCGCGGGCGAACTCCTCGCGCGCATCGACGACGTGGCAGTCGAGCGCGCCTAGCCGGAGCGCCTTGCCCCTGACCACCTCGAAGTCCTCGCCCGGCTGGCCCAGGTCGACCGTCAGCGCCACCACCTCGGCCTCGTACTCGTCCTGGATCCACTTCAGCATCACGCTCGTGTCGAGGCCGCCCGAGTAGAGCAGCAGCACGCGGCCGACCTCGTGCGGCTCGGCCTCGTAGGAGGCGGTCTTGATGAGGGTCCGGCGCTCCTCGTTCATGGGGCGAGCCACCGTAACAGTCGTTCCACGTAGTCCTCCGGGAGGCCCCGCTCGCGGGCGCCCCGCACGAGCAGCGCCGCGTAGTCGGGGTTCGGCGGCACCTCCACGGGCTCCGGCTCGACGACCTCGTACGCCTCCGCCGCCACGCGGCGGCCCGCGTGCTCCACCTCGACGCCGACTCGCCGGTAGGCCCATCCCTGGCCCTCCTTGGCGTCGAGCCGCTCGAGAGTGCCGATGGGAACCTCGTAGAGCGCACCCCAGACCTCCTCCCCGGCCGCGGCCACGAGGTCGGCGGCCCCTCCGCCCCAGCGGATCGAGCGGCGCCGCATCTCGAGGCGGTGGTCGAGCAGCCTCGCCACGCCGGCAAACCTCGCCTCCGGGCACCACGCCTGCATCTCGGAGGCGGCCAGGTTGCTGCCGTACGAGAAGAGCAGGGTCACAGGACCGCGCCGATGCGCCGCACCGCCTCGTCGATCTCGTCGTGCGCGACTGTCAGCGGCGGCAGCAGCCGTACGGTGTCCGGGCCGGTGGCGTTGAGCACGAGGCGCTGCTCGAGGAGCGCCCGGCGCACGAGCGCCGGCGCGTCGTCGGCGCGGAAAGCGAGCATCAGCCCGAGTCCGCGGACGTCGAGCCCGAGGTCGCGCAGGGCAGCCGCGAGCCGCTCGCCCTTCTCGGCCACGCCGGCGAGGAAGGCGTCGTCGTCGACGACATCGAGCACCGCGTTCGCCGCCGCGGCGGCCACCGGAGCGCCGCCGAAGGTGGTGCCGTGGTCGCCCGGCTGGAGCAGGTCGGCGAACTCCGGCGAGGTGACGCAGGCGCCGACAGGGACGCCGCCGCCAAGCCCCTTGGCGACTGTCATCACGTCCGGCACGATCTCGTACTGCTGCCACGCCCACAGCGTGCCGGTGCGACCCATGCCGCACTGGATCTCGTCGAAGATGAGGAGCGCGCCGTGCTCCTCGCAGGCGTCGCGCGCGGCCGCGAGCATGTGCGGGTGGATCGGGTGGATCCCGCCCTCCCCTTGGACCGGCTCGATGATCACAGCGGCGGTGCGATCCGTCACCGCCTCGACGAGCGGCAGCGGCGGGCCGTGTCGGCGCACCGCCTTGAAGCCCGGCACGAGGGGCGCGAACGGCGCCTGCTTCTCCTCCTGCATCGTCGCCGACAAGGCGCCCATCGTGCGCCCGTGGAAGGCGCCCTCGAGGACCACGAACTCGCCGCCCGGCCGGTGGCGCCGAGCGAGCTTGATCGCGCACTCGACGGCCTCGGCGCCCGAATTGCAGAGGAAGACGCCACCGCCGAGCGAGCTGTCGGAGAGCCGCTTGCAAAGCCGCATTCCGGGCTCCGTGTAGAAGAAGTTGCTCACCAGCATGAGCCGGCCCGCTTGCTCGCGCACGGCCTCCACCACGCGCGGGTGACAGTGACCGAGCTGGGCGACGGAGATCCCGGTGAGGAAGTCCAGGTACTCGTTGCCCTCGTCGTCCCAGAGCCGCGTGCCCTCGCCGCGTACGAACTCGACGGGGTAACGCAGGTACGTGGCCATCACGGCCTCACGCTCGAGGGCCTGAAGGTCGGCTAGGGCCATAGCTTCGTGCCGATCCCCTCGTCGGTGAAGAGCTCGAGCAGCAGCGAGTGCGGGAGCCGCCCGTCGATGATGTGCGCGTTGGCGACGCCGGACTCGAGCGCGAGCAGGGAGGCCTCGAGCTTCGGCCGCATCCCCCCGCCAACGCCGTTCAGCCGCCTGCGGACCTCGCGCGCGGCGGCCTCCGAGATGACGCTGTCGGGGTCCTCGGGGTCGGCGCGCCAGCCCTCGACATCGGTGAGGAAGATCAACTTGAAGGCGTCGATCGCCCCGGCGACGGCGGCGGCCGCGGCGTCCGCGTTCACGTTGTAGGAGTTTCCGTCGTCGTCGGCGCCCACGGAGGCGATCACCGGGATGTAGTCCTCGGCGATGTGGTTCAGGACGTCGGCGTCGACCCGCTTGATCTCGCCGACGAACCCCACGTCCGTCTCGCCCGCGAGGCGCTTCTTCACCGTGAAGAGGAGCCCATCGTCGCCGCACAAGCCGACCGCGGGCTGCCCGTGACGGCCGAGCCGCAGGACGATGTCCTTGTTCTGCTTGCCGACCAGGACCATCTTCGCCACTTCGACCGTGGCCTCGTCCGACACCCTCAGACCCTCGACGAACTTGACCTCCATCCCCAGCCGCTTCATGTAGCGGGTGATCTCGGGCCCGCCTCCATGCACCACGACCGGGTTCATCCCGACGTACTTGAGAAGCACCACGTCGCGGGCGAACTCCTCCTTCAGGGCCGGGTCGGTCATAGCGGCGCCGCCGTACTTGATGACGACGGTCTTCCCGTGGAACTCGCGGATATACGGCAGGGCCTCGAGGAGCGTGCCGACGTCCCGCATCACGTCGTGTACGCGGCGTTGAACTCGACGTAGGCCGCGCTCAGGTCGCTGAAGAACACCTCCGTCTCGCCGCCATCGCCGGGGAGGGTCAGCTCGTACTCCACCTCGTCGCCGCTCACGAGCTCCTCCAGCTGGCGCAGGTCGCCATCACCGAGGCCGATGGCGTCGCCCGCCGAGACGAGCTGGCGGCCCTCGATCTCGAGGTCGGCGATGAACGGCTCGCCCTGCGGCCAAGCCTGGCCGGCCGCCTGCAGGATGCGACCGAAGTTGGGGTCGCCGCCGTGGAGGGCGGCCTTCACGAGCGGCGAGTTCGCGATCGCCCGCGCGACCGGCTCGACGGCCTCCGGGCGGCCGCGGACGACCACGCGGCCGACCCGCTTCGCCCCCTCCCCGTCGGCCACGATGTCGAGCGCGAGCTGGCGAAGCAGCGCGTCGAGGCCCTCCCCCAGCCGGAGCTCGTCCTCGGACTCCGGCTCCACGCGCACCCCAGACGCCCCGCTCGCGAGGGCGAAGACCGTGTCGCTCGTCGACAGCTGGCCGTCGACCGAGATGCGGTCGAAGGAACGCTTTACGCACACGCCCGTGAGCAGGTCGATCGTCTCCGGAGCCATCCCGGCGTCGGTCTCGACGAAGCAGAGCAACGTGGCGAAGCGCGGGGAGATCATCCCGGCGCCCTTCGCCTGCGCCGCCAGGCGCACGGCCCCGCCCCGCAGATGGAGCTCGAGGCAGGCCCGCTTGGGGCCGCTGTCGCTCGTGAGGATCGCCTCGGAGAAGCCCGTGGCGTCGGGGCCGAGCTCGTCGCACGCCGCCCGCACCCCGGCGACGACCTTCTCCCGCGGCAGCTCGACGCCGATCAGGCCGGTCGAGGCGACCCCCACCCGGCGCGGCTCGACTCCCAGCTCCTCGGCGGCCGCGGCCTGCATCGCGGCGGCGGTCTCGAGGCCGCGGCGGCCGTCGCCCACGTTCGAGCAGCCCGAGTTGACGACGACCGCGCGCAGCCGCTCGAGCTCGGCCTCGCGCGAGACGATCACGGGCGCTCCCACCCGCGCGTTGGTGGTGAAACGGGCCGCGGACACCGTCTCGGGCGACTCCGAGGCGAGGACCCCGACGTCGAGGCCCTCCGGCTTTATGCCGGCGGCCACGCCGGCCGCACTGAAGCCGCGGGGCAGGGCCGTCGCCTCGATCTCGTCCGCGTGCGCCGGCGGCTCAACCCAGCGCGAGCGAAAGAACCCGCTCACTCGAGCCCCTCCGTCTCCGGCAGCCCCAGCATCAGGTTCAGGTCCTGCATGGCCTGGCCGGCCGCCCCCTTCCACAGGTTGTCGATTGCGGCGAGGGCAATCACGCGGTCGCCCGCGACCGTCACATGGATCCGGCAGCGGTTCGTCTCGCGCACCTCGTCGGTGCCCGGGGGCTCCGGGGCCAGCTCGACGAACGGCTCCGGCTCGTAGGCGTCGCGGTAGAGCCGCCGCACGTCGTCGCCCGCCAGCGGGCCGTCGAGCGTCACGTAGCAGGTGGCGAGCAGCCCCTGCTCCATCGGGATCAGGTGAGGCACGAACGTGAACCGCGCGCCGTCCGGGAGCTCCTGCTCGAGCTCCGCGGAGTGACGGTGGCCATTCACCTTGTAGGCCTCGACGTTCTCGGCGACCGAGACGAAGTGCGTGACCTCGGTGGCCTCGCGCCCCGCGCCGGACACCCCAGACTTTGCGTCCACCACCAGGTCGGCGATGTGGTCGCGCAGGGGCAGGACGGCGAGCAGGGCGGCGGTCGGGTAGCAGCCCGGGGCGGCCACCAGGTCCGCCTCGCGGATGTGCTCGCGGTGGGCTTCGGTGAGCCCGTACACCGCCTCGTCGAGCAGGTCCGGCGCCTCGTGGCGCCCGTACCAGCGCTGGTAGCGCTCGAGCCCAAGCCGGAAGTCCGCCGAGAGGTCCACCACCTTCAGCCCCCGCTCGAGGAGGGCCGCCACGGCAGGGGCCGCCGCGCCGTGGGGGTACGCGACGAGTGCGGCGTCGGCGCGGTCGGCGATCCGGTCCGGGTCGAACTCCTCGAGCACGAGCGGGACGCGGTAGCGCGGGTAGAGCTCGTCGTGGCGGCGGCCGGCGTCGCCCCGCGCGGTCACGACCGTGAGCTCTAGCGAGGGATGACGGCGCGCGAGCATGGCGCAGACGGCGCCACCGAAGCCCGCCGCCCCGACGACTGCGACCCTGTAACGGTCAGTCACGGGACCGCCCGGCCGTCCCGGCCCAGCGTTCGGCCGCGCTCACGCACGCAGCCGCCCCCCGATCCCGGCGAGCTCCCGCTCGATCGCCGCGCGTCGCTCGGCCACCTCATCGTCGGTGAGCGTCCGGTCGGGCGCCCTGAACTCGAGCCGCAGGGCGAGCGACTTGCGGCCCTGGCCCACCTGCTCGCCTCGGTAGACGTCGAACACTCGGAGCTCGCCGAGCAGGTCGCCGCCGCCGGCGCGAACGATGTCCTCGACCCGTGCCGCCGGGACGTCCTCGGCCACCACCACCGCGATGTCCTGGAGCACGGCCGGGAAGCTCGTCACGTCGCTGTAGGCCTCGATGCGGTCGGAGGTCAGCTCCACCACGGCGTCGACGTCCAGCTCGAACGCCGCGATCGGGTCACGCGCGTCCCATTCGCGGCCGACGAGCGGGTGGAGCTCACCGATCCAGCCGATCTCCCTGCCGCCGGCCGCCACGGACGCGGCGCGCCCGGGATGGAGGAACGGCCGCCCGCTCTCCTCGACGCGCCAGTCGAGCCCGGCCACCTCCATGGTCGCCTCGAGCAGGGAGCGGGCGGCGAAGAAGTCGGCCGGCCGCGGGTCGCTGCGCCACCCGCCGGGGGCCGCCTCGGTCAGCAGCACGGCGAGGTGGTGCCGCTCGCGAGCGGGGCTCGCCCCCCCGGGCGAGCCGGGCCCGGCGCCGTCGAGCGGCAGAGCGGGGCTGTAGACGTGGGCGGACTCGAACAGCCGCACGTCCGGGCGGCCGTGGGCCGCGTTGTGCCGGGCGGCGTCGAGCAAACCCGGGAGGAGCAGCGGCCGCATCACGCTGAGCTCCTCGCTCAGCGGGTTCCCGAGCCGCAGCAGCGGCGTCTCGCCGAGGCGCAGTCGCTCGATCGCCGCGGGCGATGTGAAGCTATAGGTGATGCATTCGTCGAGGCCGCGGTCACGCAGGAGGTCCTCCACGCGCCGGCGAAGCCGCTGGCTCGCGGTCAGCCGGCCCACGGCCTGCTCGCGGGAGGGCATCGTCGTCGGCAGCTTGTCGAGGCCGTGCACGCGGGCCACCTCCTCGATGAGGTCGGCCTCGCGCTGAACGTCGCTGTCGCGCCACGGCGGGACGGTCACCGCGATGCGCCCGTCCTCCCGCCGCGGCGCGAACCCGAGCCGCTCGAGGATTCCGTCCACGCGCTCCGGCTCGACGTGCTCGCCGAGCAGCTTCTCCATGCGCTCGATGCGCAAGCTGACGACCCGCGGAGGCAGCGGGTTCGGGTAGACGTCGACGGTTCCAGGGAGCATTCGCGCCCCACACAGCTCGACCATCAAGCGAGCCGCGAGCCGCTGGGCGGCCATCGCCTGCTCGGGATGAAGCTGCTTCTCGAACCGGGCGGACGCCTCGGTGCGGAGCCCCAGCGTCCTCGACGTTCGCATGATGTTCGGCCCCACCCAGGTCGCGGCCTCCATCAGGACCCGTGTGGTCCGGCTCGAGACCTCGGAGATCTGGCCGCCCATGATCCCGGCGATGCCGCTCGGGCCCTCGGCGTCGCAGACGAGCGCGGCCTCGGGGTCGAAGGTTCGCTGGACGTCGTCGAGGGTGGTCATCGTCTCCCCCTCGCCCGCGCGGCGGACGACGATCCGGGAGCCGCGTACCTCGTCCAGGTCGAAGGCGTGGAGCGGCTGAGCCGTGGCGAGCATCACGTAGTTCGTGATGTCGACGACGTTCGAGATCGGGCGCTGCCCGGCCGCCACCAGTCGCTGCTTGAGCCATAGGGGCGACGGGCCGATCCTCACGTCGTCGAAGACGCGAGCGGTGAAGCGCAAACAGATCTCCGGGTCGATCTCGATGGACACGTGGTCCTCGGCGCGGTCGTCGCCCGCGGGCTCGGCGTCGCGGGCGGTCGGATCCTCGGCGAGCGGCGCGGCGGTAACCGCGTGGAGGTCGCGAGCGACGCCGTAGACGCCCATGAGGTCGGGCCGGTTCGGGGTGATCTCGAGCTCGAGCGCTTCGTCGGCGATCGGCAGGTGCTCGGCCAGCGGGGCGCCGACGGGCAGGTCGCCCGGGAGCACCAGGATCCCGAAGTGGTCCTCGCCGATCCCGACCTCGTCCTCGGCCAGGATCATGCCGCTCGACGCCACGCCACGGAGCTTGGCCTCGCGCAGCTCGGTGCCGTCCGGCATCACCGCCCCGGGAAGCGCGACCGCGACGGTCTGTCCCGCCGCGACGTTCGGCGCGCCGCAGACGATCGTCTGCGGCTCCGGGCGGCCGACGTCGACGCGGCAGACGGTCAGGCGATCGGCGTCAGGGTGCCTGTCCACCCTAAGGACCCGCCCGGTGAGGAAGCGCGAGACGTCGCCGACGCCGGTGCGGTAGAGGCGCTCGAGCTTGTCGCCCGCCATCGTGAGCGCGTCGGCGATCTCCTCGGCGCTCGTGCCGGGGTCGCAGTACGAGCGCAGCCAGGCGACGGGGACCCTCATGGGCCCGCCCCGAACTGGTCGAGGAGCCGCAGGTCGTTCTCGAACAGCATCCGCAGGTCGGGCACCTCGTAGACGAGCATCGCGATGCGCTCGATGCCCATGCCCCAGGCGAAGCCCTGAACGCGCTCGTTGTCGTAGCCGTTCGCCGCCACGTAGTCGAGGACGTTCGGGTCGACCATCCCGGACCCGAGGATTTCGATCCAGCCCTCGCCCTTGCAGGTCGGGCAGCGTTCGTCCGCCACGAAGCCGGAGCCCCCGCAGCGGAAGCAGGACACGTCCACCTCGACGCTCGGCTCGGTGAACGGGAAGTAGCCGGGGCGCAGCCTCACCTTGGTGTCCTCGCCGAACATCTGGCGCGCGAACTGGAGCAGGCAGCCCTGCAGGTCGGCAAGCGTGATGTCCTCGTCGACGGCGAGTCCCTCGAGCTGGTGGAACATCGGCACGTGGGTGGCGTCCGGGGTGTCCGGGCGGTACACGCGGCCCGGGACGACGATGTAGATCGGGGGCTGCTGCAGCTCCATCGCCCGAATCTGCATCGGCGACGTGTGGGTGCGCAGCAGCACGCGCTCGGCGAGGTAGAACGTGTCCTGAGGCAGCCGTGCCGGGTGCTCGGGAGGGTGGTTCAGCGCGGTGAAGTTGTAGTACTCGTACTCCACCTCGGGCCCCTCCACGACCGAGAAGCCGAGCCCCAGGAAGATGTCCTCCATCCGGCGCCGGATCTGGGAGACGAGGTGGAGGTGACCCGCGGGGAGCGGGGGGTCGCCGGGGAGGGTGATGTCGACGCGGTCCTCGGCAAGGCGGCGATCGAGCTCGGCGGCCTCGAGCTCCGCCGTGCGCCGCCCGAGGAGCGCCTCGAGCGCCCGGCGCACCTCGTTAGCCTGCTTCCCCACCGGGCCGCGCTGCTCTGGCGGGAGCTCGCCGATCGAGCGCAGTGTCTGCGTCAGCTCCGACTTGCGGCCGAGGTAGCGTACGCGCAGATCCTCCAGCTCGGACGCTCGCTCGGCGGCGCCGATTGCCGCCTCGGCCTCGGCCCGGAGCTGCTGCAGGTCAGGCATGGGCGGCCATCCTATTTCCCACCTCGTAGAGCGCCACGGTCGCGGCCATGGCCACGTTCAGCGAGTCGGGTCCATCGGCGCGCAGCGGGATGCGAGCGACGGCGTCAGCCGCCGCCAGCACTTCGCCCGGAAGCCCGCGGCGCTCGGCTCCCGCGCACACCACAGCACGGTCCCCGAGCTCCATGCCGCGAACGTCCTGCTCGGCGTGGGCGTCGAGCGCGATCCGCCACCCGGGCAGCTCGTGGAACGCGGCCCGGGCCGGAGGCCGGGCGAAGACCGAGCCCATGCTCGCGCGCACGGCCTTTGATGAGTAGGGGTCGGCGCATCCCGGGCCCAGGACCACCGGACCGTCGCAGAGGCCGTGGGCAGAGCGGATGACCGTGCCGACGTTGCCGGGGTCCTCCACGGCGTAGAGCCAGACCATGAGCCGTCCGCCCGGCTCCGACCAGCGCTGTTCGTATACCCCGATCACCCGCGTGCCGGATCCGAGCGCGCTGACTCCATCCAGGAGCCCGGGGTCGACGTCGCGTCCGGCCCGCAGCACGAACTCCGGCTCCCAGCCGGCTCGCTCCGCGGCGTTCACGAGATCCTCGCCCTCGGCGACGAAGACGCCGAGCTTCTCCCGCCAGTGCTTCTGCCGCAGCTTGCGGATGGTCTTGAGCTTGTCGTTGTCAGCGGAAGTGATCAAAACCCGTCGCCTCGCTCGGGGGGGTTTTCGAATTACTCGAGAAAGATCGGTCGCTTCGCTCGGAGTCTTCGAATTACTTGACACAACACAAAGGGCGCCGTTGAGGCGCCCGGGAGGTGGTCGTTATGCCGAGGGCGTTACGCGGCCACGGCCTCCCGGGCTCTCTCGGCAAACCGTCGAAACGTCTGGGGGTCGCGGACGGCGATATCGGCCAGCACCTTCCGGTCGAGCTCGATGCCCGCCTCCCGCAGGCCGTGCATGAACTGGCTGTAGCTCATGCCCTCCTGCCGGGCGGCGGCGCCTATGCGGACGATCCACAGCCGGCGGAAGTCCCGCTTGCGGTTGCGGCGATCGCGGTAGGCGTAGGAGTCGGCCTTGAGGAGGGCCTCCTTCGCCCGCTTGTAGCTCGAGTGCGCCTGGCCGCGGTACCCCTTCGTCCGCTGGAGCGTGGCGCGGCGCTTCTTGCGCGATGTGACCGACCGCTTGACCCGGCTCACTTGTGCAGCAACCTCGTCACTCGCTTGCGGTCCTGCTGCGTCACCTCGACGTCACCGGACAGGCGCCGCTTGCGCTTGCTGTTCTTCTTGCCGAGGTTGTGGCTCGTGAACGCGTGGCGGGCCCGCAGCTTGCCGCTGCCCGTCCTGCGGAAGCGCTTCTTGGAGCCCGAGTGGGTCTTCATCTTCGGCATGACGACGACTTATTGAAGCAGAGCCCCGCAGCGTCCTGCCCGGCTGTGGCTGTGCAACAGTCAGGCAGGACGGTGCTTCTCGTACGGCCCGGTGCTGTCTCCCCGCGGAGGTCTCAGCCAGCCGGCGCCGGCTCCACCTGCTGCTTTCGCTTGTGCGGGGCGAGCAGCATGGTCATGTTGCGCCCGTCCTGCTGCGGCGCCTGCTCGACCTCGCCCAGGTCCGCCACGTCCTCCGCGAGGCGCATCAGGAGAGCCTCGCCTCGCTCCGGGTGGGTCTGCTCACGGCCCCGGAACATGATCGTCACCTTCACCCGGTCATCGCCCTTTAGGAAGCGCACCACGTGGTTCTTCTTCGTCTCGTAGTCGTTCCGGGCGATCTTGGGCCGCAGCTTGATCTCCCGAACGTTCACCTGCTTCTGGTGGCGGCGGGCGGCCTTCGCCTTCTGCTCCTGCTCGTACTTGTACTTCGAGTAGTCGAGCACCCGCACCACGGGCGGGCGGGCGTCCGGGGCCACCTCGACGAGATCGAGGTCGCGCTCCTGCGCGTAGCGGAGCGCCTGGTCCGTGTCGACGATCCCAACCTGGTTTCCGTCCTCGCCGATCAGGCGGACCTGCGGTACGCGAATCCGTTCGTTGACACGCGTCTCGTCGCGCTCGGGGAGGCGCCGATCGAATCTGCGAGAGATCGGCACTAGGTGAGGCTACGGCCGGACGTCAAAGGCGAGCGGTCTCGAGTTCGAGGTGGGGCACGGGCGCGTCAGGGAGTCTCTCTGCGCGTGGCCTGGGTGCCCTCCATTCGCCGCGAGTATACAAAGGGATCTCGCCCCCCACTGGGCGCAATGCGCCTACGCGCCGCGGCCGGCACAGCCCCCGGGCGCGGGCCGGCGACGGCGTCGTCGAGACCGGTCGGCGGCGGCTGAGGCCGGTGGGCGGGCGAGCCGGCGCGGTCTCGACTACCGAGCCCGGCGGTCGATCTCGTCGCGCGCCCGCTCGATGAACTCCTCGACGGGCGCAGCTCCGAGGTCGCCCTCCCGGTGGCGGCGCACCGCCACAGTCCCGTCACTCTGCTCTTGGTCGCCCACTACCAGCATGTACGGCACCTTGCGGACCTCGGCCTCGCGAATCTTCTTCCCGACCGACTCCGAGCGCTCGTCGACCTCCACGCGCAGCGCCGCCGCCCGGAGGCGCCCCGCCACCTCGCGCGCGTACTCGACGTGCCGGTCCGCGATCGGCAGCATGATCGCCTGGACCGGCGAGAGCCAGAGGGGGAACTCCCCGGCGTAGTGCTCGATCAGGATGCCGATGAACCGCTCGAACGCGCCCATCAGCGCTCGGTGGATCATTACCGGGCGGTGCTCGGCGTTGTCCGCGCCGACGTAGGTGAGCCCGAACTGCTCGGGCATGTAGTAGTCGAGCTGCACGGTGCCGAGTTGCCACGAGCGCCCCACCGCGTCGGTCATGTGGGAGTCGATCTTCGGCCCGTAAAAGGCGCCGTCGCCCTCGTTGAGCTCGTACTCGAGCCCGTTCTCCTCCAGCGTCCGCCGGAGCGCCGCCTCCGCCTTGTCCCACATCTCGTCGCTGCCCACGCGCTTCTCCGGCCGCGTCGAGAGCTCGAGCCGCGGCTTGAAGCCGAACTGGTCGTAGATGAAGAACCCAAAGTCGAGGCAGCGCATGACCTCGTCCTCGATCTGGTCCTCGGTGCAGAAAACATGGGCGTCGTCCTGGGTGATGTGGAGCACCCGCAGCAGTCCGTGCAGGGTGCCGCTCGGCTCGTGGCGGTGGACGAGGCCCTGCTCCGCGAGCCGGAGCGGCAGGTCCCGGTAGGACCGCAGCTCGTTCCTGTAGATCTGGCAGTGCGCGGGGCAGTTCATCGGTTTGAGCCCCATGGCCCGCCCCTCGACGTCGGTGAAGTACATCTTGTCCCGGTACACCTGCCAGTGGCCGGACCGCTTCCAAAGGTCCACGTCGTAGAGGATCGGCGTGCGCACCTCGACGTAGCCCCGCTCCACGTTCGTGGTCCGCCAGAGCCGCGTCAGCTCGTTCCAGATCTGGGTGCCGGCCGGGAGCCAGAGGGGCATCCCGGGCGCCAGGTCGGAGAACATGAAGAGCCCGAGCTCGCGCCCGAGCTTTCGGTGGTCGCGCGCCCTCGCCTGCTCGAGGCGACGGAGGTGGTCCTCGAGGTCCGACTTCGAGAGGAAAGCGGTGCCGTAGACGCGCGTGAGCATCTGGCGGCTCGCGTCTCCCCGCCAGTAGGCGCCCGCCACGCTCGTCAGCTTGAACGCCTCGATGCGCCCGGTGGACGGACCGTGCGGGCCGCGGCACAAATCCGTGAACGGCCCGTTGCGGTAGAGCGATACCGTCCGCACGCCGTCATCGCGCACAAGGTCCTCGATCAGCTCGACCTTGTAGTCCTGTCCCTCCGCGCGGAAGCGCTCGATCGCCTCCACGGCGGGCAGCTCGCTGCGCTCGAACGGCTCGTCGGCGCTGATGTGCTCGAGCATCCTCGCCTCGACGCGCTCGAAGTCGTCCTCCGTGAGCTTGACCCCCTCGGGGAACTCGAAGTCGTAATAGAAGCCGTCCTCGACCGGCGGGCCGATCGAGATCTTCACGCCGGCGTACAGCTCCATCACGGCGGTGGCGAGCACGTGAGCGGCGTCGTGACGGATGAGCCACAGCGGACCCATGCCGTCCTCCGCGCTCCTCGCAGTCACGATTTCGATGGCGTCGCCGTCCTGGAGGGGCGCGGTCAGATCGCGCAGATCCGGCTCGGCGCCGTCCTGGCTGACCCGGACGCCGAGCGCGGCTCGGGCGAGCCCCTCACCGATCGCGCGCGCGGCGTCCGCGCCCGTGGCGCCGTCGGGGAGCTCGAGGGGTGAGCCGTCGGGGAGGACGACCTTCATGCGGCCCAAGGTACCCGACGGGTGCTCGCCGAGCCGGTCCGCCGCGCAGGTGAGCGTGCGCGCAGTTTGCCGGCGCGCCCTGGCGGGAAATGACTACCTGTGCAAATCCTTGGTCTCATCGTAATCGGGATCGTCATCGGGGTCCTGGCGCGCCTGGTGCTCCCCGGACGCCAGCGGATCGGCATGCTGATGACCGTGCTGCTTGGCATCGGCGGGGCGCTGGTCGGCGGCATCGTCGCAAGCGCCATCGGTACCGGCGACATCTTCGAGCTCAACATAATCGGCACCATCGTCGGCATCATCGCCGCGGCGGGCCTCATCGGCTTCGCCGATCGCGCCGGACTGGGCAAGGGCAACCGGCGCCAGCTGAGGCCCGGCGGCTAGCGCGGCTCAGCGGCGCCCGCGGCTCGGCGTCAGCACGGCCAGCTCGGCGACGCGACCGTCAACCTCTTCGGCGGGGTGTAGTGCTCTATGCCGATCCGCACGGCGAACAGGAGCTCGTCGCGCTGAACCCACTCCGTGGGGCGCTTCCGCAGGGACAGCAGCTCGTCGGTGCGCAGGTAGCGCTCGTAGTCGCTGGCCCGGGACCGGGGAGTATCGGCTCCTCGACGCGTCCGCTGGTCTGCTCCATCGCGCTCATGTTCGGCGTATCACGGAGCGGCCGGTGGAACCGCGACCCCCCCGGCTTCGCAGCGGCTAGGGTGCCCCGCCGTGAAAGGGCGGCTGGCGATCCTGCTGGGGCTGGCCGCGGCCGCCGGCCCGTCGCCCGCGCCGGCGCACGCGGCGCCGCCCAACCCGTTCGGCCATCCGTGCGCCCCGAAGGCCGGCGTGATGTTCTGCCCGACGGCGACCGACGCTCAGCGAGTGCCGAGCTTCGACGGCGTGCCGCTCGACGTGGACGTCACGCTGCCCGCGAGCGGCGACGGCCCCTTCCCCGCGATCGTGATGCTGCACGGCTACGGCGGGACCAAGCGAAGCTTCCAGAGCGACGCGCCCGAGGGCACCGGCGGCACGACCTATCACTACAACGACGTCCATTTCGCGCAGCGCGGCTACGCGGTCGTGACGTACTCGGCACGCGGGTTCGGGCGATCTTGCGGCGCGCCCGATTCCCGTACCCCGCCGGCCTGTGACCGTGGCTGGCTGCACCTGGCCGACCAGCGGTACGAGGCGCGTGACACGCAGTACCTCCTCGGCCTGCTGGTGGACCAGCGGGTCGTGGACCGGAGCGCGATCGGCGTCACGGGGATCTCCTACGGGGGCGTTCAGAGCCACAACCTCGCCCGGCTGCGCGACCGCATCCGCCTGCCGGGCGGCTCCTATCGGCGCTGGCGCAGCCCGGCGGGCAGGCCGCTCGAGGTCAAGGCGGCCTGGCCGCGCTGGGGCGCGACCGACCTGACCTACGCGCTCATCCCGAACGGGCGCTTCGTCGACTTCGGCCCGTTCTCGTCCGGCGAGAGCTGCACGGTCGCCGGCATGGTCAAGCTGAGCTACAACAACGGCCTCTACCTCCTGGGCGGCCTCCAGGGCTTCTACGCGCCGGTCGGGCCGGATCGGAGCGCGGACCTCACGGGTTGGAAGGCGATCGCCGACCGCGGCGAGCCCTACGGGGCGGACGCGCGCGCGGTGGCGCGCGAGCTAACGAACTTCCATAGTGCCGTCGGCGTCTCCGGGGTACCCGCGCCGCTCTTAATCCAGAACGGCTGGACCGACGACCTCTTCCCGGCGCCCGAGGCCCTTCGCGCGTACGTCGCCTACCGGGGCCTCAGGGGGGCGCGGGTCGCCCTGCAGCTCGGCGACCTCGGCCACTCCCGGGGGACCAACAAGCCGGATGTCGACCGGTTCTTCAACGACCAAGGCAGCCGGTTCTTCGACGTCCTGCTGAAGGGCGAGGGCCCTGCCCCGCGGCATGGCAGCGTCGTCGCGTTCCCGCAGACGTGCCCCAAGGATGCACCGGCCGGAGCTCCGATCCGCGCGCGGAGCTGGGCGCGGCTTCACTCGCGGTCGCTCGAGCTCTCGAGCGCGGGCAGGCAGACGGTGACCTGGGACGGCGGCAACCCGGAGACCGCCCGCGCCTTCGACAAGGTCACGGGCGGCGACGCCTGCCTCACCGTGCCTCGCGAGCGCGCCCCCGGCACCGCGATCGTCCAGAGGCGCGTTGGCCGGCCGGCGACGCTGCTGGGCCTGCCGCTCGTCAGGGCCAGGATCCGTACGGAGGGCCGCGGCGGCTACCTGGCCGCGCGGCTATGGGACGTGCACGGCGGCCGGCAGATGCTGATCTCGCGCGGCGTGTACCGGCTCGAGGACGACGAGCGCGGGCCGATCCGCTTCCAGCTCTTCGGGAACGGCTGGCGGCTGCGACGCGGCCACGTGGTCAAGCTCGAGCTGCTGGGACGCGACCCGAACTTCCTGCGTCCGAGCAATTTCGCCTTCAGGGTGCGCGTCTCGCGGCTGCGGCTCGAGCTGCCGGTGCGCTGAGGCCTCAGCAGCGCGCCGGGTCGATCCGGCCGCGCACCTCACCCAGCCCCTCCCCGCGCAGCACCACCTCGTCGCCGTCCTCCAGGAAGCTGCGGGTTTCGCCGCCCGGGAGCTCGATCGGCTCGGTCCCGTTCCAGCTGAGCTCGATCAGGCTGCCGTGGGACTCCCGCTCCGGCCCCGAGATCGTGCCGGTCGCGAGCAGGTCGCCGGTCCGCATGCTCGCGCCGTTGGCGGTCAGGTGCGCCACCTGCTGGGCGATCGACCAGTAGAGGTGACGCCCGCTCGTGCGCGCCACCACGGCTCCGTTCAGCTCGACCTCGAGGGCGAGGTCGTAGGCCCACGGCTCCTCGCGCAGATATGGGAGCGGCTCGGGTTCCTGTGCTCCGGCCGGGACGCGGTGCCCTTCGACCTCCGTGAGCGGCGCCACCCAGTGACTGATCGAGGTGGCGAACGACTTCCCGAGGAAAGGCCCGAGCGGCTGGTACTCCCAGGCCTGGATGTCGCGCGCAGACCAGTCGTTGACGAGGACCAGCCCGAACACGTGGTCGAGCGCCCGGTCGATGGGGACGGGCATGCCGAGCTCACTCGCGACGCCGATCACGAAGCCGAGCTCGAGCTCGATGTCGAGGCGCACGCTCGGTCCGAACGAGGGGGCGTCGGCTCCGGGTGCCCAGCGCTGCCCGCACGGCCGCACGATCGGCGTGCCGCTCGGAACGACCGTCCCGGCCCGCCCGTGGTAGCCGACCGGCAGGTGGCGCCAGTTCGGAAGTAGCGGCTCCGCGTCGGGGCGGAACATGCCGCCCATGTTGCTGGCGTGGTGGAGCGACGAGAAGAAGTCGACGTAGTCGGCCACCTCGAACGGCATGAGCAGTTCGACCTCGTCCAGGCCTAGGACCGGCCCGGACGCCTCTCGCGCGCGGCTGTGCGCCTCCCTCCAGATGCTCGGCCCGCCGGCCATGAAGCCGTTCAGCGACGGCGCATGGAACGCCTCGTCGCCGAGCGCGGCGGCGAGGTCGAGCACCCCGCCCTCGACGCGGGCGCCCACCCGAGCGCGACCGCCCTCACGGAACACGCCGTAGGCGATCACAGGATGCCCAGGTCCTGTAGGTCCTCCACCGGCTCGCGCCAGCTGCAGCTGCCGAACCCCACGAAGAGCCGCTCGCGGGCGCCGGCGATCTCGGCCGGTGCGGCCCGCCGCCCATGCAGCGCAATCCCCGCCTGGGTGACCGAGAACCCCCGCGGGTCCTCCTCGGCGAGCAGCGGCTCGAGCTCCGCCGCCTGCGCGCCGTGCGCGTGCGCGAAGGCGGCCGCTGCCAGGAGGTTCAGGAAGCCGTGCTCGGCGCCGCGCCTGACCGGGTGGTGGAGACCCGCCGTGGCCTTGAGCAGGCAGCCCGCCTCGCGGCACGCCGCGATGACGAGCGCCACCTGCTCGACCAACGGGACGGCCTCGCCGCCGCACCGCAGCTTGACCTTGCCGCCCGCGCCGGCCACGCGTGCGACGGCCTCGGGGACCGTGTCGCGCCAGCGCTCGCCGAGCACGAGCTCGAAATACACGGCGAAGCGCAGCCGGCCGATCGTGTCGTCGAGGAGGGAGGTGCTCGGAAGTGGCTCTCGCAGACGCAGCTCCACGGCCTCGACCGGCGCTCCCGCCTCGGCCGCGCGCTCGAGCGGGTCGAGGCCCTCCCTATCGAGGACGACGCTGAGGCCGGGGGCCCCGTCCCACGGCATCTCCTCCCCGAGCGCCTCGAGCTTGGACGCGGGGCAGACGAACCGCGCCAGCATCCACGAGTACGGGCTCTGGCGCGCCCGGCGGTCCTCGGCCACGGCGTCGGACATCCTCATGCTCGCCGGCGGGAACAGCGCCGCGTGGTCGATAAGGCGTCCGAGAAGCGCCGTGCGGGAATCCTGCGCGGCGCCGGTGGCCGTCACGGCTCGCGGCTGACCACGCTGCCGGGCACGATGTCGTCCCTGCCGTCGGCCCAGCGAACCCAGGCCTTGTGGCCGCCGTCGTAGTCGGGCGCCCAGAGCACCAGCCGGGCCTCCTCCTCGCCCACCCGGCAGCGGTCATCGCCCTCCTCATCCAATCCCCGCCAGAGCCGGACGAAGGCATTCCGCTCCCACTCCTCGCCGATCGTGGTGGGGTCCGTGTGACCCGGATGCGCGCGGGTCTCGGGCGGCAGCTGCATCAGCACGTCCATGATCGAACGGCGCAGGTCCTCGAAGCCCGTCGACCCCGGCGCGCGGACGCCGCCGACCGAGCCCTTGAACAGGGTGTCGCCGGTGAAGACGTGCTCCCCGCCGACCACGAAGTTGAGCATCCCGGCCGTGTGGCCGGGTGTGTGGAGCGCCTCGATCCGCAGGCCTCCGAGCTCGATCGTCTCCCCGGGCTCGATCGTGCGGTCCACGTCCATCAGCCGCTCGGCCTCGAGCGGGTGAGCGAGGATCTCGACGCCGTGGCGCTCCTTCCAGACGTGGTTCTCCGCCACATGGTCGTGGTGGTGGTGCGTCAAGAGCAGCAGCCGTACGTCGAGGCCGTGACGCTCGACCGCCTGTAGGAGCGGCTCCGCTGGACCGCCGGAGTCGATGACGACCGCGGTCCCCCCCTCCGAGTCACCGACGACGTAGGCGTTCGAGAGCCAGTCCAGTTGCATCGAGCGCTCGAGGATCACCGCGCGGCGAAGCCTAGTATGGGCCGCCGTGGACAGCCTGCGCGCCGAGTTCCCGGTGTTCGAGCGGACCGCCTACCTGAACGCCGGGACCAACGGGCCCGTGCCGCGGCGAGCCATCGATGCGGCCCGGGAGTCGCTCCGGGCGCAGGCCGAGCATGGCCGCGGCGGCACCGCGTTCTTCAACGCCTTGGTGGACGAGTCCGACGCGCTGCGCGGGCGGGTGGCCGGCCTGCTCGGCTGCCAGCTGGACGAGCTGGCGTTGACCGGCTCCACGACCGACGGCGTGAACGCGGCGCTGGCGGCGCTCGACCTGCGACGGGGCGACGAGGTGCTGACGAGCGACGAGGAGCACCCGGGCGTGCTCGCCCCACTCGCCGCGATCTGCGAGCGGGTGGGCGTGCGCGTGCGCACCGCGCCGTTCGCCGAGCTGCCCGGCGAGGTGAGGGCGGCCACGCGCCTCGTGGCGTGTTCGCACGTGTCCTGGATCACCGGCCGGGTGATCGACACGGCGGCGCTTCGGGCCGCAGGCGCGCCGGTGCTCCTCGACGGGGCTCAGGCGCTTGGAGCCGTGCCGGTGGAGCTGCGAGCGCTCGGTTGCGACTTCTACGCCGCGTCCGCCCAGAAGTGGCTCTGCGGCCCGAACGGGATCGGGTACCTCTACGCCCGCGCCGAGCTCGCGGCCGACCTTCCCGCCCCGTGGTCGGGGTACCAAGTGCTGGCGGATCCCGGACGTCCGCTCGAACCGGCGCTTCACCCGGACGCCCGGCGGCTCACCACGCGGCTGCCGTCCCCTCACGACACCGCCTTCGCGCACGGGGCGCTCGACGTGCTCGAAGGGCCGGGTATCGAACGCGTGCAGGCGCGCGCCACGGGCCTCTCCTCGTGGGTCGCGGACGCCCTACGGGAGCGGGACGTGACGGTAGCCCCGCGCGGCGCGTCCACGCTCGTCTCGTTCGAGGTGCCGGACCCGCCCGGCTTCATCGAGCGGCTCGAGGCGGAGGAGCGAATCCTGATGCGCGCCTTGCCCTGCACCTCCTACGTGCGCGCATCGGTGGGGGCCTGGAGCAGCGAGGAGGAGCTCGACCGCTTGGTGGGGTTGGCGGCCGGCTGAGCGCCGGCACCGCTTACGCGGCGGCCCGGCAGGGGCGCTGTCGGACCGCCGCGCTGAGGCCGACGCCTCGGCCTAACGAACGTCGTCGCCTTCGGCCTCGATCCGCTCCTTGCGCACCTCCTCCGACACCTGCGCCTCCTCGGTGCGCACGTCCTTGTCCAACCGCACACGCTCCTTCGGCACGGTGCGCTTCTCGACCACCGGCTCCTCCTCGTGGAGGATGACCTCGTGCTCCTCCTCGGAGATCTCCGGACCAGCCATCGCCTGGTCGACGTTGGCGTCCGTGATCGGCTCGCGCTCGATCCGTACCTCCTCGCGCTGCACCGGGACGGTCTGCTGCACCTCCTCGGTGACCACGTACTTACGCAGCCGCACCCGTCCCCGCTCACGCTGCGTCGTGCCGACCCGGATCTCCTCCTCCGAGCGGGTCATTGCCTCGTCGGTGGTCGGACCGCTCACGTCGGCGCCGACCGGCCCGCGGCCGCTCGTCTGCGCGCCGGCGGTGCCCTCGGGTAGGCCCGATCCCGAGCGGCGCTCCGAGTACTCGAGACCGTAATGGCGGTAGAGCCGCGCCTCGTCCTCCTGCGAGAGCTCACCGTTGGGATCGATCGACGGCGCGTCCTTGACCTGATCCTTGCTGTAGGGAACCATCACCCGGCCACCCTGCGGGTCGGCCTGAGCGAGCGGCACGAAGCTCTGCTTGGTTCCGAAGAGCCCGGTCGTGACGGCCGCCCACTCCGGCTCGCCGCTCTCCGTGTCGAGGTAGATCTCGTCGAGGGTGCCGATCTTGTCGCCGTCCCTCGAGACGACCTCGCGCCCCCGCCACTCGTATGCGTGCGTTACCTCCGGCATGATGCTGTTCCTCCCTGCGGGGCATCCCCGCGCTACTCGGCCTGCGGCCGGTCGTACCCATCCAGGCGCGGCATGCCGTTAGGGCGCCGAGCCGTTCCCTAACGCGTTCCCCGGGCGCCCCGTCCACGAATCCGCCCGCCTCCGGGGCGTGACTCAACTGCGACGGCTATCTGGCACAGCGTGGCTCATTTCGGTGCGGCCACGTGTCCCGGGCCGAGACGTGCCAGCTAGGCCTCGGCTGCCGTCGGCGCCGGCGAGCGGGCTTCCTGGACGCGGCGCGCGAACAGCAACCCGGCGGCGACGAGGGCGAGGACCGAGATCACGCCCGGGCCGACCGGGCCGGTCCCGAAGAGGCGCGTGAGCGCATAGGTGCCGCCTCCGATCGTCGCGGCGGCCGGCACCGTGAGCACCCAGGCCGCGAGGATGTTGCCGGCGACTCCCCAGCGCACGGCGGAGAGGCGCTTCGCGGCCCCGGAGCCGATGACGGCGCCCGAGATCGTGTGCGTGGTCGAAAGCGGGAAGCCCACATGCGTGGAGGCCAGGATCACGGCGGCGCCGGAGCCCTGCGCCGCAAACCCCTGGGCCGAGTCCATCTTGTGGATGCGGCTGCCCATCGTCCTGATGATGCGCCAGCCACCGGCATAGGTTCCGAGCCCGATCGCCGCCGCGGCCGACACGACCACCCACGTCGGCGGGGTAGGGTCGGACGCCGGCAGCGTGCCGTGTGCGACCAGCGCTAGCGCGATGACCCCCATCGTCTTCTGAGCGTCGTTGGTGCCGTGGGCGAGTGCGAGGAGCCCGCCGGAGACCACCTGCCCGGCGCGGAACCCGCGCGCAACGGGGCCCGGGCGCAGCCCTCCGAAGATCCGGTAGAGCAGGAGCATCGACAGCCCGGCGACGGCGAACGCCAGGGCGGGCGCGACCAGCGCAGGGATCATCACCTTGTCGACGACGCCCTGCTCGAAGAAGACCGCGTCGGCCCCCTCCGCGACCAGCACCGCGCCGACCATGCCTCCGATGAGTGCGTGGGACGAGCTCGACGGGAGCCCGAAGTACCAGGTGGTCAGGTTCCATGCGATCGCGCCGACCAGACCGCCGAACACGGCGAGGAGGCCGACCGCGGCCGGGTCGACCACGTCCTCGGCCACCGTGGCGGCGACCTCGAGCGAGATGAAGGCCCCGACGAAGTTCAGGATCGCTGCGTAGGCCACGGCCACGCGCGGGGCCATCGCGCGCGTGGAGATCGAGGTGGCCACCACGTTGGCGGTGTCGTGGAAGCCGTTCGTGAAGTCGAAGAGGAGCGCGACGGCGACGACGATCGCGACGGTGAGGAATTCGCCCTCCACTCAGCTGCGCCTCGGCGAGGCCCGCACCCGCTGCGGACTCATGGCTATGAGTTCTTGATGGCCACGCCCTCGAGGATGTTGGCGACGTGCTCGGTCGCATCGATCGCCTCCTCGAGCCGCTCGAAGATGTCCTTCCAGCGGATCACCACCATCGGGTCGATGCCGTCGTCGAACAGCGACGCGATCGCCTCGCGCGTGATCCGGTCCCCGTCGTTCTCGAGCCTGTTGATCTCGACCGTGAAGTGCGACAGGTCCTTGAAGCCGCGCAGGCGGGGCATCGCCTGGGCTATCTGGCGCGCCGCCTGATGGAGCACCCCGGCGAGCTCCTGGGCCTGCTCCATCGGCGCCTCGATCTTGTACAGGCCGAGGTAGTCGGCGACCTCCTCGGTGTAGTCGACGACGTCGTCGAGCGCGGCAGCCAGCTCGTGGATGTCCTCACGGTCCAGCGGGGTGACGTAGGTCTGGTTCAGGCGCTGGATGATGTCGTGGGTGATGCGGTCGCCCTCCTGCTCGCAGATGAGGATGTCGCGGGCGAGCTCGCTGCGCTCCGGGAAGTCACGCAGCATCTCCTCGAGCAGGCCGGCGGCACGCAGGATGTTGCCGCCCGCCTCCTCGAAGAGGTCGAAGAACTCGCGGTCGCGCGGCGCGACTACCCGGGAAAGGCGCACCGACGGGACCGTACCATCAGCGCACGTCGAATCGGGCCTGCTCGATGCGGTCGGCCGGCAGGTCGCCCACCGCGTCGCGCACGGCGCGCACCGACTCCCGCCAGTCGTAGTCCACCCGCCGGAGCTCGACGCGGCCGTCGTCGTGGAGCAACGCATAGGCGGCGCGGCGGTCTCCGTCGAGCGGCATGCCGACGCTCCCCGGGTTGATCAGCCGGATCCCGCCCGGCCCCTCGCGCTCGAACTGGAGGTGGGTGTGGCCGAAGACGACCCGCTCGGCCTCGACCCCCATGAGCCGCTCGGCGTCCGTGTCCTGCGGCTCGGGGTAGAAGCTGTCCATGTCCGAGAGCGGCGACGCGTGGCAGTAGAGCGTCCCGCCGTGTGTGGTCGCCACGGGCAGCGCGGCAAGCTCCTTCGAGAGCTCCTCACCGACCATCTCGCGCGAGCGCTCGATCAGCGGCAGCACCGCCTCGGGCGCATCCGAGGCGTCGACCAGCCAGCGGTCGACGTTCCCGCGAATCCACTCCGCGTCGAGCCGGCGCAGCCGCTCGACGGTCTCGATCGGCCACGCCCCGAAGGTCGCGTAGTCGCCGCCCAGGAGGAAGCGATCCGCCGGGCAGTCGGCGAGCACCGCCTCGAGGGCGGGCAGGTTGCCGTGAACGTCATAGATGAGCCCCAGCACGGCCGGGACGCTAGCGGGCGCCGCCCGGAGCCGGCGGGCCGCCGGGCGCCGGCGGGGGCCCCGGCCGCCGGTCGACGGGCGGCCCGCGGCTATACTCGGCCGCCCGCCTCCCGGGCCGTTAGCTCAGCAGGGAGAGCGCCGGCTCGACAAGCCGGAGGTCGCTGGTTCGAGCCCAGCACGGCCCATCTCTCCGCGCCCCGGGGAACGTCCGCGTAGCCACGCGGATTCGCCTACCGCAGGCGCTTCCT
>JACVRW010000069.1 GCA_014534235.1 Thermoleophilaceae bacterium | reverse complement strand
GTCAAGGCGTTGATCCGCGACCACCTCGAGCGGGCCAAGGAGGGAGAGACGATTCCGGAGGATCCGCTTTCTCCCCGCGAGTCCGAGATCGTGAAGCTGATCGCGGAGGGCCATACGAGCCGCGAGATCGCGGACACGCTCGTGATCAGCGAGAAGACGGTCGAGCGCCACCGGGCGAATGTCCTCGAAAAGCTCGGCATGCGCGATCGCGTGGAGCTCACGCGCTATGCGATCCGGCGCGGTCTGGTCGAGCCCTGACGCGCTGACTACCCGGAGTCCAAGCCGAGTGAGCGCGACGGTCAAGGTCCAGGCGGGCCGTGACGTCCGGCTAGCTGCTGGGTGTCGGCGTCGCTAGTAGCGAGCCGGTGCCTCGATTCGTCGCGGGCGGCGGGCGTGCGCATGCGCTCCCGCCGCGTGTGGGCGGCCCGCGCCACCGCGTGGGCCGCCACGGGAGTGGTCAGAAAGAGGAACGCGGCGATCAGGACGGCGCGGGCCGCGATGGCGCCGTCGGCCGCGGCCAGCGATGCGAGCACGAACGCCGCGACCCCGAAGACAACCCCCTTGCTCGCCGCGTGGAGCTGGGTGTAGACGTCGGGCATGCGGTAGATGCCGAGCACTCCCAGCGTGCACACGACCAGCCCGACCACGACGAGCGCGTCGGCGGCGATGGCGAGCGCCTCGCCGGCCACTAGAACAGCCTCCCGTCGCCGTAGAAGCGTGCCGCGGCGAGCGTGGCCACGAACCCGAGCACCGCGAGTAGGAGGGCGGCATCCATGTAGTGGGACACGCCCTCGGCGTCCGACCAGAGGACGAGAAGTCCGATCAAGATCAGGACGAGGGTGTCGAGCGCCATGATGCGGCTGGCGGTGGAGCGCGCGCGCAGCACGAGCGCGGCACAGGCGATGACGAGCAGGACGAGCCACAGGGCGGCCACGAGGAAGACCGTCTCGTGGATCATGGGAACACCCGACGTTGGTAGCGACGGTAGAACGCGTCGTAGCGGCGGCGCACCGCCTCGGGGTCGCTCGCGTCGAGGACGTGGATGAGCATCGCGCCCCGCTCCTCGTCGAGATCCACGAACACCTCGCCCGGCGACAGCGTCAGGGCGAGCGCGGTGGCGGCCACACCCGCCGGCGTGCGCTCGCCAACGGGTACGGCGACGATGCCCGGCGCCCGCAGTGGGCGCAGACGCAACACCACGAGCGCCACCTGCCACGTCCCGACGGCCGCCTCGCGCGCCACGGCCAGCGAGAGCAGCGGGAAGCCGGCCACCCGGCGCCAAAGTGGCGGAGGATCGCTGCCCTTGGCGCCGGGGAAGAGCAGGCGGCTCGTGGCGCCGAGAACCGCGACGGAGACCCCGAGCCCGATCGCGAGGTCCCACGGAGCGAAGCTCGGCAGCGCGAGCGCGTACACGAGCATGAGGACGAGCGCTGCGAACACGGCGCTCATGTCGGCCCCATGAGGACCTCGGCGGCGCGCCGGCCGGCCGCAAGCAGCGGCTCGGGCCAGAGCCCCAGTGTGACCACGACGACCGCGAGCCCGACCGCCATTCCTCTGAGCGCCCGCGGACTCGCGGCGCCGCGCCTCTCCCCCCGCCAGAAGTCGTGCTGGTAGATCTGGAACATGTACAGGAAGGACACCGCCCCGCCGAGGAAGATCAGCGCGACCAGCGCCACGCTGTCCTCTGCGACTCCCGCCCGGAACAGCTCGACCTTGCCGAAGAAGCCCGCGGTGGGTGGTATGCCCGCCACGCTGAACGCCCCGATGACGAAGGCAGCGCCGACGAGCCAGCCGCGGAGCTCCACGGAGAGGAAGAGCAGCGCCTTGTTGAGGGCGTTGGCGAGCGAGTACACCACCGCCGCTGCCAGCCCGACCGGTCCGCCGACGCCCAGCGCGATGAGCACGTAACCGGCCTGGCCGACCGCGGAGTAGGCAAGCACCTCGGCCGCTGTTCGACGCGAGACCGCCTGGATCGCGCCATAGACGATGCTCGCAGTCCCGAGGATTATTAGGGCCACGGCGCCGAGCCGCAGCTCGGCCGGGAGGATCCCCGCGCCGAAGCGCAGCAGGCCGTAGCTGCCGATGTTCGCCACGGCGCCGCTCAGCATGGCGGCGACGCTGGGGCTCGCGCTCACGTACACGGTGGGTAGCCAGAAATGAAACGGGAACAGTCCGAGCTTGACGCCGAAGGCCACGAAGAACCCGACGGCGATCAGGATCACGGTGTTCGGCTCGACGCCGGCGATCCGCTGGGCCACCGTCTCCATCGCCAGCGTGCCGGTCACGTGGTACGTGCCGGCGACGGCGAGAAGAAACAGGAACGACCCCAGCAGGTTGACGACGGCGAAGATGAACCCGGCGCCGAGCTGGCGCGCCTCGCCTCCGTAGTAGGCGAGCACATAGGCGGCGATCATCGAAAGCTCGAAGAAGACGTAGAAGCTGAAGACGTCCGCCGTCAGGAAGAGTCCGGTGAGGCCGGTGGCCAGGAACAAGACGACCGCCGGGAACAGCCGAGAGGACACCCCGGCGGCGACCTCGTAGGCGAGGGCCGCGAGGAGCACCACGCCGGAGACGACGGCGAAGACGACACCGAGGGCGTCGGCGCGAAGCACGATGCCGATACCAGGTGGCCAGTCCCCCGCCACGGTCTCACGCGCACCTCCGTCGAGCACCATCCCAGCGAGCACCGCCGTCGCCGCGAGCCCGGCCGCCAGCGCTCCCACCGCGAGCCAGCCGACCGAACGCCGCCGGCCATCCATCAAGGCGAGCGCGGCCGCCGCCACCCACGTGAGCAGGAGCGGAACGAACACCATCAGACCGACACCTCCTCCCGTTCGAGCTCGCGCTCGCGCGAGACCTCGGCCTGCGAGAGCTCGTCGAGATCGACGGTACGCGAGGAGGCGTAGACGCGGTAGGCGAGGCTAAGTAGCAGGGCCGTGACGGCGAAGCCGATGACGATCGCCGTGATCGCCATCGCTTGCACCAGCGGGTCGCTGGGCTCTCCGCCTTCGAGCGGGTAGATCGGACTCCGACCGCGTCGCAGGCCACTCGCGAGCAACGCCAGGTTGGCGGCGTTGGCGATCAGCACGATCCCGACCACGATCCGGAACAGGTCGGGCTTCAGCAGCAGATACGCCCCGGCGCCGAAGAGGACGCCGACGCCGAGCGCCAGAAGGAACGTCATCGAGCGTCCTCTTCGGCCGTCGCGACGGCGTGGATGATGCCCACCACCGCGCCGACGACGAGCAGGAAAACCGCCACGTCGAAGGCGACCGCCGTGATCAGCTCGAGTGTTCCGAGCTTCGTAACCTCGGCGCCCGGCGCCGGCAGGTGGGTGAGCGGCGGATCGCCTTGCAATACCGGGACGAGGGCGACCGCCAATGCCACCAAGAGACCGGCGAAGGCCGCAGCGGGAAGCCGTACGAGCGGCAACCTCCGCTCTGCCGTCTCTCGACCGAATGTGACGTACTGAAGCAGGATGGCCAGCGCGGCGATCACCCCCGCACTGAAGCCGTCGCCAACATCGGCGTAGCCCTTGACGAGCACCGCCGCCGCGATGACCAGCATCGGCGCCAAGCTCAGCCGCGCAACCGCCTGAACGAGTAGGCTCGTCAACGCAGCCTCCCCCGTCGGAGGAGCGACGCGACGCCCGCGAACGCGACGGCCACCACCGTGACCTCAACGAGCGTGTCGAGCGCCCGGAAGTCCGCGAGGATGGCGGTTACGACGTCGTTCGCATGTGCGGCAGGGGCGAGCTCGGTTTGCTGAGCGGCCACGCCCTCGTCGGGCGTGGGGCGCGACAGCGCTCCCCATGCGAGCAAAAACGCCACGCAGCCCGAGATGACCGCGACGAGCGGGTCGCGCCAACGCCGGCCCCGGCGGGTCGACAGCCGCGCCTCCCGCCGCAGAACCGCCGGCGGAAGCAGCGAAAAGACACCGAGCAAAAGCAATGCGAAGACGCTCTCGACGAGGACCGCGACCAGCGCCACGTCGGGTGCACCGAAGAAGGCGTAGACGGCGGCCAGCCCGTATCCGACGGTCGCGAGCGCCAGGGCGAGGGTCAGGTGCTGCCGCGCCGCCGTGACGCCGAGCGCACAGGCTATGACGAGCAGCAGCGCCAGCAGCAGTCCGATGTCGCGAACGTACACGTCCCCCATTACGTACGCGGCCGCCGTGGGCGTGGCCAGGAGTCCCGCCACGACGAGTGCGCCGGCGGGCACGAGCACGGCGGACACGCGGGTTCGCAGGTCGCGCACCTCGAGGTCATGGACGGCGTCGGAAACGCGGTTGAGGGCGGCGACGATCGAGTCGTAGAGGCGCTCTGGACCGACGCGGACGCCGACGCGCGCGAAGGAGGTGAGGATCCCTTGGAGGCGACCCGAGCCGAGGAGGACCGCGGCGCCCCCGGCCCAGGCCGCGAGCGCCATCACGTTCTCGGCACGGAGATCCAGGTGGTAGGCCACCGAGACGGCGGCAGGCGCGAGCACGCTCGCCTCACCGGCCTCGCCAGCGAGCTGGGCGACCGGCGACGGGACCACGCCGCCGACCACGGCCAGGCCGCCAAGACAGGCGACAGGCAGCACCATGGCCCGGGGCAGCCGACCACTCGCGGCCGACCGCGAGCCAAGGAACACGCCAACCCAGAAGCGGCCGAGATAGGCGAAGGTCAAAGCCGCGGCGCAGACAGCGATCGCCGCAAAGAAAGTCCCACGCTCGAGTGCGGCCTTGAAGAAGAGCTCGTCGGCAAAGAAGCCGACCGTCAGCGGCAACGCGGCGACCGTCGCCGCGGCGACGGCGCTGCCGGCCGCGACGACCGGAAGCGGCCGCGCCAAGCCGCCGAGCTGGGAGAGCCGCTTGCGTCCGCCCGTTGCCTCCGTCACCGCGCCGGCGGTCAGGAACAGGGCGCTCTTCGAGATCCCGTGCGCGAGCACGTAGAAGGCGGCGGCCGACGCGGCGATGCGCCCCCCGAGCCCGTACAGAAACACCACGTAGCCGTACTGAGAGACGGTCGAGTACGCGAGCAGCCGCTTGAGGTCGTCCTGCGTCAGCGCCAACAGGCCGCCCACCATCATCGAGGCCACGCCCACGCCGATCAGGCCGTCGAGGACGAGCCGGCTCTGCTCGAGCAGCGGGTAGGCACGACCGATCAACAGCACGCCCGCCGCCACCATGGCAGCGGAGTGGAGGTAAGCCGAGACCGGCGTCGGCGCGGCCATCGCCCGCGGAAGCCAGAAGTGGAGGGGAACCTGCGCGCTCTTGGCGAGCGCGGCCAATGCGATCAGCGCGGCCGCCAGCGTGGCGGTCCCGGAGGGACGGGTCCGCTCGAACAGGTCGGGGAGCGAGAAGGTGCCGTACTTCGCGTGCAGGAGGAGTGCCCCGATCAGGAGGAGCACCGCGCTGACGCCTGTTACGAGCAGCGCCATCAGCGCCGCCCACCGGGACTCAGCCTCGTGCCGGTCGTAGGCGATCAGGAAGTACGAGGCGATCGCGGTGAGATCCCAGAACACGAACAGCAGGACGAGATCCTGAGCGGTTGCGAGCCCGACCATGGCGACCATGAAGAGGACGAGCAGCCCGTAAAAGCGGACCGCATCGCTCTGCGGGCGCCGCTGATGCTGCAGGTGGAGCGGCAGGTAACGCGAGGAGAAGGCAAAGACGGCAACCCCCACGCCCGTGGCGAGCAGGACGTAGACCGTCGCCAACCCGTCGAGCCGGAAGTGCAGCCGCAGGTCGAGACTCGGCGCCCACGGGAGGTCGACGGCACCCCCGCCGGCGGCCCACGCCGCCGCCGCGGCCACCAGCATCGCCGTCGCCAGCGCTGCCGTCGCCGCCGGGAGGCGCCCGCCCGAGGCGACGACGTCGGTCCGCCGCACGCCCCGCTACCTTTCCCGGCCGGACAATGGGCGCTGGAAGCGCCCAGCCGCGCACGAGGCGCTCGTCAGCGAACGCCGGCGGTGATGCCGCCGTCGCGAGAAAGCGTCTGATCGCCGTCCGGCGACTTGCTCACGTCTGAGGCCGGCACGGGATGGAGCGGATCGACGAACGGCCATTAGATGCGAGACTCTACGAGCGCCGGGGTTACCCGCGACTGCCCGGCCGCCCGCAGCCACTGTTGGCCCATTCGTGGAGCGCCTCGCGGTCGCCTCGAGCGTCGAGATTGAGCGCGGCGTCGAGCCGCGCCGGTGAAGTCTTCCAAGGCGAGCACCGCGTCCACCAGGTGTCCGGCGCGGTCAAGCTGGCGCTGCCCGCGGCCGCATTTCCGATCCGCACCGGGCCTCATTCGCCTCCGTTTCGCGAGGTCGGGGCGTCGGGGTCGGCCGCCCGCCCCGTGCCACGCCTGCCTCACGCGCTGCGCGCGCCGCGCCCCGAGCCCGCCGCCACCACGTTGAAGATGGTGACGAGCAGCAGGGCGCCCGCGACCGCGATCAGCCAGGTGCCGACGCTGAAGAAGCTCTCGATCGAGCCGGTCCCGAGCGCCGAGGCGATGAAGCCGCCCAGCAGCGCGCCGAAGATTCCCACGCCGAATGTGCCGAGCATGCCGCCAGGCTCCCGGTCGCCAGGATGGATCGCCTTCGCGATGACGCCTGCGATCAGCCCGAGAAGAATCCAACCGATGATTCCGATGTTCCTTCCTGTTGGTCCATAGCTGACGGGTATGAAGGTGCCCGTCGGTCTCGCCGCCGCCAATGGAGGCGATCCTGCAATCAGGCGTGGGGCCGCTCCCGGGACCGCGCTTCGCAAGTCAGGTGCTCATACTCCGTCGCCGCGCATGACCACTTGCGCCCGAGCCGTCTGGCGACACGGGTGCCTATTAGTACCCCCGGCCCGGACATCGGTCCTCACCCTCCGTGAGCGTCGACCAGCCCTACCCGGGGTCGATCGTCAGCGGCCTTATGCGGTCGCCGCGCTGGCGTGGGGCGCCGGACGTGGCTGGCGAGGATCAGCCTGGTCGTCCGCCGCAGCCCATCGACTTATTCGCGCCGACTTCGGGCTATGTTCAGCTCGACGGCTTGGCGTACTCCTCGGCGCCGGTGAAGTCAACGCCCACGTACGGTTGATCGCCGACGACCCACGCGTCATGGCCGGGCGGGATGTGGCTCACCTCCCCTGCGCCAACCTCGAACTCTTCGCCGTCGTCCATCCTCACGTGGAGCCGGCCCGACACGCAGTACCCAAAGTGGTCGACCTGGCAGCTGTCCCCGCCCACGACCGGCTTCACGCACTCGGACCAGCGCCAGCCGGGCTCAAAGCTGGTGCGCATCACACTTCCCGCGTCGAGCTGAACGACCTCGACCTTGCCCTTATCGATCGGGCGCGACTCGTCGGGCTGGTCGAGCGACTTCTTCTGTGCACTAGCCACGGGGCCCTCCTGTTGGATCGCTTGCGTCAAGGCCCGACCGTAGGCCGCGGGACATCGCGGTCAATGGGGTCCAGCCCCCATCGCTGCCTGGCGAGGACACTTGCGCCGCCGACGCACGATTCCCGGCGGCGGGCGCCGGGACTGACAGGATGTCCCGCTCCAGCCAGTGATCATCTCGACCGTCCACGTCCGCCGCTGAACTCGTATGGCTTTGGCCATCGGGATATTCGTCGTCGCGCTCGCGCTGATCGCGACGGAGTGGGTCCACCGCACGAAGGTGGCGCTGATTGGGGCGGCACTCGTCGTCGTCACTCAGACGATCGATCAGGAGCACGCGATCGAGGCCGTCGACTTCGAGACGATCGGCCTGCTCGCGGGGATGATGCTGATGGTCCGACTGACCGAGCCGACCGGCGTCTACAACTACCTGGCGATCCGGGCCGGGCAGGCCTCTCGCGGGCGGCCGCTGGCCGTGGTGCTGACGCTGGCCGGGACGACGGCGCTGCTGTCGGCATTCCTCGACAACCTCACCACGGTGCTGCTGATGGTGCCGATTACCTTCCTGCTGGCCGACGCGCTCGACATCGAGCCGGTCCCGCTTATCATCATCGAGATCATCGCCTCGAACATCGGCGGCACGGCAACGCTGATCGGCGACCCCCCGAACATCCTTATTGCCGGCGCCACGGGCCTGTCCTTCGGTGCCTTCATCCTGAATTTGGCGCCGGTTGCCCTGTTCTCGCTCGCTGTCGTGACCGGTGCCCTGTACATGGTGTTCCGAAGCCGGCTGCGGATCGCGCCGCAGGCGCGGGCGCGTGTTCTGGCGCTCGACGCGCGCAGGTCGATCGAGGACCCCGCCGAGCTGCGCCGGACCGTGCCGATCCTGGTGCTCACCGTGCTCGCCTTCTTCGTGCACAGGCCGCTCGGCGTCGAGCCTGCGACGGTCGCGCTCACCGGTGCTTCGGTCATGCTGCTCGTCACCCGCGAGAGCGTCGAGAAGGCGCTTGCGGGGATCGAGTGGACGACGCTCTTCTTCTTCGTCGGGCTGTTCGTGCTGGTCGGAGCGCTCGAGGAGACGGGGGCGATCCGGGAGCTCGCGGATGCGGTCGCCTCGATCACCGGCGGCGAGCGGTCCGCTGAGGTCCTCGGGATCACGTGGGTCTCGGCGCTGGGGTCCGGCCTCGTGGACAACATCCCGTTTACGACCACGATGATCCCGGTGGTCGAGCAGCTGCAGGGGGCGCGCTCCGGCGACGACGCCTATTGGTGGGCGCTCGCGCTCGGCGCCTGCTTCGGCGGGAACGCCACGCTGATCGCCGCCGCCGCGAATGTGGCGGCCGCGGGCATGGCGGAGCGCGCGGGCAACCGTATTGGCTTCGTCGAGTTCCTGAAGATCGGCCTTCCGGCGACGCTGCTGTCGCTAGCGATCGCCACGCTCTATATCGTCGTGCGCTACCTATGAGGGCGGAACGGTGAGCCCGCAGCGTGTGTGCCACGAGGTGCTGCGCTCGGTTCCGCTGCTGCGGGCGGATCAGGATCTCCGCTCCGCCGCGTGGGAGGTGATCGGCGCCCGCGCGCCGGCGCTGCCGGTCCTCGACGTGCACGGGCGGTACGCGGGCATCTTCGGCGAGCGCGAGTTCATCGGTGCACTGTTCCCCGGCTACCTGGGCGAGCTGCACTACGCGGCCTTCGTCCCGGACACGCTCGACGAGGCGCTCAAGCAACGCTCGGAGTGTGCCCGCCACCCCGTCTCCAAGTACATGAACACCGAGCACATCGAGGCGGACCCGCACTGCTCCGACGCTCAGCTCGCCGAGACCTTTCTCCACCACCGCGTGCTGATCGTTCCGATCATCGAGCGCGGCGAAGTGAAGGGCGTCGTCACCCGCTCCGACTTCTTCAGGGCGGTCGCGGAGCGCCTGCGGCCTTAGGGACGACGCAGCTCCCCGCTCGTGGGGGGTGCACGCCGCCCCAGATGCAGGACGAGACCCATGGGCGCACGCGTGCGCCGGTGGGACTCTCGAGCCAAAGGAGTCAACCGGAAAGGAACGACATGGGGATCCTCAGCTGGGTCGTGCTCGGCGCGATCATGGGCCTACTCTCCAACTGGCTCGTCCCGGGGAAGTTCCCGGGCGGCGTGCTCGGGACAATCGTCGGCGGGATGGCAGGCGCCTTCCTCGGCGGCGCCATCTTCTCGCTGGCAGCGAATCGGGGCGTCGCCGGCTTCGACGTCGTCAGCCTGCTGATCGCCTTCTTCGGCGCGGCGCTCCTGCTCACGATCGTCCGGAAGGCCGGGTATGCCGAGCCACGCACACAGTAGGGCTGCTGGCTCGACGCCCGTGCTCCACCCTCCATCACTCCCGCCTCTGGGCGCGAGCACGAAAGGCGAGTCACGGAGACCACACGAGGGACCCTCGTGATCCGCGTCCTCATCGTCGACGACCATCCCGCGCTGCGGCGCGGCCTGGTCGCGGCCTTGCGGTATGAGCCTGGCTTTGTGACCATCGGTGTGGCGGCTGGCATGGCTGCCGCACTCGTCGAAGCGGAGCGCAGCATCCCCGACGTGGCGCTCGTCGACTACCAGCTCGCCGATGGCGACGGACTGATCCTCTGTCATGAGCTGAAGCTGTTGCCGAAGGCACCCGGAGTGCTCATCTACTCGGCCTTCGCCCGGCCGGAGCTGGCGATGGCCGCGATGGTGGCCGGCGCTGACGCGATCGTCAACAAGGGTGCCCAACTCGAGGAGCTCTTCGGCGCGATTCGGACCGTGGCCCGGGGTGGCACGGCGCTCCCTCGCCTGCGACCGGGAGCAGTCGAGCGGGACGTGGCTCGCCTCGAGCCCGAGGACCTCCCCATCCTCGGCTTGAGGATGGACGGCGCAACGCTCCCGGAGATTGCATCGGTCCTACGCGTTGACGAGCGCGACGTTTCGCGGCGACTGACCGCGATGCTTGGACGACTGGCGGCCGCGCTGGATCCTGGGGCAATGACTCGAGCGGACGGATGACGGCACCGGTCCGTACGCGCACCCTCGCGGTCTCGCTGTTGCTGATCGCGGTTGGCGTCGTGCTGCTGGTGAACGCTCATGTGGGCGCCCAAACCCGCGCCGGGACGGCTTATTGGATCGAGTTGAGCGGGACGATCGATCCTGCCACCGAGCGCTGGCTCGGACAGGCGCTCGACGGGGCGCGGGAGCGAGACGCCGCGCTCGTAGTCGTCCGCCTCGACACGCCGGGCGGACTCGACACCTCGATGCGCGCGATGGTCAAGGACATCGTCGCCGCGCCGATGCCGGTGGTCGTCTACGTGTCGCCGAACGGCGCGCGCGCCGCCTCGGCCGGCCTCTTCATCACTCAGGCCGCCGACGTCGCGGCGATGGCGCCCCAGACCAACATCGGCTCCGCCACCCCGGTGCAAATCGGGCCCGGGGACGAGGACGAGGTGCTCGGCCGCAAGGTGCGAAACGACGCCGCCGCCTACATCCGAGCGCTGGCCGAGGGCCACGGGCGAAACCCCGACCTGGCCGAGCGCATGGTCCGCGACGCGGCCAACGTGACCGCCGAGCGCGCCAGGGAGGCCCGCCTAATCGATGTCGTGGCCGAAGGCGAGCGCGAGCTGCTGCGCAAGCTGGACGGCTTCCAGGTCCGCGGCCCAAAGGCGCAGACGCTCGACACCGACGGCCTCCGCATCGAGCACCACACGATGCCGCTCCACCTGGAAGTGCTGCAGCTGCTCGTGAACCCCAGTGTCGCCTCGCTTCTCCTCGTCGCCGGGCTCCTCGGCCTGGCCATCGAGCTCTTCAGTCCCGGTGCCATCGCGCCCGGCGTCCTCGGAGCCATCGCCCTCGTGCTCGGCCTCTACGGCACCGCGCAGCTTCCTGTCACGGCGGCCGGGGTGCTGCTCCTCGTACTGGCCCTTGGCCTCTTGGCGGGGGAGACCCAGGTCACCAGCGGAGGCGTCCTCGGCGGAGCGGGCATCGTCGCACTCATCGCCGGCATCCTGCTTCTCTACGACACGGACTCGGAGGCCTTTGAGGTCTCCGTCCCAGCCGCGATCGCTGGAGGCGCGCTCCTGGGGGGATTGACCCTTCTCGCCATCGCGAAGGGGCTGGCGGCGCGGCGACCACGCCCCCGGGGCGGCCCCGAAGAGCTTCTAGGGGAGACGGGAGTCGTGCGCGCAGAACTCCACCCCGTGGGGCAGGTCTTCCTCCACGGGGCGCTGTGGCGCGCCCGGACCGCCGACCCTGAGAAGAGCCTCGAAAAGGGCGCACGGGTCCGGGTCGAGGCGGTGGACGGCCTCACGCTGACCGTACGCGAAACAAACGAGATCTCCGACCACGAAGGAGGGGACACCCAATGACCGTCCTACTCGGCATCCTGATCGCGCTCGGCTTCCTGCTCGCGATCGTACTCGCGTCTGCCATCCGCATCCTGCGCGAGTATGAACGCGGCGTCGTCTTCCGCCTCGGCCGCCTGATCGGCGAAAAGGGACCCGGACTGATCTTGCTCATACCGGTCATCGACCGCATGGTCCGCGTGGACCTGCGCACGGTGACGCTCAACATCCCCCCGCAGGACGTGATCACGCGCGACAACGTCCCCGCCCGCGTCAACGCCGTCTGCTACTTCCACGTGATCTCTGCGAACGAGTCGGTAGTTGCCGTCGAGCGCTACCTGGAGGCGACATCGCAGATCTCACAGACCACGCTGCGCTCGGTGCTCGGCAAGGCGGACCTCGACACCTTGCTCGCCGAGCGGGAGCGTCTCAACGAGGACCTCCAGCGCATCATCGACGAGCAGACGGAGCCCTGGGGGGTGAAGGTCACGACCGTCGAGATCAAGGACGTCGAAATCCCCGGAGCCATGCAGCGCGCCATGGCCCGCCAGGCCGAGGCGGAGCGCGGGCGGAGGGCGAAGATCATCAACGCGCAGGGCGAATTCCAGGCCGCAGAGAAGCTCTTCGACGCGGCCGAGATCATCTCCCGCAACCCTGCCGCCATGCAGCTTCGTTACCTACAGACTCTGCTCGAGCTGGGCGCCAACCAGAGCTCGACGATCGTCTTTCCGCTGCCGATCGATCTGATCAAGCCGCTGACCGACGCCGCCACGGCGATCGGCAACGGCGGTCGCCCGCGCGAGAGGGCCCCCGTTCCGGCTGGACGTGAATCCGGCGCCTGACCCAAAGCCGGCGCGCCGCTCAGCCGACGCACGGCCGGAGCGCTCGCGACAGGGATCCCGCCTGTGAGATTCGGTGCGAGCACCCGGTCTGCCGAGGCCTCTCGACCACGTAGGATCGGCAATGGCCCCTCAGCGGACAGCCCCTCGAGCGTGCGCAACGGCCGCGCCGGAGGCCGGCGCGCTCTTCCCGTGACGTCCCGCCGTCGGTGGCGACTCAGCAGCTCGCGCCGCGCCTCCACGCTTTTCCTCCGGGTACTGGCAACTCCGAGACCATCGCCACCGTCCACGCCCGAAAGCCGCCGAGGTTCCCCGCGAGCACCGGGCTCTAGGCACGTATCGTCGGTGGTGTCTCGGCGACCGCTCGGACGCGCCAGCTGCTCGAGAACCACCGCGACCAGCTCGAGATGGTCTCCGACATCCTGCTGCGGCACGAGACGATCGGGCGGGAGCAGTTCATCGAAGCTGCTCGAGGGCAAGACCGAGGAGCAGGTGTTCGGCTCACAGGAGCCGCACATGCGGGTGCCGCCGCCGGCGGCGCCCGAGTTCCCCGAGCGCAAGCCGGAGCGGGCGCCGAAGCCGCTGCCCCGCCCCGGCTCGCCGGCGGCGCGACTCAGATAAGCGCGGGCGGGTAGGCCAGCTGCGCCACGGGCGCCGTTAGAGACGCGACCGTGTAGCTATCTATCCGCGGCCCGGCGTTGACGATGGGCGCCGGCGGGCGGGGGAAATGCTTGGTAGTCCCCATATTCCCGGCTTCGGGGACAGGCGAGACTGGCCCTACCGAACTACTTGGAGGTGCTTGATGTCTCGTTCCATCGTCTGCGGCGTCGACGGGTCCGACGCGTCGCTGGCCGCCGCGGCCGTCGCCGCGCGGCTCTGCCAGCGGGTTGGGTCGGCGCTTCTCCTGGCCCACGCCGACGAGCGTGGGACCAAGTTCGCCTACGCCAACGAAGCCGGGCTGAGCCGGCGGCCACGCCGCATCGACGCCGAGATGACACGACTGTTCGAGCGCATCCAGCGCCGCTTCAGCCGGGTGGAGATCACCGGCCGGATCGTGGATGGGGACCCCGCCGACGAACTTGTCAAGCTGGCGGCCGAGGAGGACGCCATCCTGCTCGTGGTCGGCTCCCGCGGACGGGGAGCTGTCAAGGCCGCGCTGCTCGGCAGCGTGTCCTCCGCGGTGGTAAGAGCGTGCGACTGTCCCGTCGTGATCGTCCCTCCGGACGCGCGTCTGGAGCAAGATCAGCGGGCCGACCAAGGGTCGGCCGTCGTCTGCGGGGTCGGCCTCTCGGAGGAGGGAAGGAGCGCTGCCCGCGTAGCCGCTGACCTCGCCTCCGCGCTGCGGCTCGACCTCGTTCTCGTTCATGCGTATGCGTCGAGGCCGCAGGCCACGGCAATCCCGGCGCCGGGGGCGTCGCCCACGATCGGCTTCGAAGATGCGGAGACGAGGGAGCGCGACCGCGCGCGCAGGCTGCTGGAGCAGGTCGCCCGCGATCTCGAACCGGGGCCACCGTTGTGGATGCGGGTCGAGGCAGATGACCCGGCGTCGGCGCTGGACCGGTGTGCGAAAGCCGAGAACGCCGAGCTGATCGTCGTCGGCACGCACGGCCACGGCCCGGTCACCTCCGCGCTGCTCGGGTCGACGTCCTCCCGGCTGGCCGCAACCGCGTCAAGGCCGGTAGTCGTGGTACCGAAGCATGCCTCGCTCCCCCACGACAACGCACTCGACACCGCGGGCGTCCAACGGTAAGCGAGCCTCAGACGCCCAAGCGCGGGAGCTCCCCGCACGAAGCCAACCAGCCGGGCTGACCCTGTGCCTCCGCACGGATCGGTGCTCCGGCGATACCGCCGAAAAGCCGAGCCCGGCTGGTCGTGGCTTGCGACTGGCGCCGGAGCCAACCGCATCGCTCGCGTCACGCCAGGCGCCGAATACTGCACCGGAATCGGGAGGAGTGGCCGGCCATCGAGGCGCGGGGGTCACCGACATCTGCGCTCCAGCTATGTATCGCTAGGCGCTCGTTGCCGAGGTTGGCGGCAACCGGTACACGATCGAAGTGGCGCCTTCTCCGACGCGGACGAGGCGAGCCGAGGGTGGTGCCACCGGCGCTGTGTGTAGCCGCTACGTCGGCTGATTGTGCCTGTTTCGCTACGAGCTCCGTGCTGGTGGGAGGCTTGATTCCGGGTCTCGTCCACGCGGTTGGCGCGCCGGACCGGCTTACCAGCGACTCCCGGGTTGGCGCCGGCTACTCGGTGTCACTGTGATCTGCCTACGCCTGTCTGCGGGGGCGATGACCTGGCGGGCGAGATGTCGAACTCGTACTCCGTGATGGCGTCGGTCACCCCCACTCGTGGTCTGCCGACGGAGCTGCTTCGGCCGCCATCGCGCCGGCTGCGCTCGGGTTGGCGAGCGGGTCTCGAAGTGGCCGGCGCACCGGCGCCTCCGATCGCGACACGTCGGCGTTCTGGAAGCCAGGCGCAGCCTGCCTAATCACAGGGCGGCGAGCGACATACGCGCGACGTTCCCGCCACGCGGAAAGGAACACCGAGCGCCCACTGTTCAGTCGACGTTAGAAGCCGTTGCTGGTACCGCGAGGCGACACGCCGCGATGGCCCCGTCACGCGGACTGTCCCCCGGTAGCTCGTCGCGGTTCTGGACTCCAGCGGCGCCCAGTGTCCTAAACCCGCGCGGATCTGACAGATCCGCGGGCACAACCCCGGCGGTGCACTTCGGAGAAACCGCATGGCGATGCGGTTTCTATGCCCTCATTGCGCTTTTCAGGACTGCCTGAAAAGCGTGGTGTCCCCGGTTCGATTCCGGGTCTCGCCATTTCAGGAGGTCTTCACGTTTGACCTCCATGCATCTTCACGTTTGCGCCGGACGTCGGGGCGTGCAGGGGTCGGTCGCTGGCCGCGAGGTCTTGCAGGAGCCCGTGACTTCGGTTGTGGGTGATGGCTCGCATGCGCGAGCGCTGGATTGGCGCGGGCGGAGGCGCCGCCTCGCGGCGGACGCTGCTCGGTTTCGCTTCGCTGGCGGCTCGGATCCGCCTCAGGGCGGCGCGTTGGCGGCGCCGATGAGATCGTCGGCGGTCTGGCGGCGGCGCTTGCGTTGTTTGGGGGGAAGGCCGCATGCCGCCCGCCGTTGGTTCTCGGTCTGGCGGGCGGCGAAGGCGTCGGCGACGGGCAGGTTGCGCGCGACGAACACGCTGGCGCAGAACAGCGCGATCGGGGCGAGCCCGGTGAGCCGGCACCATCCCCTTGAGAGGTCGTTTGTGGCCGGGTCCTTGACGCTGGCGTAGGCGCGCTCGGCGGCCGAGCGGCGGG
>JACVRW010000131.1 GCA_014534235.1 Thermoleophilaceae bacterium | reverse complement strand
GCCGTGGAGCGGACCGCGGTCCCCTCGCCCGGCTCAGCGACGACCGCCTTCCAGCCGACACGGCCCGGGAACGTCCCGTCGCGCAGCTCGACGCGGCGGGGATCGCGGACGGTCGCTCGCAACGGCTGCTCGAAGCGCAGGGTCTCGAGTCCGGCCTGTCCTGCGGGGAAGGACAGGCGCGGCTCGCGCGGCCGCAGCGGAACGCTCCTCCCTTCGACCGCGAGGACGAGGCGCTCGCGCAGCTCCTCTTGGAGCTCCCGTACCACCTCGGCGGGCGACCTGCCACGCTGCTCGAGCGTGGGGATCTCCGCCTGGTCGAGCACGTAGAGCACGTCCACCCGGTCGTCGGAGATCTCGACCGTGGTCAGGTGGTTGATCGAGAAGTTGCCGAGCGGGTGCGCCGACGCCGGCGGCGCGAGTACCGCGACGACGGTCACGGCGACGAGGACCGCAAGCGCTCGCCTCATCGAACCGCCTCCAGCGCCGAGCGGGCGTCCCGCGCCTGCAGCGGCGAGAGCGCCGAGCGCCCGACGAGGGCGACCCTGAGGTGCCGCGCCGCGAGATTCGGGCGTCCGGCGCGCCTCGCCGCGAGCCCGGCGTGCAGGCGGAAGACTGGGTCGCGCGAACCCAACCGCAGCGCGCGCAAGACCCAGGCGAGGGCCGCCCGCGGACGGCCGGCGCGGGTGAGCGCCCAGCCGAGCGCGTCCGCGCTTCGTACGCTCGGCGCCTGCGCCCAGAGGCGCCGGCCGAGCGTGACGGCGTCGGTGGGGTCGCCGTGGCTGGCCTCGAACACGACGAGCTCGGCGTCCGGCCTTGCGCCGCCCGCCCGCAGCAGCCGCTGCTGGGCACGCACGACCTTCAGGTGGCGCGCGGCGGCGCGCTCGTCGCCGCGGGCCCGGTAGACGTCCGCGAGCAGGGTCACGTAGCTCACAAGCGGCAGGCGCCGCGTGACGGTCCGTAGCCGCCGTGCGGCGCCGGCTAGGTCGCCCCTTGCGATCCGCACCCGGGCGAGGCCGACCTCGGCGGGCGCGTAGCGGGGCAGCCACGCCAGCGCGGCGCGGTACGTCGAGCGCGCGGCCGCCGGCCGACCGCGCTGGAGCTCGAGGTCGCCGAGGAGCGTCTGCACGTACGCCACGCTCTCGGGGACCCCGGCGCCGGCCGACACGGCCAGACGCATCGCCTCCACGGCCCCCTCGAGGTCGCCGCTGAGCTCCCGGAGGTACGAGACGCGGGCGTACGAGGCCAGGTTCGGCTTCAGGTCGAGCATCCGCTGAATCGTTCCTGCCGCGGCGCGGTAGCGGCCGAGCTCGACCTGGGCGTCGGCGATCACGGGAAGGGGGTCGGCCAGCTCGGGCATGATGCGGTGGGCCCGGAGGCCGAGCCGGAGCTGCTCGTGGAAGTCGTGGCGCAGGCCGGCGAGCGTTCCGGCGCCGAGCAGCGCCGAGACGTTGCGGGCGTCGCGCCGGAGCGCCGCGTCGAAGCTCCGCTCGGCGCGCGAGTAGTAGGAGGGATCGCCGTTCTCGCGAGCCTTCTGCAGGGACGCGTCGCCAAGCGAGGCGTAGCCGCCGGGGTCCGCGAGGCCGTCGTGCACCGCTCGCTGGAGAGCGGCGATGCGCTGGTCGGTGGACGCGCTTGGTGGCACCTCGACGTCCACGCCGACGGAGCGCCCCGGCAGTTCAATGCCGCCGCCCCCGCCGAGCGCGACGAGCACGAGCAGCGTGGCGGCGAAGGCGAGGAGGGGCGCCAGAAGCTTGAGGAGAGAGGGTCGGATCTGAGTCATCGCTCTGTGGTGGTGGTGCGCGGCGGCCCCGGCCGCCCACTCGCCTGCCGGCGGGCGGGCGGCCGGGCCGCGGGTGCTTACGGCAGCTGTGGCGGCGGCGGCTGCGGCACGGGTGCGTGCTGCGGCTCCGTCCGCTTCAGCTGGCTATTGAATCCGTCACTCGCAAGGGCGACGTACGGGAACTGCGCCCGGAACGGCTTGTCGTTCCGGTCGACGCCGTCGCCGAGCGGGATCTGCTTCCCACCCTGGTCGGGCGCCAAGAGCGCGCCGGCGATCACCCGGAGCTCGATGTCGACCACGTCGTCGATGAGCCGCCGGCCGTTCGGAAACCCGGCCGTGTCGCCGGCCAGGGCGCCGAAGGTTCGGGTTCGACGCCGGCGGCACGCCGAGGTTGATCTTGAGCGTGTCGGCCGGTGCCGGGTCCCTGCCGATCTGCGTAAGTCCCGGCACGCCCGTCAGCAGGGCCTGGACGATGTCGGTCCGGTTCGTCTCCCTGATCCCGAGGCCAAACAGCGCGTTCAGGATCCGCGCCGGCTCCGGGTTGAGCGCGAAGCGACCGAAGTTCCTCGCGTCGTCCGCGGGGGACGTGGCGTTGAACTTGTCCTTCTTGCCGATCGGGACGATCACCTCGTTGATGAGGGGATTGCCGAGCCGGCTGACCTGCACCCAGCCGTCACGCCCGTCCGAGCGCTTGCCCTTTCCGGATGGCCGGAGAGCGGACATGCGCTTGCGCTCGGTGGTCGCCCAAACGCCGACGACCGCGTTGCCGGACTTCATGTCGGCGACCGGCTTGCCGTCGCGCGTGACCTCGCTCTCCGGGACCTGCAGGACGAACGACTTGGTGTTGTAGCCCGCCACGTCGTCCTTGCCTCCACCCTGGTTGCCGAGGCCGATGTTCGGGCGGCCGGGCCGGTCGATGTTGACCGCGTCGAAGATCACGCCGAGGTCGGCGAAGAACGCGTCGTCGGCGGGGGCGACGATCGCCTTGCCGCCGCCCCTCAGCGGGGTGATGCCGCCCCTCTCGACATGGGCGAAGTTCGGGACCGTCTTCGGGCCGACGTTGTCCGGCACCACGGGCGCTTTGCGGGCGATGCGCTTGACGCTGACGAGCCGACGGTGCTTGTCGTAGGTCTCCCTGTAGAGGTCGTACGTCTGGACGAGGTTGACGTCTGGATCGTTAACCGAGTCGACGGTCGGCCGCGCGTAGAGGAACGAGTCGGGGTTGCGGAACCGCGTCTTGAACCTCCACCGGTAGGCGACGTCCTCGTACCCGTCGCCCGTGTTGTCGATCTTGACGTAGTAGCGGGCGTTCTCGTCCAACGGGTAGAAGTTCGGGCCGCCGGCGGGATCCGCGAACGGGACCCAGTTGGCGACCACCGTCAGGCTCCGTGGGGCGTCCGGCGCCGTGAAGGCCCAGACGTCCGTGTTGTCCGCGGTCGGATCCTTCAGGATCCTGGGCGCTTCGCGGTGACTCGAGCCAATGCTCAAGGGCACCGCGACAGCCGCGGCCAGCAAGGCCGCGAGAAACGCGAGCTTCTTCATTCGAGCTCCTCCGTGGGTTGCTTGAGCCAGGGTCTTCCCCGGGCACTCACTGGCGGCTTCCTTCGCGCCTGCGCCCCGAGCGGATCACGAACTGCCTGCAAACAGTCGCTTCTGAGGAGAGGCTGCAACTGCGAGGCGCTTGCGAGAGGGCTATCGGCGATCCGCGCAGCGGCCGCCCGCGTAAGACTTTGAGCTACGCCGACTCCCAGCGGAATGGTCACCTTCGAGCCTCGCATCCACTCGATCAGCGCCGACGTCGGTCGCGTCAAGGAGGCGCGCGACTTCGCCGACCACGCGGCCGCCGACTTCGGCTTCGACGAGGAGATCCGCTACGAGGTGAAGCTCGCCATGAGCGAGGCGGTGACGAACGCCATCCAGCACGGTTCCGCCTCATCCGACGACGAGGTCCGCATCCTCGCCCTCGAGGAGTCGGGAGCGCTCGTGTTCGAGGTCGTGGATACGGGCCGGTTCCGCCCGCGCGTGAGGCGCCGCGGCGAGCTGCCCGAGTCCGGCCGCGGGCTCGACTTCATGCGCCGGCTGATGGACGAGGTCGACCTCCGCCCGAGCGCGGGCGGCACCCTGCTCCGGTTCGTGAAGCGGCCGGCCTAGCGAACCTCGAGCGTCCCGGTCATCCCCAGCTCGGCGTGGTCGCCCACCGTGCACACCATCTCGTAGTTGCCGTGCTCGAGGTTCACTCGCGCCGATTCGGTCCGCCCACCGGGAAAGGTCCGGGTTCCGCCGACGTCCTCGTCGACCCGGAAGAGCCTCAGGTTGTGAGCGAGCGAGCCCCTGTTGGCGAGCCGGATCGTGAGCGGCCCCGCGCCCTTCACGACGACGCGCGCCGGATCGAACGAGTACTCATCCCCGACAACGCGGACCGTCCCTCCGGTCGGCACCGTCAGCGCGCGCTCCGGTGCCTCCTCGCCGTCGTCCCCGCACCCGAGGAGCAGGACCGCGAGCAGGGCAGCGGGAAGGCTGGAGCGCCTCACGCAAGCGGATACTATGCGCCGCCGTGGTCCGCCCGGTCGCCCTTCTGTGCCTGGTCGCCGCGGCCGTGATCGCGGCCTGCGGCGGAGACATCCGCGTCCCGGAGGATCAGAGCACCGCGCGCAGGGGTGCCGACCTCTTCCTTGAGCGCTGTTCGGGCTGTCATTCGCTCGCGGCCGCGAACTCGTATGGCTCGAAGCCGGGGGGCCAGATCCAGGGCGGAGAGCGGACGAACGGGCCGAACTTCAACGTCCGCCACGTGAACCGCGACGATGCCCTCTTCGCGATCCGCAACGGCGGCTTCTCGGGCCAGATCATGCCCGCCAACATCGTCGTGGGGGAGGATGCTCAGGCGGTGGCCGAGTTCCTCGCCCGGTACTCCGGGAAGGGCGGCGGCTAGCTGGAGAGCGAGGTCGGGTGCTCGACCTCAGGCAAATTCGCGAGGACCCGGAGCCGGCGCGCGCCGCGCTCGCCCGCCGGGGAGTCGACCCAGCCTCGCTGGATGAGGCGCTCGAGCTCGATGATCGCCGGCGCGCCATACTGCCGGAGCTGGAGGAGCTTCGCCGACGCAAGAACGAGGCAAGCAAGCGGATCGGCGACCTCCAGCGGCAGGGCGTCGACGCCTCGCGGGCCATTGCCGACGTTCGGGGGATCTCGTCGCGCGAGAAGGCGCTGGACGAGGAGCTGCGATCGGTGGAGGAGCGCCGCTCGGCCGCGCTCGCGCTGCTGCCGAACCTGCCCGACCCGACCGCCCCGCTCGAGGAGGAGGTGCTCCGGGAGGAGGGCCAGGCGGGAGCGTCGGGACGCAACCACGTGGAGCTGCTCGGCTCGTACCTCGACCTCCAGTCCGCCTCGCGGGTGTCCGGGGCACGCTTCGCCTACCTGAAGGGCCCGCTCGTGCGGCTCGAGTTCGCGCTCGTCCAGTGGGCGATCGAGCTGCTCGAGGACAGGGGCTTCACGCCGGTCGTCCCGCCGGTGCTCGTGCGAGAGCACGCCCTCTTCGGAACCGGCTTCCTGCCCGACACCGAGCAACAGATCTACCACGTGCCGGAGGATGACCTCTACCTCGTCGGGACCTCCGAGGTGCCCCTGGCCTCCCTGCACGCCGGCGAGATCCTCGGCGCCGGCGACCTCCCACGCCGGTACGCGGGCTTCTCCTCCTGCTTCCGGCGGGAGGCGGGCGCCGCGGGAAAGGACACGCAGGGGATCTTCCGCGTGCATCAGTTCGACAAGGTGGAGATGTTCGCCTTCGCCGAGCCGGAGCGGTCCCCCGACGAGCACGAGCGCCTGCTCGCGATCCAGGAGGAGATCCTGCGGGCGCTCGAGATCCCCTACCGCGTGGTGAACATCGCCGCGGACGACCTCGGCGCGTCGGCGGCCAAGAAGTACGACTGCGAGGCGTGGCTGCCGGGCCAGCAGCGCTACCGCGAGGTGACCTCGGCCTCGAACACGACCGACTTCCAGGCGCGGCGCCTCGACATTCGCTACCGCCCGACCGAGGGCCAGAGCCCTCGCCACGTCCACACGCTGAACGGCACGGCGGTCGCGGTCGGCAGGACGATAATCGCGATCGTCGAGAACCATCAGCAGGAGGACGGGACCGTGTCGGTCCCGTCCGTCCTGCATCCGTACGGCGCGCCGGAGGAGATTCGGGTCCCCGCCTAGCTCCTACGGTGCCGTCGACAACCGGGCTGACGTCCGAAGACCGACAGCAACTCTGTTGTCCGCGACGCCAGGCGGGCCAGACCGGAGGGAGTGTCCGGCCGCGGGCGTTCCAAGTGAGCCTGTCGGGCTCGCCAAGCGGTTGCACTTAACATCGGTCCTGCCGCCGGAGGGGTGGCAGAGCGGATGAATGCGCCGGCCTTGAAAGCCGGAAGGGGTCGTCAGGCCCCTCGTGGGTTCGAATCCCACCCCCTCCGTTCCGGCCGCGCCCGGCCGTCGTTCCGCTGCCGGCTGACGTAGGGTGCCCGCGGTGAGCGACGGTTTCGAAGCCTGGCAGGTCGACCTGCACGGCCACGAGGTGATCTACAGGACGGCGGGTAGCGGCCCGCCGCTCGTGCTCATACACGGGATGGTCAACTCGTCGCGCCACTGGCATGACGTCGCCGTCCGCCTCGCCGATCGGCACAGGGTCATTGCGCCCGACCTGATCGGCCACGGCGACTCAGCGACGCCTCGCGGCGACTACTCCCTCGGCGCGCACGCCGCCGTGATCCGCGACCTCCTCACCGCGATCGGGGTGGGAAGCGCGACCGTCGTCGGCCACTCGCTTGGGGGCGGAGTCGCGATGCAGTTCTTCTGGCAGTTCCCCCATCGGGTCGAGCGGCTGGCGCTGCTGTCCACCGGCGGGCTGGGCCGCGACGTCAGCCCAATCCTGCGAGTTGCGGCGCTGCCCGGCGCCTCGACGGCCCTGCGAATCGCCGTCCGCCGGCGGTCGCTCCTCGCGCTCGAGCGGCTTGCGACTGCGCTCGACGCATGTGGCTCGAGTCGGGGCCTCTACCTGCGGGCGATCGTGCGCGCGCTCCAGCCCCTCGAGCGCGCCGGCTCGCGGGAGGCGTTCCTCCAGACGCTGCGATCGGTGATCGACCTCCGCGGCCAGCGCGTCAGCGCGGTCGATCGGCTGTACCTCCTCGGGCCCGTTCCCACGCTCATCGTCTGGGGCGAGCGCGACCAGACGATCCCGCTCGGCCATGGTCGCTCCGCCCACGAGGCGATCCCGCACAGCCGCTTCGTGACGCTGCCGCGTGCGGCCCACTTCCCTCACCTGGAGGACCCGGACGGCCTTGCAGAAGTCCTGCTCGACTTCGTCTCGACGACGGAGCCGTGTCGGCTAGACGATGCCGACTGGTCAGAGCTGATCTCGTCCCGCAACGTCCACAGGCGGCACCTGCGCAGCGCCGCGTAGGCCGGCCCAGTCCGCGCGGGCTCGCCGCGATCCGGGCGACTCGCGCCCCGGCTCGCCACTATCTTCATCCGGTCGTGACCCGTCGGCGCAGCGATCTCACACGCCGGTTGGTGCTCGCGTTGTAGTGGGTGTGGCCCTCCCGCCGTTCCAGTCGCTGCTCGACGCCCACCGGGCGGACGTCTACCGCTTCTGCGTGGCGACGGTCGGGCCCGCCGACGCGGACGACGTCTTTCAGGAGACCTGGATTGCCGCCCTCCGGACCTACCCGCGGCTGCGGCGGGCGGACAACCTGCGCGCCTGGCTGTTCCGGATCGCGCAGAACAAGGCGATCGACGCCCACCGCAGCCGGTCGCGCCGCCCGACCCCGGTGGAGTCGGTCCCGGAGCGCGAGGCGCAACAACCCGCCGCCGGCGGCGCCGAGAACAGCGAGCCGGCGCTCTGGGCCCGCGTGCGGGAGCTGCCGCCGAAGCAGCGCACGGCGATCTTCTGCCGCACGGTGCTCGGCATGTCATATACCGAGCTTGCGCTGCTGCTCGAGTCCTCGGAAGACGCCGCGAGGCGCAACGTGCACGAGGGCCTGAAGAGACTGAGGAAGGAGTACGCGGCATGAACGATCTGGACACTGTCCTTCGCCGCGCGGCGGCGAGCCTCCCGGCGCAGCCACCGGCCGCTGCGGCGCGCGACGTCGCCGACCGGGCGGCCGGCGAGGGGCTCCTCGACGTCGCCTACGCGGTTGTCGACTCCCCGCTCGGTCCCCTCGCCGTCGCGGCTACCCCCCGCGGCCTCGTTAGGGTCGCATACCTCGAGTCTTGGCCGCGCGACGAGGTCCTGGAGGACCTCGCCATGCGCATCTCTCCGCGCGTGCTGGAGGCGCCGGCCCGCCTCGACGAGCAGCGGCGCGAGCTCGACCAGTACTTCGAGGGCCGGCGCGCCGGGTTCGAGCTCCCCATCGACTGGTCCGTTGTCCGCGGCTTTACCCGCAAGGTCCTCCGCGAGACGGCTCGCATCGATTTCGGCGAGCTCCGCACGTACGCGGATGTCGCCTCCGGCGCCGGCAGCCCCCGGGCCGTACGCGCGGCAGGCAACGCGTTAGGGGCCAACCCGATGCCGATCGTCGTGCCCTGCCACCGGGTGGTCCGCACGGGCGGCGCCCTGGGCGGCTACACGGGCGGCATCGAGCGCAAGGAGTTCCTGCTCCGCCTCGAGGGCGTGCTGGAATAGGCGTGCACGCACCCCGCCGTACAATCAGCTAACTCCGCGGAGAGGTGGCCGAGTGGCTGAAGGCACTCGCCTGCTAAGCGAGTATGGGGTTCACGCTCCATCGAGGGTTCGAATCCCTCCCTCTCCGCCTCAGACGCCGTCGGGAGACGGTCTTGATCCCAACCACCGTGTGATCGGGGTTCTTCTGCGGCCCCCTAATTGACACAGCGGCGCGAAAAGCCCGGGGCCACCACGCGCGATGGT
>JACVRW010000005.1 GCA_014534235.1 Thermoleophilaceae bacterium | reverse complement strand
GTCGAGGTGGGGTCGCTTCGCTCGGGGTTGTCGAGTTACTTCACATAACCCCGGTTATCGAGCATTGCGCCAGCTCGTTCCCGGGTCTCGCGGGCGGACTCCGACGCGTCACGACCGACGCTATCCGCGTTGACGGCCACAGTGGCATACAACCCAGAGGACGCGACGTGGACGGGCGGTCGGGGTGCTTCGACCCCGGCGGTCCGCTCAGCTCACGAGTTGGGCCTCGACGTCGATGGTCTCCACTCCGCCGAGAGCCTGCGACACCGGGCATCCCTCCTTGGCGGCCTCGGCCTGCCGCTGGAACTCGTCCTCAGAGATGCCGGGGACCTTCGCACGCGTCTGCAGCAGGATGCGCGTGATCCCAAAGCCGTCGCCCACCTTGTCGATCTGGACGGTCGCCTCCGTGTCGATGCTCTCGGGTTCGTGTCCGGCGCGGCCGAGCCCGAGCGACAGGGCCATCGAGAAGCAACCGGCGTGGGCCGCCGCGATCAGCTCCTCCGGGTTGGTGCCGTCGCCCTCCTCGAAGCGTGACTGGAACGAGTACGGGCCTTCGTACGAGCCACTCGCCATGTGCATGGTCCCGTGGCCGCCTTCGAGCGATCCCTCCCAGCGCGCGTTCGCCCTTCGCTTCGGCATGTCATCTCCTCCGTCGTGGTCAGCGCAGAGCTTACGAATCCGCCGCTCTCGCCGCCTCGGCGCGATCGGCGGCTCGTGTCACGGGACACAGCCCGCGCTCGTGGCCGCAGGCATGGCTGTCGCACAGGCGGCAGATGTGCCGAGCGTCGGCGCGCCCGGAGGTGAGGCCGCCGAGGAGGCGTTCGTGGAGTCGCGCGAGTTGCTCGCGCTCCGCCGCGTCGAGCGGCGAGAGGACGTCGGCCAGCGCCCTCATGCGACCCGCCTGTACCCGCTCCGACGCTTGACGTCCAGCCCCGGTCAGGAACACAGCCACCGAGCGGGCGTCCGCCCCAGGCTCGCGCCTCACGAGGCCGGCGGCCACCAGGCGATCGACGAGCCGAACCGCGGCCGAGTGAGTCAGTCCCAGCGGCTTGCGCAGCGTGTCGATCGAGGAGCCGTCGAGGAAGCTCTCCAGCGCCACGAGCGCCGCCGGTGCCGCGCCGCCGCTGGCGGCCGCCTCCCGGGTCGCGTCGTCCAGTCGCTCGGCCACCGCAAGCACGAAGGCGCCGAGCAGGTTCGCGTCGCGGGCGCCGTCCGCCGAGCCGCGGCCGCGCCCCGCCGCAGAGCCTCCGGGCGAGTCCGAGCCTCCATGCGGCGAGTCCGATCCGCCGTGGGACCGGTCGCCATCGAATGCATGAGTCATGCATGTATCCTACCTGGCTATGGCGGATAACTCCTCGCGCGCGAGCGACCGCTACGAGCCCCTTCCCGGCCTGAGCCGGCTGCCTTCGTGGGTCTGGCGGCGCCTCCCGGGGGTCGCGAAGGTCGGTGTCGCCCTGCTACCGCTCGTCGCGCTTGCGCTCGTAATTGCGCTCGGCCCCGGGATCGAGCGCGGCAAGGAGGAGCGGGCGAGCGCCCAGTCGGAGCGACGCGAGCGGGCGCGCGCGGCGCGCATCGAGCGCCTCCGCCGGGAGCAGCGGCCGGGGTTCGGGCGGGGCACGCCGGCGATGGCGAGTCTGGCGGCGCGCGAGCGACTGCTCGCAGACGCGGCCGCGTCGGTCAGCCGCGACGCGCGCGCGCGGGTCGCCGCCGGCGCGCTGGACGGGCCGATCGAACGCGTGGCCTGCGAGCCGTTCCCGCGCTCGGTGGAGCGACGCGGCGCTGATCAGGACCCGTCCCGGCGCTTTGGTCGCTATGCCTGTCTCGCCGTGACGGGCGAGTTCGGGCCGACCGAGGCGAGCGAAGGCGGCATGATCGGTCACCCCTACAGGCTGCGAGTCGACTTCGAGAGCGGACGCTACGCCTTCTGCAAGGTGTCGGGTCGACCCGGGGAGGGATCGATCGCCACCACGCCTCATGTGAGCGTCCCACGCGTCTGCGGCGGGACGTAATCCGCTGACCACCGCCGGCGCCGGAACGGCGATCCGGGAGACTCCCCGCCCGTGGCAAGCATCCAGCACCGTCCGCTGGCGAGGGACGACCTCGCCCGCAAGCCGCTGACGCAGTTCGCCCGCTGGTACGAGGAGGCGTGCGCGCGTGACGCCTTCGAGCCCGACGCGATGGCCCTCGCGACGGCGGCCGCGACCGGCGCTCCGTCGGTTCGGATGGTCCTGATGAAAGGCTTCGACGACGGCGGCATCAGCTTCTTCACGAACTACGGCAGCCGCAAGGCGGTCGAGCTCGAGACCAACCCGCGCGCGGCACTGCTCTTCCATTGGCCGGAGCTCGGCCGGCAGGTGCGCGTCGAGGGGTCGGTGGGCCGGGTCGAGCGCGCGGAAAGCGTGGCCTACGCCAGGAGCAGATCGCGCTCCAGCCAGCTGAGTGCGCTCGCCTCCCCTCAGAGCCGACCTGTGCCAAGCCGGCGTTGGCTGGAGGAACGGGTCGCGGCCCTCGACCGCGAGTACCGCCGCGGCGAGCTGCCGGTGTCCGAGGAATGGGGCGGGTATCGGCTCCAGCCGGCGGCGTGGGAGTTCTGGCAGCACCGCTCGAGCCGCCTCCACGACCGGTTTCGCTACGAGCTCACGCCCGCCGGGGCCTGGACGATCGAGCGCCTAGGCCCGTGATCGACGGATCCGACCATCTGGACCGGCCCGGACCGCCGGTACCCGCCTGCTAGAAACCGGGCCCATGGCGGACGAACCGGTCCTCGTCATCACCGGCGCGAGCACCGGCATCGGCGCTGCCACCGCGCGCCGGGCGGCCGAGTTCGGCTATCGCGTGACGCTCGCGGCCCGCTCCATGGAGCAGCTGGAGGCGTTGAGCGACGAGCTCGGCGGCGATGACAACGCCCTCGCGGTGCGGTGCGACGTCAGGAGCTGGGAGGACCAGCAGGCGCTCGTCTGGAGGACGCTCGACCATTTCGGCCGCATGGATGCGTTCTTCGCGAACGCCGGTTTCGGCGCGAAGCGGGGATTCCTCGCGGAGTCGCCCGAGTTCTGGAAGTCGATGATCGACACCAACGTCTACGGTGCCGCGCTCTCGATCCGAGCCGCGCTCGAGCAGTTCAAGCCGGCGGGACGGGGTCACGTGCTCCTGACCAGCTCGCTCGCCGGGCGCCGCGCGCTGCCGGGGTCGCTCTACTCGGCGACCAAGTTCGCCGTCACCGCGATGGGCGAGGCGCTGCGCCAGGAGGTAGCGGAGACCGATATCAAGGTGACGCTTGTCGAGCCCGGCATGGTCGACACGCCCTTCTTCGAGAGTCGCCCGAGCGGCGCCCTCGAGGCCGACGACATCGCCCGCGCGGTGATGTTCGCGCTGACGCAACCACCTCACGTGGACGTAAGCGAGGTGCTGGTGCGGCCGATCCATCAGGCGACCTGAGTCGCCGGGCCGGTGTCCTGGCCGGCGCGTACGCTGAAGCAGTGGGCGTTGCGAGTCGCCACATGTACGCGCTGGTCGACATGGACGCGTTCTACGTGAGCGTGGAGCTCCAGCGGCGTCCCGAGCTGCGCGGCCGGCCGGTGGTCGTGGCCGGCAGCGGGCCGCGGGCGGTCGTCACGACGGCGAGCTACGAGGCGCGCCGCTTCGGCGTGTTCTCCGCCACGCCCGCCGAGCGGGCTAGGCGCCTCTGCCCGGACGCCGTCTTCATTCCGCCCGACTTCGATCACTACCGAGCCCGGTCGCGCGAGGTGATGGCGGTGCTGAGGGCGCATGTCGACCGGGTCGAGGTCGTGGGCCTCGACGAGGCCTACCTCGACCTGAGCGGCCTGGAGCGCCACCGCGCCGCGGCCCGGCGGGTGAAGGCGGCGGTGCGCGAGGCGACCGGCCTCACCTGCTCGGTCGGGGTCGGGCCGAGCAAGCTAGTGGCGAAGGTCGCCTCGGACCTCGAAAAGCCCGACGGCTTCACGGAGCTCACCGCGGGAGAGGCGCGCCGGCGATTCGCGGGCTCCTCACCGGCGGTCGTGCCCGGGATCGGACCGAAGACGGTGGCGCGGCTCGAGGACCTCGGGGTCGCCACGCTCGGCGCGCTGGCGGCCGTCTCCGATACCCGGCTTTGCGAGTGGTTCGGGCCGCGCCTGGGGCCGTACCTGGGAAGGCTGGCCCGCTTCGAGGACACGCGGGGCTTCGAGACGGCCAGGGTGGCCAAGTCGGAGTCGCGCGAGACGACGTTCGATCACGACCTCCATGGGCTACCGCAGCTCGAGGCGGCGCTCCGGCGGCTGGTGGGTGAGCTCTGCACCACGCTCGGCCGGCAGGAGCGCCGCGGTCGCACGATCGGGATCAAGGTGCGGTTCTCCGACTTCGCGACGGTCACGCGGGCCCGCACGCTCGACGAGGCGGTGAACGACATCGGCACAGTGTCCGCCGTCGCGCTCGACCTGCTGCGCCGCCTCGGACCACGCCGGCCGGTGCGGCTGCTCGGGGTGCGGGTGGCGGGGCTGGCGGAGGGGCGGCGGGCTGCGCCCGCCGCCCGGGACGACCAGCTGAGCCTCTCCGTCTGACTCCGCTACGGTCCATGCCGCATGGCTTCGGACCGACTGAGCGGGCTCGACGCCTCGTTCCTGCACCTGGAGGACGCGGCGGCGCACATGCACGTGGCGTCCGTCACGCTGTTCGCGGGGTCCCCTCCCCCCTACGACGAGTTCCTCGAGGCGATCGAGCGCCGCCTGGCGCTCGTGCCGCGCTACCGCCAGCGGCTTGCGTTCGTCCCGCTCGGCCAGGGGCGGGCCAAGTGGGTGGACGATCCCCACCTCAACCTCCGGTACCACGTGCGGTACACGGCGCTCCCCTCCCCCGGCTCCGAGCGGCAGCTGAAGGACCTCGCCGGTCGGGTCTTCTCCCAGCAACTCGACCGCGACAAGCCGCTGTGGGAGATCTGGATCGCGGAGGGCGTCGAGGACGATCGCTTCGCGATGCTGGCGAAGACCCACCACGCGCTCGTGGACGGGGTCTCCGGCATGGACATCGTCTCGGTCCTGTTCGATACCTCCCCCGAGCCAACCGTCCCGACCGATCCGGGCGACCGATGGCTCCCGCGTCCACTCCCGAGCCGCGCCCAGCTGCTCGCCGAGGCGCTCCTCGAGCGCGCGACGATGCCCGCTGAGGCCGCCCGGTCGGTGCGGGCCCTCCTTCGCGGCCCGCGGCGGGTGCTCGCCGACGTGCGCGATGCCGCCGTGGGCGTGGGAGCGATGGCGGGGGCCGGGATGAATCCGGCCCCGCCGACCCCATACAACGCGCCGATCGGCCCGCACCGGCGCTTCACCTGGGTGCGCGCGAAGCTCGACGACGTCAAGGCCGTCAAGAAGGAGCTCGGGGGCACCGTCAACGACGTCGTGCTCGCCACCGTGGCGGGTGGCCTCGGCGCCCACCTGCGCCGGCGCGGCCGGGACACCGACGGGCTCGAGCTCGAGGCCCTGATCCCGGTGAGCGTCCGGACGGACATCGAGCGCGGCGCCCTCGGCAACCGCGTCGCGGCGATGATGGCCCGGCTCCCCGTGTGGTGCCACGACCCTGTGGCACGGCTCGACATCGTGCGTGAGGAGATGGAGGAGCTGAAGGCGAGCGGACGGGCCGTCGCGGCCGGCGCGCTCACGGAGCTCGCGGACTTCGCCCCGCCGACGATCATGAGCCAGGCGGCACGGCTGTCCTCCCGCCAGCGGTTGTTCAACCTGGTCGTGACGAACGTGCCGGGGCCGCAGTTCCCGCTCTACCTGCTCGGCCGGCCGATGCTCGAGATCTTTCCAATGGTCCCGCTCGCGAGAAACCAAGGCCTCGGCGTGGCGATCCTGTCCTACGACGGCTCGATCAACTTCGGGCTGGTGGGCGACTACGACCTCCTCTGGGACCTTGACGACCTCGCGGGCGACATCCGCGAGTCGCTCGAGCAGCTCGCGGACGCGGCGCGAGTCGAGCTCTCCAGCGAGCGCCCGGCGACCGCCGACGTGGTGCGCCGGTGAGAGACCGGCTCGCCGAGCGCGCTCGCGACCTGGGCATTGAGATGAAGGTCGAGCGCCTCGAGGACTCCACGCGGACGGTGAAGGACGCGGCGGCGGCGGTCGGCTGCGACGTGGCCGAGATCGCCAAGTCGATCGTGTTCGTCGCCGACGGCGACCCGGTCGTGTGCGTGGCCTCCGGCCGGCACCGCATCGACACCGACAGGATCGCCAAGGCGCTCGACGTCGCCGAGGTCCGCCAGGCGGGCGCCGCCGAGGTGCGCGCCGCGACCGGCTTCGCGATCGGGGGGGTGCCCCCGTTCGGCCACGACGTGCCCGTGATCTTCGACGAGGAGCTCCTTCGCCACGAGCGCGTCTGGGCCGCCGCGGGAGATCCCAACAGCCTCTTCCGGGTCGACCCCCGCGAGCTGTGCAGGTGCATCGACGCGCGGGTCCTCGCGGTCGGCGAGCGGTCCGAGTAGGCCACCTGTACAAGCGGCCGGCGTAAATCCTGTACGCCGGGCGAATGACGGATCGGCCCTACGGGCCGAACATCGGCCCATGGAACCCACGCTCAACGACGCCATCCCGGCCATCGAGACCACCTGGGTGGTCGTGGCCGCCGTGTTCGTGCTGTTCATGCAGGCCGGCTTCCTTCTGCTGGAGGTCGGTTTCTCGCGAATGAAGAACGCCGGCACGGTGGTGCCGAAGGTGCTCGCGAACCTCTCGGTCGCCGCGCTCTGCTACTGGGGCGTGGGCTTCGCGCTGGCCTTCGGAGGGGCGGGCTGGTTCGCCGGGACGGAGGGCACCTTCCTCGGCACGAGCAACGGCGACCTGTTCCCGGCGATGGCGTTCAGCTCGGCCACCGTGCCGGCGAAGTTCTTCTTCCAGTTCGTCTTCTGCGCCGTCTCGCTCGCGATCGTGTGGGGCACCACGCTCGAGCGGATCAAGTTCGGCGCCTACCTGATCTACGCGGTCGTCTTCAGCGCGCTCATCTACCCGATCATCAGCCACTGGATCTTCGGCGGCGGCTGGCTGCAGGCGAGCTTCGGCATGCAGGACTTTGCGGGGTCGACCGTCGTGCACCTGATTGGGGCCACCGGGGCGTTCGCCGCGCTGCTCCTGCTCGGGCCGCGCCAGGGCAAGTACGGCCGCGACGGGAAGCCGAACGTCATACCGGGGCACTCGATGCCGCTGGTCGGACTCGCCGTGCTGATCCTCTGGTTCGGCTGGCAGGGCTTCAACCCGGGTTCGACGCTGGGGGCGATCGGCGGGCGCTTCGCCGAGGTGATGGTCGTGACGAACCTGGCCGCGGCGGCCGGCGTGCTGGGCGCCATGGCCACGATCTACCTCCTCACGCGCACCTGGGACATCGGCATGACCGGCAACGGCGCGATCGCCGGGCTAGTGGCGATCACCGCGCCTTCGGGCTACGTCGAGTACTGGGCGGCGCCGATCATCGGCCTGGTGGCCGGCGTGATCGTGGTCACCGGCGTGATCCTGATCGACAAGGTGATCGACGACCCGGTCGGCGCCCTGTCCTCGCACGGGCTGGCCGGAATCTGGGGCACGCTGTCGTGCGGGCTGTTCGCGTCGCCGCGCCTCGCCGAGCTGAACGCGATCGGCAACGGCGGGCTGTTCTACACCGGCTCGTTCGACCAGCTCGGAGTGCAGGCGCTCGGCGTCGCCGCCGCGTTCGTGGCCGTGTTCACGGTCAGCTTCCTCGTCTTCTTCCTGATCAAGGCCACATACGGCCTGCGGGTGAAGCCCGAGGAGGAGCGCTACGGCCTGGACATCGTGGAACACGGCATGTGGGGCTACCCGGAGCAGTTCATGCCGGTCCCAGGCTCCGAGTACCACCAGCCCGCGGCGCCGGCCCAGCGGCCCACGCCGCGACCCGTGCCGATCGGGCTGTCCACCCGGACGCAGGAGGGCTGACGCGAGATGAAGAAGATCGAGGCGATCATCCGGCCGGAGCGGCTCCAGGAGGTACAGGACGCCCTCGACGAGCTCGGCGTCTCCGGGCTGACTGTCAGCGAGGTGATGGGCTGCGGGCGCCAGAAGGGTTACACGGAGCAGTACCGGGGATCGCGGGCGAACATCTCCCTGCTGCCGAAGATCAAGGTGGAGTCGGTGGTCCCGGCGGACGTGGTGGACAAGGCGGTCGAGGCCATCGTGGCGGCCGCCTACACCGGGGAGACCGGCGACGGGCGCGTCTTCGTATACGCCGTCGAGCAGTCGGTGCGGATCCGCACCGGGGAGCGCGGGGAGGAGACCGTGCGCCACGAGGCGCCCGTGGGCTGGGGTTACTGAGTGGGGCTTCGATCCTGGATCAGGGGCGTGATCGCCGACCGCGGCGAGGACGAGCCAGTCCCCATCCACCTGGAGCGCACGTCCGAGCACGCCTACGCGTTCCGGCTCGGCGTCAGGGCCGGCTTCGGCGGCGGCGAGACGGCCCGGATCCCGGTCGGTCGCCGTGTCAACCCCGCTCCTCACCCGATCCTCAAGGAGATCCACTGCTGCGAGGTTGCCGGGCAGACGCTCGAGGCCGCCAACGTCTACGCGCTCAAGGCCAAGGTGGCCCGGGTCCTCGAGACGATCGCGCCCGGCCGCACACTGCCGCTCTGCTACTTCCGCGCGCCGGCCATGGACTACGAGCTGCCCGTGTACGAGCAGGGCGGGTGGCTCACGTCGCCGGTGCTCGGCGGTCCTCGCCTGCGGGCCCACGACCTCGCCGGGATCCGGCGCCAGGTTTGCCGCTACCTGGAGTCGGCCGGCTACGTGGGCCATGCCGACGAGGTCACGGTGGGCGTGGTCCGTCCGCGCGACCTGCGGCGGGTGCCCCCGGCGGCCGTGTTCCGCTCGCACTCCGACCCCGACCTGTGGATCCCTTCGGTGGAGGGTGTGTCGCCGGACGGCCCGGTGGTCGGCGTGGTCGGGCAGGCTCCTCAGCTCCGGCGGCGGCAGCGCCGACGGGCCGCCGGGCCGGCGCAGGACGACACCGCCCCGGCCGCGCCGGATGTGATCGCCCTGATCCGCTACCTGCAGGCTGAGCTGGGCCGGGCCGGTCAGGTGGCGGCCTGGGGCCTCCACGCGAGCGAGGTCCGCCCGGAGATCTGGGCGGCCGCCGAGGAGCGCACCGACGACGCGGGCGTCCGCCTGCTCGCACATCTCACCGACGAGGAGTCGACCCGCCTGCAGCTCGAGGTCCGCCGCACCGGCGGCGGCGACGTGGCCGTGGCGCTCGAGGACCGTGGGATCAACGTGTTCCTCGCTCCGGACGAGAACGCGCTCGCCGTGCAGGTGGGCCACCACCTGGCCGGCGCCGAGTTTCTCCGCTCCACCACCGAGGTGGAGATCCACTACGCCGACGCGCCCCGCGCGGAGCGCCTCGGCGTCGACTCGATCCGCGCACAGGAGGAGGTTCACGCAGCATGGAGCTAGCGCTCATCATCGGCGGCTCGGTAATCGCCGCTCTGCTCGTCATCGCCTTTGCGGTCTGGGCGCACCAGTACACAAAGGTCGGCCCGAACGAGGTGCTGATCATCTCCGGGCGCCGGTCTCGTCGGGGCGGCGGCCGTGGCTACCGGATCGTCCGCGGCGGCGGCACCTACGTGCGGCCGTTCCGCGAGCGCGTCCAGCGGCTGACGCTCGAGCTGATGCAGTTCGACGTGCGCACCGGCGAGACGTACTCCATGCACGGCGTGCCCGTGCAGGCGGACGGCGTCTGCATGGTGAAGATCGACGGCAGCGACGAGGGTATCGAACGCGCCGCCGAGCAGTTCCTGTCCCGGCGCCAGGAGGACATCGTCCGCACCGCCATGCAGGCCGTGGAAGGCCACATGCGCAGTGCCATCGGCAGCCTCTCGATCGAGGAGATCTACCGCGACCGCCAGCGGCTCGTCGAGCAGGTGCGCGAGCTCGCGCAGCCGGACGTCGAGCTGATGGGCCTGACGATCGTCTCGCTCACGGTCAGGAACGTCGGCGATAGGCAGGGCTACATCGAGGCGCTCGGCCGGCCCCGGACCGCGCAGGTGAAGCGCGACGCGATCCGCGGCGAGGCCGCCGCCGAGCGCGAGGCGAAGGCCTCCCGCTACGAAGCCGACCTCGCGATCGAGCAGTCGCGGCGCGACTACGAGGTGGAGAAGGCCAGGTTCAAGTCCGAGGGCATGAGGGCCTCGGCGGAGGCGGACCTCTCCTACGAGCTCCAGAAGGCGATCTCCTCCCAGCAGGTGCGCGCTGCGCAGCTCCAGGTGGAGATCGTCGAGCGCCAGAAGGCGATCGAGCTGATGCAGGCGGAGGTAGAGCGGCGCAAGCGCGAGTTGACCGCGGAGATCGTCGAGCCGGCGCTCGCGAAGGCGAAGGAGATCATGCAGATCGCGGAAGCGGAGCGAGAGCGGGCGGCCGCGCTCGGGGCCGGCGAGGCCGACGCCCTGCGCTCGCGCGGCCTGGCCGAGGCCGAGGCCATGGCGGCCAAGGCGCAATCCTGCAAGGGCTACAACGAGGCGGCGATCACCGACCGCGTGCTCGAGATCCTGCCCGAGCTGGCGGGGGCGGTCTCGGCGCCGCTCGCCCAGACCGAGAAGATCGTCATGATCGGCGGGGGTGAGAACGGCGCGGGTCCGGGCGCCCACAAGATCACCCGCGACGTGACCCAGGTCATGGCGGAGCTGCCGGCGGTGGTGGAGGCGCTCACCGGCACGAAGCTGGAGGAGCTCGCGAAGCGCATCCCGGCGGTACAGGGTGACGCCGGCGGGGCGGACGGTGCGGCGGAGGAGATCAAGTGACGCCGCCGACCGTCGAGCGCTTCGTCGGCGGGCGCGTCGCCGAGGCCAAGGACGTTCTGGCGCTGGCGCAGGAGCACGGCGTGCGGATGGTGGACTTCAAGTTCACCGACCTTCCCGGCACCTGGCAGCACCTCGGCCTGTCGATTCACGCCCTCGACGAGGACGCGTTCACCGAGGGGCTCGGCTTCGACGGGTCCTCGATCCGCGGGTTCCAGGAGATCTCCGAGTCAGACATGGTGCTGGTGCCGGACCCCGCCACCGCGCTCATCGACCCGTTCCACGAGCAGCAGACCATCTCGATCGTATGCGACGTGATCGACCCGATAACCCGCGAGCCGTACACGCGCGACCCGCGCTACGTGGCGGTGAAGGCGGAGCGCCACCTCGTCGACACCGGGATCGCGGACACCTGCCTCATGGGGCCGGAGGCGGAGTTCTACGTCTTCGAGCACGTGGCGTTCGACCAGGCGGCGAACAGGGCGTTCTACGAGGTCGATTCGGAGGAGGGCTACTGGAACCGGGGCAAGGGGTTCGGCGCCGAGCGGAACGGTCAGCCGAACCTCGGCTACAAGCTCCGCTCGCAGCAGGGCTACTTCCCGGCCGCTCCGGGCGACACCCACGGCGACCTCCGGGCGCGAATGGTCACGACGCTCGAGTCGATGGGCATCCCCTGCGAGTTCCACCACCACGAGGTGGGGTCGGCTGGGCAGGCGGAGATCAACGTCCGCTTCCAGCCGCTCCTCAAGATGGCCGACCAGCTCCAGCTGCAGAAGTACGTGGTGAAGAACGTGGCGGCTCAGGCCGGCAAGACCGCCACGTTCATGCCCAAGCCGGTGTTCGAGGAGAACGGCTCCGGGATGCACGTGCACATCTCGCTGTCGCAGGGCGGCGAGAACGTGATGTACGACTTCGGCGGCTACGGCCTGCTGTCACGCGAGGCTCTGAACTTCATCGGCGGGCTGCTCGCCCACGGCCGCGCGCTGATGGCCTTCTGCGCGCCGACCACGAACTCCTATCGCCGGCTGGTTCCGGGCTACGAGGCGCCGGTGAACCTCGTGTACTCGCAGCGCAATCGTTCGGCGGCGTGCCGGATCCCGGTCTACTCGTCGTCGCCCAAGTCGAAGCGCGTGGAGTTTCGCCCGCCGGATCCGACCGCGAACCCCTATCTGGCGTTCTCGGCGCTCTTGATGGCCGGCCTCGACGGCATCCAGAACCGGATCGATCCCGGGCTTCCGGTCGACGAGGACCTGTTCGAGCTGCCCGAGGAGGAGCTGGCCCGGATCGAGCACGTCCCGGCGTCGCTCGACGAGGCGCTCGACGCGCTCCGGGCCGACCACGACTTCCTCCTGAAGGGCGGCGTCTTCACCGAGGACCTGATCGAGACCTGGATCCGTCACAAGCGCCGGGAGGAGGCCGACGAGGTGCGGTTGCGACCGCACCCGTGGGAGTTCGCGCTCTACTACGACGCCTGATCGAGCAGCCGGTCACGCACGACGGCCGGCCACCGGAGAGCCTTCAGCCCCACGGCCACGCCCGAGCCCAGCAGCGGCCAGACGGGCCAGAAGTAACCGCCGCCGGCGGCGAGCCAGACCCCGATCAGGAACAGATTGACGACCCCGAGCGCGCTGGCCTCCACCCGCAGCCGGCGTCGCCTCCGCAGCTCACGCGGCTCGCGGCCGTCGCTCACCTCGGACTGGCGGAGCGGCGGGCCCGCGAGGACGCGCGAGGCGTCCACGCCGGCGACGAGACCCAGCCCGAGCAGGGGCCACACCGGCCAGAAGTACCCCCCGCTCGTGAGCGCCCACACGACCACGCACACAAGGCCCAGTCCGCCGAGCACGGCGAGCCGCGTGCGCAGCCGGCCCACCCGCGCCCGCTGGCGCTCGGCCGCGACGTCGTCAGGCAGGATGCGGGGCGCCTCCGGCGGCAACGGGTCGATGACCGGCACCGGGGGCGCGGCTAGCGGGATCGTCGCGACCACACGGGTCCCCTCTCCCGGCGGGGAGTGCACCGTCAAGTGGCCGTCGACGGCGCCTACCCGGTCGGCGAGGCCCTGGAGCCCGGAGCCGTTTTCGGGGTCGGCGCCGCCCACGCCGTCGTCGCCGACGGTGACGGTGACGCGTCCCTCGCCCACCGCCACGGACACCTCCGCGCGGGTCGCGTGCGCGTGCTTCGAGACATTCGCCAGGGACTCCGAGACCACGAAGTACGCCGCCGCCTCGACGGGCTCGGGGAGGCGCTCCGCCGGTGCAGCGACGATCTCGACAGGCAGCGTCGCGCGGGCGGCGAGGTCGTCGAGCGCGGCGCGGAGCCCCCTGTTCGTGAGTATCGCCGGGTGGATCCCACGCGCCAGATCGCGCAGCTCATCGAGCGCGAGCCCCGCCTCGTCTCCGGCCTGGCGCACGAGCACCGCGGTGTCGGGGTCGCCGTCGGCGGCCCGCTTCTCGGCCATCCGCAGCGTCAGCGCGAGGGCGACGAGGCGCTGTTGGGCGCCGTCGTGCAGGTCGCGCTCGATGCGGCGGCGCTCGGCGTCGGCGGCGGCGATGATCCGCGACCGGGCGTCGCGGAGATCGGACACCTCCGCCGTCAGCTTGGGGTCGACGTTCGAACCGAGCAGCAGGCTCGCGAGCTCCCCGTAGAGGCGGCCGAGCGCGCCCAGGGCCGGGATGCCGAGGACGATCCACACCGCGCCCAGGGGGACGAGCGCGAGCGCCTCAAGGAGCGTGTCGACCTCGAGCAGCCACAGGTCGATGCCGTCCGGTACTGACCAGAAGTAGACCGGCGCGAGCACGGACCCCAGCGACGCGCATAGGACGCAGACGACGATGACGAAGGACGCGATGCCGAGCGGGAGCTGGAGCAGCAGGAACAGCAAGTCCTTCCAGGTCGCGGGATCGGCGAGTCGTGCCTTCAGCCCGTCCCACCACGACGCCCCGGCCGGCTCGGCGCGGTAGGGGCTCGGGATGTGGATGCCCGTCAGCGCCCCGATCAGCGAGCGCTCGACGCCGGCCATCCACCGCCACGCGTAGACGGTCCCGATGAGGACCGGAATCCCGATCAGGGTCACGGCCGTGCCGACTCCGAACGAGATCGCCGTTACGAGGAAGGTGGACTCGACGATGCCGAGAGGCAGCGCCAGCAGCAGGTACGCGATGCGGCCGTAGGTCCGGCGGTCGAGGATGTCACGTTCGAGCCGAGCGATCATTCGGGGCAGAGCGTACGGCCGGCCGGCGGACGCGTCGATACGGGCACCCGTACCCTCCGCCGGGTATGCGGCTCGTCCGGGCGTCCCTTTTGTGCCTCGTGGTGGCGCTCCTCGTTCCGGCGGGGGCCTCGGCGGCACGAGGGACGCTCGACTACCGGCAGGTCGTCGACACCTCGCGCGGCACGTACGTCGAGGGCTCCTTCTCGTACGTCAGCGTGAGGGACGCCCGCGGCGCGGTGGTCCTCGAGCGCGAGTTCCGCCAGCGTCGCCGCCTCCGCCTGCGACAGCCCCTATCGGCGGGCCGCTACCGGGTGACGAGCTTTCAGCGCCCCTGTTCCGCGGGCTGTGCGGCGCTCGACCCACCGACCGACGCCTGCGCGCGCCCGCTCCGGGTGCTGCCGCGCGGCAGGACGGTGGTGCGCGTGGTGGTCAGGCCGGGTCGGGGATGCACGATGGGCGTCCGGGTTCAGCCGGCGCTGTTCCCGCCCCGCTCGAGGCTGGCGGCTGCCCGACGCTATATCGCGTCCCGCGCCGGGGTGAACTCATGGGCCCTGATCGACTCGCGCGGGCGGCTCCACGGCTTCGCGCCAGGGCGGCGGTACGTCTCCGCGAGCGTGGTCAAGGCGATGCTGCTCGTGGCGTACCTGCGAAGGATCGGCAACCGGATGCCGACCACCTTGGACCGCCTGCTGCTCGGCCCCATGATCACCGTGTCGGACAACGCCCGCGCCACCCTCGTCTACCGCCGCGTCGGCGACGGCGCCCTCCGCCGGCTCGCTCGGCGTGCCGGCATGCGCAGCTTCACGGTGGCTCATTCCTGGGCCGCGGCGTACTTCAGCGCCGCCGACCAGGCGCGCTTCTTCTACGTGTTCGACCGCCTGGTCCCACCGCGCTCACGCCGCTACGCTCGCCGGCTGCTCTCATCGATCGTCTCCTGGCAGCGCTGGGGGTTCTCGCGCTACTCGCTGGCCGCCGGTTTTCGGACGTTCTTCAAGGGCGGCTGGCGCCCAACCAGCCGCGGCGCGCTGGTGCACGAGGCCGCCGCCTTCGAGCGCGGACCCGTCCGGCTCTCGATGGCCGTGCTCACGGACGGCAACCCCTCCCACGCCTATGGGACCGCAACGCTACGCGGCGTGGCGGCGCGGATATTCGGGCGGCGGGCGCGCCAAGCCGCGGACGTCGGCGCCGGGCCGATCCCCGGCGACGCCCCGCCCCCGGACCAGGCGGGCACCCCGGCCCACCGCCGCGCGGGGCTCGCGGACGTCCACCGCTTCGCTCCCGATGTCAGCACCGAGCTCGTCTATCGCACGACACGCAACATCACCGGCCGCCGCCTTCCGGGCTACTGCCGGGAGTGGGCGCTGCTGCTCGAGCCGGCCGCCCGCGACCTGGGAAGGGTGCAGCGAAACCTGCGCCGGCGGGGCCTCGGCCTGCTGATCCTCGACGCCTACCGACCCGCACGGGCCACGCGCGCGCTCGTGAGGTGGGCGGAGCGCACCGGTCGCGGCCACCTCGTCGGCACGTACCTCGCCCGCCGCAGCAACCACAACCTGGGCAGCGCGGTGGACCTGACGCTCGTGCGGCTGAGCGACGGCCACCGGGTGCGCATGGGCCGCTTCGATGCCCTCGGCCCCGGCGCGCACACCCTCGACGCGAGCGGGCGCCTCCTGCGCAACCGGCTCACACTCAAGCGGGCGATGGAGCGCTTCGGCTTCTCGAACTACTGGCGCGAGTGGTGGCACTTCGACCACCGCGTAAAAGGCACGCGCTACCTGGACCTGACGCTGGGCTGCGGCGCGTAGCGGCGCGAAATCCCGGCGCTGCATCATTCAGTGGTACGTAGGGGCGACGTCTTGGAGGAATTCGAGCGCATGCTCGCCGAGCTGCGGGTGCTGCTCGCCGTTACCGAGTCCGCGATAATCGGATCGTGACCGAGCTGCTGCGAGTCGGGCTCGCACAGGTGAACCCCACCGTCGGGGACATCCGCGGCAACGCGCGCATGATCGCCGACCACATCTCGCGTGCGCGGGATGAGGGCGCCGCGCTGGTGGTGTTCCCGGAGCTGACGCTGAGCGGGTATCCGCCGGAGGATCTGCTGCTGAAGACCGGCTTCCTCGAGGCCGCCGCCGGCGCTCTGAATGAGCTCGCCGCACAAACGCACGGCATCGCGGCCGTGGTCGGCTTTCCCGAGCGCGCCGAGGACGTCTACAACTCGGCCGCCGTGCTCGCCGGCGGCGAGGTGGCCGCCGTCTACCGCAAGACGTACCTCCCCAACTACGGCGTGTTCGACGAGCAGCGCTACTTCCAGTCGGGGGCCGAGGCGGCCATCGTCGAGCTGAACGACGTGCCGATCGGCATCACGATCTGCGAGGACATCTGGGAGCCCGGTCCGCCGGTGATGACCGAGGCGCTCGGGGGCGCGCAGGTCATCGTGAACCTGTCGGCCTCGCCGTACCGGGTCGGCTACGGGCGCGCCCGCGAGCGGATGCTCGTCCAGCGGGCGGTCGACTACCTGGCGGCGATGGTGTTCGTGAACACCGTCGGCGGCCAGGACGAGCTCGTCTTCGACGGGCACAGCCTCGCCATCGACCAGGACGGTCGGATCCTCACCCGCTGCCCCCAGTTCGAGGAGCATCTGGCCGTCTGCACGATCGACCCGCGCGAGGTCGTGGCGGCCCGGCTGCGTGACACCCGGCATCGGGTGAACGTCCGCCGCCAACGTCGCGTCGCGTCTTCGGCCGAGCCGCCGGTCCACACGCTCGCGCGGCTCGAGGTGGCGAGCCTCGGCGAACGGGTCGACGCCGAGGTGGCCCCACTCGCCGGCCCTGAGGCGGAGGTGTACGCGGCGCTGTGCACGGGGCTTCGCGACTACACAGAGAAGAACGGATTCGAGCATGTCGTGATCGCTGTGTCCGGCGGCATCGATTCCGCGCTAACGGCTCTCGTGGCCGTCGACGCGCTCGGCACCGAGCGCGTCACCTGCGTCTCGTTGCCCTCTCCGTACTCGAGCGAGGGCACTCGGGCCGACGCCCGGACCATCGCGGGGAATCTCGGGGTCGACTTCTTGGAGATCCCGATCGAGCACGCCATGCGCGCCTACGACGAAATGCTGAGCGAGGCGTTCGCCGGCCGCGAGCCGGACATCACTGAGGAGAACGTCCAGGCTCGGATCCGCGGCAACGTGGTGATGGCTCTCTCGAACAAGTTCGGTTGGCTGGTGCTGACGACCGGGAACAAGTCGGAGCTGTCGGTGGGCTACGCGACGCTCTACGGTGACATGGCCGGCGGCTTCGCGGTCCTGAAGGACGTGTTCAAGGGCTGGGTCTACCGGCTCGTTCGCTGGCGCAACGGCCGCGGCGACGGGGAGCTCGTGCCCGCCTCCGTCCTCGAGCGTCCGCCGTCCGCCGAGCTTCGCTACGAGCAGCGCGACCAGGACTCGCTCCCACCGTACGAGGTGCTCGATTCGATTCTCGCCGGCTACGTGGAGGACGACCTCGACGCCACCGAGCTCGTGAATCGCGGCCTGCCCGAGGACGAGGTCGAGCGGGTGATCGCGATGGTCGACCGCGCCGAGTACAAGCGGCGCCAGGCACCGCCGGGCATCAAGATCTCGACGAAGGCCTTCGGGCGAGACCGCCGCCTTCCGATCACGAACCGGTACGACAGCCGAGTGGAGCACGCCGAGCGGCGGCTGAGGGCGCTTCACTAGCCGTCCGCGCGACCCTCCCGAGGTCTCGGAGATGCTGGACGCCTATTTCGAGGTGGCGATACCGCAGGTCGTGCGCGAACACGGCGGCCAGATCGACCGCCTCATCGGGGACGCGATCAAGCCCATCTGGGGCACCCGCGGCGACCAGCCCGACCACGCGGAGCGCGCGGTGCGGGCGGCGGCCGCGGTCCAGGCGGAGGCGACGCGAATCGCCCGACCAGCATCCCGAGTGGCCGCGGTTTCGGATCGCCGTGAACAGCGGCGAGGCCCTGGTCGGGGTCGTCGTCGCGGAGAGCGGGCGAAGCTACACGGTTATCGGCGACACGGTGAACGTGGCGGTACGGTTCGAGACCCGCCGGCGGTAGGTCGCGAGCCGCGCCGCCGGTCGCTACCCGCCCTGCGCCGGCCGCAACGCCAGCGTGACCCGCGAGACGGCGCAGAGGCGGCCATTGTCGTCGACGAACTCGACGTCCCAGACCCAGGTCGCCCGGCCCCGGTGGCGAGGGTGTGCCTCAGCGCTGACGAACCCCTCGTTGACGGGCCGGAGGAAGCTCGTGTTGTTCGCCTGCCCGAGGGCGCCCTGACCGTCCTCGGCGACGAGCGCGTTCGTCGTGATCGAGACCATCGACTCGGCCAGTGCCGCGTAAGCGCCGCCGTGCACGATCCCGGCGGGCTGGCACACGCGGTCCCGTACCTGGAACCGCGCACGGGCGCCGTCCGCGCTCGCCTCGAGCAGCTCGAACCCCAGCACGTCGTCGAGCGTGCCCGCGACAGGGTGGTCCAGGAGCAGCGAATCCTCCATCGGCGGCACACTACAGTTCGGCCTGCATATGGCCACGTTCGACCAGCTCTCCGCGGAGCAGCGGGCGATCGTCGAGCTTGTCCTTCAGCAGGGGAAGAGCTACGAGGAGCTCGCCGGCATGCTCGAGATCCCGGAGACGCGCGTGCGCGAGCTGGCGCGGGACGCGCTGGTCGAGCTGTCTCCGCTCAGCGCCCGCCGCGTCGAGGCCGATTGGCGCGGCCAGCTGGCGGACTACGTGCTCGGGCAGCAGGTGGGGCCGGACGCGACCGCGACGAAGGGGCACCTTCGCCGCTCTGAGCCGGCGCGCACCTGGGCCCTCTCGCTGCTCGACTCGCTCGAGCGGCTGTACCCAAACGGCTCGATGCCGGCGATCCCCGACGGCGGCGGCGGGCGCGTCGCCCGTCGCGCGCCGGCGGCGGCCCCCGGGGCCCGAGCGGTGGAGCCGCGGCCCGAGGCGCACGCCGCGATCAGGCGCAGGCGCCTGATGGCCGCCGCTGGAACGGCGGCGGCGCTGCTCCTGTTCGCGGTCCTCGTCTGGCCGATCGGGGTCCTGACGGGCGACGACGAAAGCGGCCCCGATCAGCGGGTCGGCACCCGCGCCGGTGCTGAGCAGGGCGCGTCGGCCCGCGGTCGCGGCCAGGCCATCATCGCCCGCCAGGGCGGGGAGCGCGCACCTCCGCAGATCATCGTCACCGCCTCCGGCCTGCCTCCATCCACCGAGCGGTCCGCCTACCAGGTCTGGCTCTACAACAGCGAGCAGGACCGCAAATCGATCGGCGCCCAGGTGACCGACGCGCAGGGGACGCTCCAGGCGGGCGGTCAGCTGCCCGCCGACTACCGGCAGTACCGCTTCATCGACGTGACGGAGGTCGCGGTGAATGGGCAGAGCCTGCGCACCGGGCGGTCCGTCCTGCGGGGCCTGCTCAGGGTCCGCGACAAGCCGATCATCCGGGGGAGCGGGAAGAACCGGATCACGCTGATCGCGGACATCCCGCTCCTGCCGCTCCCGAGCGGGACCGGGTAGGGCGCGAGGCGCCGCCGCGGAACCGAGCTATCTCGGCAGCAGCTTGCCCGGGTTCATGATCCCCGCGGGGTCGAGGCGCTCCTTCGCCGCCCGTATCAGCTCGAGGCCCATCTCCCCCACCTCGGCACGCATCCAGCGGGCGTGGTCCCGGCCCACCGCGTGATGGTGCGTAATCGTGCCGCCCGCGCCGACGATCGCCTCGGAGGCGGCGTGCTTGGCGGCCCGCCACTGGGCGAGCGCGTCGTCCTCCTGCCGGGCCAGGAACGTGAAGTAGAGCGAGGCGCCCGAGCGGTAGAGGTGCGAGATATGGCACATGACGAACGGGGGCGTCCCGCGGGCGGCGAGCGACGACCGGAGCGCGTCGCGGGTCGCCCGGTACAGGCGGTCGAGGTCGCTCCAGGTCGCGGCCGTCTCGAGCGTGTCGACGAGCACGCCGCGGTCGAGCAGCTCGTCGCGCAGGTAGGGCGCCGCGTAGCGCGACTGCAACCACAGGTCTCCCGGGTGCCGGCCCATGGCGATCCCGCCGCCCGCACGCAGAAGCGAGCCCGTGCGGACCCGCCGCCGCTCCACGTCCTCCGGGTCCCCCTCGAAGCCGATGATCGCGAGGCATCCAGACTCTCGCGTCCGCGCCCGGAGGTAGACCCGTCCGAGCCGCGCGGCCATGCCCGCGCCCGTGCCGTAGGCGAAGGCGAGTGAGAAGCGGGTCTCGTCCTCATCGGAGACCCGGGCCACGTCGGGGGACGCGTCCGCCTGCTCCATCACCCTGAGCGCCTCCAGTCCCTCGGTGAAGCTGCCGAACCACCAGCCGTCGTAGCGACTCGCCACCGGGGCGCGCCGCACCCTAAGGGTCACATCGCAGATGACGCCAAGTACGCCCTCCGAGCCCATGAGGAGCTCGCGCAGGTCGGGGCCGGCCGCGGACGCGGGCAGCGCACGCGCCCCGATCTCCCCGGCCGGCGCGATCACGCGCAGCCCCTCCACGAGCTCGTCGATCCGCCCATAGCCCGTCGACGCCTGGCCGGCCGAGCGGGTGGCGACCCAGCCCCCGACCGTCGAGTACTCGAACGACTGCGGAAAGTGACCGAGCGTGAGCCCCTCGGCCGCCAGCGCCCGCTCGGTCTGCGGTCCGCTGAGCCCGGCCTCGAGGGTGGCCGTCAGGGAGGTGCGGTCGATCGACACGACCCGATCCAGGCGCCGCAGATCGACAGACACGGCGCCCTCGAATCCGTCGCTCATGGGCTCGACCCCACCCACCACGCTGGTCCCGCCGCCGAACGGGACGACCGCCACGCCGTGGTCGGTGCAGGCGGCCAGGATCGCCGCCACCTGGGCCGCGGAGCCGGGCAGGACGACGGCGTCCGGAGCGCTCGAGCCGTCGCCCGACCGCAGCCGAATCAGGTCCGGATACGAGCGACCGGCCGCGTGGCCGACGCGCGAGCCGCGGTCGTCGCGCACGTTCTCCGCTCCTACGGCGCGGCCGAGCCGCTCCCGCGCGGCGACCGGCAGTCGCGGCTCGGGCAGCCGCACTTGGTCGAGCGCCACCGGCCGGCGGCGGACCGACCCGTCGATGCCGAGCTCGTCCCGCAGCAGCGCCGCGGCGGTCTCCGGCATCGCAACGGTATGGGCCTCCTCCCCCCACCCCCACCACCGCACGGCTACGCGGCCTCCCGGGCTCCGAGCAGGCGCTCGAGCCCGTCTAGGGCGCCCTCGGCCTGCCTCGTCGCGGCGGCGCGCAGCTGGAACGGACTGAGGCGCGCCCAGCCGCGCGCCTGCTGCCTGATCGCGATCTCCACGCGCGTCCTGCCGTTCTCCGGCTCGAGCGCGATCTCCGTTGTCGACTGCGACAGGATGCGCTCGAAGGGCGACGCCTCCACCTCGTGTCGCCACCGGAGCCGCCGCGGCTCCTCCGCGTCGAGGCGGGTGTAGTCGGCCCGCACGGTCGTGCCCTTGACGGAGGTGAGCACCTTGGTCCAGGCGTCCGGCGAGGCCTCCTCGACGCGCGAGACGCCCGGCCACCACTGCGGCAGCCGCGCCGGGTTGCTCACGACGCCCCAGACCTCGGCCGGCGCCGCCCGCACCGTCCGTTGGCGGCGCACGATCACTCGCCGTCGTACACGATCAGGCTGTGGACGTCGTAGCCCCTGAGTCGCTCACGTCCGCGCAGGAACGCCAGCTCGATCACGAAGGCGCACCCTGCCACCACGCCCCCGGCCTGCTCCACGAGGCCACAGAGCGCCTTTGCGGTGCCGCCCGTGGCGAGCAGGTCGTCGTGGACGAGCACGCGGGCGCCGCCCGCCACGGCGTCGGCGTGTACCTCGAGAGCATCCACGCCGTACTCCAGCTGGTACTCGATGGACGACGTCTCGCGCGGCAGCTTCCCGGGCTTGCGGGCGAGGATGAAGCCGGCGCCGACGTCGGCGGCGATCGCCCCGCCTAGCACGAACCCGCGCGCCTCGGCCGAGACGATGTAGTCGGCCTCGCGCGAGCGCGCGTAGTCGGCGAGGGCGCCGACGGCCGATCGCAGCGCCTCGGGATCGAGGAACAGCGGGGTGATGTCCTTGAAGACGATGCCCGGCTTGGGGAAGCCCGGTATGTCCCAGATGTGATCTTCGAGCCGCACGTGCTAGCGCGCGAGCTTGCGGAGATCCCGGATCAGCAGCAGGTGCTTCAGGTGCGAGGCGATCGCGGCCAGGTTCTCGAGCGCCTCCACCGCCTCCTTGCGTCGCTCCGGGTTTCGCGACCGCAGTGCCGGGGCGAGGATCTGCTCGAGCAGCGCGGCCTCGCGGTCCGCCGACGTCCGGAACACGCGCAGGTTCCGGCCGCCCACGCCGAAGCGCTTCAGCTCCGTGACGGCACGGACGATCTCGCGCTCCGTGTCGTCGTACAGGACCTCGCCGTCGTGCCGCTCGCCCTTGATCACCCCGTAGTCCTCGAGCTCCTTCACGAGCGCGCGGTCGGCGCCCGTGTCGTCGAGGACCTCGTCGAGCCGGTACTGGGAGCCGGGCCCCCGCAACGCGAACGTCGACCGGCGCAGGGCGCGTGGCTCCGACGCCCCCTGAGAGAGGTCGCTGTCCGACCGGCCCGAGGCCAGCTCCTGCCGGATCACGCGCAGGGGGAGGAACTCGTCGCGCTGAAGTCGCAGGATGGTGCGGAGACGGTCCACGTCCGCCGGCCCGTACAGGCGGTAGCCCCCCGGAGTGCGCCGCGGCGAGAGCAGCTTCTGGTCCTCCAGGTAGCGGATCTTCGAGATGGAGATGTCGGGGAACTCGCGCTCGAGGTGCTTGCAGACGGCCCCGATCGTCAGCGCCTTCTCCTTGCGCGGGCGAGCGCGGGCCTCGACGTCGGCGCTCATCGCTCGTCGATGTAGGTGAGCTTGTACTTGCCCACCTGGAGCTCGTCGCCGTCTCGGAGGCGGTGCGACTCGATGCGCCGCCGGTTGACGTAGGTTCCGTTGAGCGAGCCGAGGTCGTCGATGTAGAGGCCGTCGCGCCGGCGGACGAGCAGCGCGTGGTTGCGGGAGACCGTCACGTCGTCGAGAAAGATCTCCGCGTCGGGGCTGCGGCCGATCGTCATCCGGTCGCCGCTCACGTTGAAGGCCTCCCCCGAGCGTCCGCCGCCGGAGCGGATGACGAGCGTGGCGCCCTCACCGGTCACCTCCTCGAGGTCGACCGGCCTGATCTCACCCGTCTCGTCCACCTGGTAGACCTCGGTCGTGTCGCCCTCCTTGCCGTCCCCGAGGAAGGCGCCGCACTTCTGGCAGTAGTTGGCGCCCTCCGCGTTCACGAAGCCGCACTCTGGGCAGTGCACCGACACGCGCCGCTACTCCGGGTCCGCCTCGGAAGGGATGCCCTTGCCCGCCAGGATGCTCGTCAGCTGGCGAACGTCAGATCCGCTGATGAGCGACTCCCCCGCCTCGTGCTTGGTGCGCAGGCGGCTCACGAGCTCCGCGCGCAGGATGTCGATCCGGCCGTGGAGGATCCGCCGCCGGTATGAGACGTCCCTCTCCTCGTCTGTGAGCTGCCGGATCAGGTCCTTCAGCTCCTCGTCCGAGAGCGCGCCGAGGTCGGGAAACGTGTCGATGCGGTCCTTTCGGGGCAGAGACGCGACTATAGCCGATGCTCAAGTAGAGGTTGAGCGTTCGCGCAGCGCCCGCCACCCATCCTGCAGATAGCGGGCGGTCGCCGCAAGCGTGAGGGCGAGGCCGATGTACAGCAGGGCCTCCGACACCCACGTCTCTATGATCATGGAGAGTCCGAGGGCCCCCATCGTTGGCCATACCGCGAAGCGGCCGATCACGTTCACGGAGACGTCGAGCCCCCGCCGCAGCGCGACCCGGGTCAGGAGCAGCATGAATGCCTCGCGGGCGGCAACCACCGCAAGCGCCCAGGGCGGCAGGAGCTCGAACTCCCAGGCCACGATCACGCCGGAGATCACGAGCAGGCGGTCGGTCAGGGGGTCGAGCAGCGCGCCGAGCCGGCTGTACTGGCCCGTGATCCGCGCCACCATGCCGTCGAGGTAGTCGCCGGCCGCGATGAAGGAAAATACGACCGTGGCGGTGGTGTCGCGGCCGTCCCCCGACCCGAGAGCGAGCACCACGAACACTGGAATGAGCCCGATGCGGAGGAAGCCGATCGCGTTCGGGATCGTCCACGGGTGGAGCGGCTGATCGCGGAGCGTCTCGGGCGGCGGACCACCCGAGCGGTCGAGCCCGAGCAGCCGGCGCCTCGTGAGCGGCTGCCTCACGGCAGCGTGTAGAACAGATCCGCGGCCGCCTCCGCCGCCCCATCTAGCGGCACCGATCGCTTTTCTCGGCCGCGGCGGATCTGCACGTCGACCTCTCCGGCCTCGATGCTTCGCCGCCCGACCGTGAGTCGGAGCGGGCAGCCGAGCAACTCCGCGTCGGCGAACTTCTCGCCGGCGCTCATCTCCCGGTCGTCGTACAGCACGTCGAGGCCGACGCCGCGGAGCTGCTCGTAGAGCACGTCCGCCACGCGCCGGGCCTCCTCGCCCTGCCTGCCGAGCGTCACCAGCTCAACGTCGAACGGTGCAACCGAACGGGGCCAGGCGATGCCGTGCTCGTCGTGGAACTGCTCGATCGCGGCGGCGACGATCCGCGCCGGCCCGATGCCGTACGACCCCATCCAGATCGGTTGCTCGCGCCCCTCCTCGTCGAGATAGTGGGCGCCCAGAGGCTCCGAGTAGCGGAGGCCGAGCTTGAAGATGTTCCCCACCTCGATGGCGGGCTCGATCCGGATGGTGGCGCCGTTCGGGCAGGTGTCGCCCGGCTCCACCCGGCGCACGTCGACCCAGGTGGCCTTGAAGTCGCGCCCCGGCTCGACGCCGACCAGGTGGACGTCGGGCTCGTTGCCCCCCGCCACGAGGCCGCTCAGGCCGCGCAGCGCCTCGTCGGCCAGGACCTCCACCTGTGCCCGCACCGGCCCGATGAAGCCGCCCTCCGCCCCGAAGTTCTCACGGACCTCCTCGGGCTCGGCGGGCCGGGCCGCCGCCCCGAGCGCGTTCCGAAGCTTCACCTCGTTCAAGCGGTGGTCGCCGCGGATCACCACGAGCGCCGGGCCACGACCGTCCACGAACAGGGGAAACGCCTTGATGAGCGCGCCGGCAGGCACGCCGAGCATCCTCGAGACGGCATCGATGGTGGTCGCGCCGGGGGTCTCGACGGGGCGCGGCTCGGGGAGCGGCTCCGGGAGGCCGTCGATCGGCTGGGGCGTCGCCGAGGCCACCTCGACGTTCGCCGCATAGCCGGCCTCGGACAGGGCGACCTCGTTCTCGCCGGCGGCGCAGGGGGCCATGTACTCGTGGGCACCGAGGCCGCCCATCATCCCCACGTCGGACTCGACCCGGTACCACTCGAGGCCCGAGCGGTCGAAGATGTGGTCATACGCCTCGATGTGCAGCTCGTACGAGCGGTCGAGGCCCTCGAGATCGCGGTCGAAGCTGTACGAGTCCTTCATGATGAACTCGCGCGTGCGAAGCACCCCCGCGCGCGGTCGGGGCTCGTCCCGCTCCTTGGTCTGGAAGTGGTAGAGGAGCTTCGGAAGGTCGCGGTAGGAGCGGACCTCGCGGGCGATATGCCAGGTCAGGTTCTCCTCGTGGGTCATCGCCAGCACGAGCTCCGCGCCGCGCCGGTCCCGAAGCTTGAACACCTCGTCGATGTCGTAGCGTCCGCTGCGCTTCCACAGCTCGGCCGGCTGCAGGACCGGCATCAGCACCTCGGCCGCGCCGATCGCATCGAGCTCCTCGCGGATGATCTGCTCCACCTTGCGGTGGGCCCGCCACCCCGCCGGGAGCCAGGTCCACATCCCGGCGCCGAGCTGCCGCGCCAGTCCGGCTCGCACGAGCAGCCGGTGGGACGCCGCCTCTGCGTCGGCGGGCGCCTCGCGGGTGGTCGGCAGGAAATACCTGGAAAGTCGCGTCACAGCGGGCGAGTGTAGTCGCGGTTCCGGTACCGTTGACAGATCCGCCCCCCGAGACAGCTTCGCCGGTCCCACGTCGTGCGCAGCGGTGAGCGTGATGAATGCCTCACCGCCGTCGCGGACCGGGGTGTACAAGGCGCGGGTGCGCGCTGAGCGCGTGCTTCCAGGTGGAGACCGGGCGTCGGTGCCCGGCGATAACGCCGAGATAGTGAGGCGAGGCTACGACGCCTGGAACCGCGGTGACGTCGCGGCGGTCCTGGAGCTGGTGGACCCGCACTTCGAGTGGCACGAGTCGTCGGAGGTCCCGGGTGGCGCGCATGTGTACACGCGCGAGCAGTTCGGCTCGTATCTCGCCAGCCTCTCGCGACTCTGGGAGAGCTTCCGCTTCGAGCCGCAGGAGGTCCTCGCGGCGGGCGACGAGGTGCTGGTCGACGTCCTGGAGGTCGCGCGCGGGCGCGCCTCGGGCGTCGAGGTGACGCAGCGCTTCGTCCACGTCTGGACGGTGCGCGACGGACGGGCCTGTCGAATGCGGGCCTACCGCGACAAGGCCGAGGCGCTGAGGGCGGTCGGCCTCGAGCCGGACTAGTCGGCGATGTAGTGCGAGCCGGCGAGGTGGGCCAGCGCCATCACGGTCAGCTGCGGGTTGACCGTCACTGCGCTCGGGAACACGCTGGCGTCGCAGACGTGGAGGTTCTCGTAGCCGTGTACGCGGAAGCGCTCGTCCACCACGCCGCGGGCGCTGTGCCGGCTCATCGGGTTGCCCCCCTGGGGATGGGCGGTGCTCACGGAGATGTCGCTCGCGTCGGTGACGATGCCGCCATCGCCTCGCCTCAGCTTCGCGAGGTCGCCGGCGCCTAGCTCCCAGTAGCGGAACGTCGCCGGCATGACGCAGTTGGCGCCGCTCGCGAGCAGGATCTCGCCGGCCCTCTTCAGGCCGCCCAGGAGGCGGTCGAGGTCGGCCTCCGAGGGAGTGAAGTCGTACTGGGCGCCGTTGAGCGCCGGTCGCTTGCGGACGCGGTTCCCGGGCTGGACGTCGCTACCCACGAGCACACCGAGGCAGGAGAGCCGGTTGTAACGGTTCATGTTCGCCTGGTGATCGCCGAGCCAACCCGGCGTGACGAGCGCCTGCGACATGACCGGGTTGAACCACGTCTCGATCACCGGCCCTCCCGGACCGCCCTCGTCCACGTAGTGGGACATCTGGAGCCCGTCGAAGGCATTCAGCGGGGGGCCGTCCTGGAAGTACGCGGTGAGGTGCGAGCCCAGGTTGGCGCACAGCCCGTGGCCGACCCGCTCGCCCCCGATGCCGCTGCGCATCAGCAGCAGGCTCGAGTGCACCGCCCCGGCTGCCACGACGACGGCCCGGCGCGCGTGTACCTCGACGGTGCTGCTGCGCCTACCCCGGAGCTGCAAGCGTCCCCGGACGCCCGTCGCCCGCCGTTCGTGGACGAGGATCCCCTCGGCGGCGCAGTCGGGGAGGATCCGCAGCCGGTCACCGTACTTCTCCTGAATATCCGGCAGCACGGTCTCCAGCATCGACAGCTTCTTGCCGTAGCGGCAGCCGATGTTGCATTGCCCGCAGCCGAGGCAGCCGTCGAGGTTCGCTTCCACCGGCCGCAGGCGGCCCGGCTTCTGGCTGGTGTCGCGGCAGTCGGCGGCACGGCCGATCCGATCCGCCACCGGGTTTGGCGGAGGCTCGTGCTGGCACTGAACGGAGACGACCTCGCGTACGGCGTCGAATGACTGCTGAAGCGTCGGGGGGTCGAGTCCGGCGTCGTACCGCTCGTTCCATTCCTCGAGCACGTCCGGAGGGATGTTGAAGCTGACCCCATTGTTCACGACCGTGCTGCCTCCTACGCACATCCCCTGCAACACCTGGACGCTGAAGTCGCGCGACAGCTGAAGCGCTCCGTCCGAGTAGAGCCGCGCGTACATGTCCCGTTCGTTCTCGGTGAACTTTGACCGGGGGACGTGCGGCCCACGCTCTACGATCAGCACCTCGTGGCCATGCGCGGCGAGGGCGTGGGCGGCGATCGCCCCGCCTGCGCCGCTTCCGACCACCACCACGTCAGCCTCGAGGTGCTTCCCCGCGGCGTCGTCGGGCGCCAGCGTCCGCAGTTGCCTTTCCGGCCTTGGGTCCTCGTGCCGCCCGGGGCGCTTGCTGAAAGGAACGTAGCGGGTATCGGGATAGGTGCGCTCGTTGCTGTAGTACCCGACGTACACGAGCTGCATGACGAACCGGACGGAGGACTGCACCAGCGTGCGGAACCAGCGCAGGTTCGCGCGGGTCGCGATGTCAGGCAGCAGGCGGTGCTCGAGAAAGCCACGCCGCCGTTCCCGCGCCTGCAGCGGGAGGGGCGCCTTTAGCCACACGAGCGGCACGAAGCAGACGATCCACAGCGCGAAGCGCAGGCGGCGCTTCTCGCGGATCCGCAGGGAGTCCCAGTAGGCGTCCACCGCGGCGGCGATCTCGCGCGGCGGCACCTTGGGAGCGTCGAGTATTGCGTCGGCCACCGCGGCCAGCGTGTCGTGCTCGATCGGCCACAGATAACGCAGCGTGTACCGGGCGCGCATGGCTCTCCGGTAGAGCCAGACGAGGACGCCGATCATCACGAGCGCGCCGGCCAGCCAGGCGGCGAACGGCCATGCCCCCGCGGACTCGCCCGGCGGGGGAAAGACGGCCTCGTACCGGCCGGAGATGAGCCCGATGGCGAGGAGCAGGGCAATCGCGATGTGCCCGACGATCACGAACGCGATCAGGCGGCCGAAGCGCCGAACGTCCGCCGCGGCAATGCCGATGAGTGCGGCGAAGACGGCGTCCTTGGCGAAGGAGTTGACGGCAAACGGCCGTGTCTCGGGCGGGCCACTCCAGAACTCCGGTAGGTACAGCGCGGCCTGAGCGGCGAAGAGCACCGTAAGCGCTAGCAGCCAGCGTCGCAGCGTCCGTTCCTCGCGCGTCGCCTCGTCGGCGGGAGACGGCTCCGAGGCGCGTGTGGGTCCCCCATCGGCACCATCGCCGTCCATCCCGGTTACCCGCTCGACGACCGGCGACCTTCTGACTGCCATTCGACCTCCTCGGGGCGCGTTTCCCTCGCTCACGGCCGGCGGCCGAGGAGAGCTGCCGCGCGTGCGTACTCCACATCGACCGTAGGGGCCGCGGGCGGGCGGGTCAAGTGTTGTGTGGCGCATGTCACGGTGCGAGCGGGCCCGGCGCCGCACCGCCTGGGTGCTTAAGCGGCCCGGCTTGGCCACACGGCTGCCGTCAGCGCCCGGGAAGCGCGCGGCCGCGCCGCCGCGCGCGCGCGAAGCGGCACCCTGCGGGGCTACGCCGGGGCGCGCGCGGGGGGCTACGCCCGCGTAAAGCGGCGCCCGGCCGTCGGCGAGTCGTCCTCGTCGAGTGCGATCCGCTTCGCCGTTGGCGCGCCGGCCATCGGGAGCGACTTCCCGTTCGCGAGCGCGTCGTCCGTAGCGGCCGCGGCCTCCATGGCGGCGATCCGCTCGGGCGTGAGCTCGCCGGCGTTCTCCTCTTCGATCCGCTCGAGCCACGCGGCTCCCTCGACCGCCCTCCGCTGGTCGACGACTACGCGGCCCGCGTCAATCGACTTGTCGATCTCGGCGAAGAGCTCGTCGACGAGCCGCTCCTGCGGCACCTTCCTGAGCGGCTTGCCGTGCGCGAAGATGAGCCCTTCGTTCTTCGCGCCGGTGATCCCGAAGTCCGCGTGCGAGGCTTCGCCGATCCCGTTCACCGCGCAGCCCAGCACGGCGACCTCGATCGGTTCGTCGTAGTGGCGCAGGCGCTCCTCGATCTCGGCCACGACCGTGTCCATGTCGAACTGGAGGCGGCCGCAGGTCGGGCACGCGATCAGGACCGGGCCCCGCTCCCGCAGCTTGAGCGCCTTCAGGATCTCCCAGGCGACCTTGACCTCCTCCTCGGCGTGGAAGGTGGAGAGCGAGATCCGGATCGTGTCGCCGATGCCGTCGGCGAGCAGCGTGCCGAGCCCCACCGCCGACTTGAGCGACCCCGACCACTTCGTGCCGGCCTCGGTGATCCCGAGGTGGAGCGGGTACTCGATCCGCTCGGCCAGCAGCCGGTTCGAGGCGATCGTGTTCGGGACGCTCGTCGACTTGATCGAGACCTTGAAGTCGTGGAAGTCGAGGCTCTCGATCAGCTCCACGTACTCCACGGCGGCCCGGACGAGGGCCTCGACCGGGTCCTCCCGCTCGAGCTCGTGCAGATGCTTGGGGAGCGAGCCCGAGTTCACGCCTATGCGCATCGGCACGCCTGCTGCGCGCGCGCGGTCCACCACGAGCCGCGTCTTCTCGTGCCCGCCGATGTTCCCCGGGTTGATGCGGATGCAGTGCGCCCCGGCGTCGATCGCCTTGAGCGCCAACGTGTAGTTGAAGTGGATGTCGGCGATGACCGGGATCGGCGACTCGCGGACGATCCGCTCGAGCGCACGGACGTCCTCGTCGCGCGGCACCGCGCAGCGGACGAGATCGCCGCCGGCCTCCGCGATCGCCCGGATCTGGCGCATGGTGGCGTCGTAGTCGGCGGTCTCGGTCTTCGTCATCGACTGGACGGCGACCGGCGCGCCGCCGCCTATCTTGACGCCGCCGACGTCGATCTGTCGCTTCGAGGCCACGTCCGAGGATGGTAGTGGCCGCTACCGCAGCGGCCGCTACTCGGCGTACAGCGCCTCGATCTCCGGCTTGTACTTCCCGTGTATCGGCTTGCGCTTCAGCTTCATCGTCGGGGTGAGCTCGTCGCCGCCCGGCTGCCACTCGGCTTGGAGCACCTTGAAGCGCTTGATCTGCTCGACCCGGGCGAGCTGCTCGTTGGCGGCGTCGATCCCGCGCTGCACCTCCTCGAGCACGGCCGGGTGCTCCGCGAGCGCCTCGAGCGAGGCGCCGATCCCGTGCTGCGCCGCGAAGCCCGGAGCGACGTCGGGATCGAGCGTGATCAGCGCGACGTTGTACGGGCGCGCGTCGCCGATCGCGATCGCCTGGCCGATCAGCGGGCTGGCCGCCTTCACCTTCGCCTCGATGTTCGCCGGCGACATGTTCTTCCCGGCGGCGTTGATGATCAGCTCCTTCTTGCGATCGACGATCTTGAGGTACCCGTCCTCGTCGAACTCGCCGACGTCGCCGGTGTGGAGCCAGCCCTCGTCGTCGATGGCCTCGCGGGTCATGTCCGGCTGGTTGCGGTAGCCGGGCGTCACCATCGGGCCGCGCATCAGCACCTCGCCGTCGTCCGCCAGCTTGATCTCGCAGCCCGGCGCAGGCGGGCCGACCGTCCCGATCTTGATCCGGTCGGGTGGGTTGCAGGCCCCGTAGCCGGTTGTCTCCGACATGCCCCAGAGCTCGGCCAGCGGGATCCCGATCGCGTGGAAGAACTCGATCACCTCGCGAGGCGTGGGGGCGGCGCCCACGTTGATCGACTCGATCTGGTCGAGCCCGAGGCGCGCGCGGATCTTCGACAGAACGAGCTCGTCCGCCTGGGCGTACTCGCCCGCGAGCTCCTCGCAGACCTCCTCGCCGGCCTGCTCGGCCCGGACCTTGCGCAGTCCGACGTCGAGCGCCCACTGCGTCGCCTGCCGCTTGGTCTCATCCCGCTCGGCGGCGATCCCAGCCTCGATCGCCGCCTTAAGCTTCTCGAAGATGCGGGGCACGGCGAAGAACCAGGTCGGCCGCACCTCCGGCAGGTAACCCACCACCTGGCGCGGGTCCGGGCAGCAGGTGGTGGTGAAGCCAAGCATCATCGGCAGGTAGTGGCTGCACGCGCGCTCGGCGATGTGCGCCATCGGGAGCCACGACACGACCCGCCCGTCGTCCGGGAACGCGATGACCTCGTCGAAGCCGCGGACCGCGGAGGTCAGGTTGGCGTGGGTCAGCTGCACGCCCTTGGGCGGCCCGGTGGTGCCGGAGGTGTAGATCAGCGTGAGGTAGTCGTAGGGCGAGATCGCGCGCCAAGCCGCCTCGAAGTCGAACTCCGGATCTCCCTCCGCCTCGACGTCCGCGATGGTGAGGGCGTCGTCGAGGTTGTCGGCGTCGACCACGACGATCTGGTCGAGGCCCTCGACCGCACGCGCCCGCTCGAGGAACGCCTTCTCCGTGACGAGGATGCGCGCGCCGGCGTCGTTCACCTGGTATTGGATCTGCTCGGGCGCGTACGTGTTGTAGATGGAGAAGGGCGTCGCGGCGAGGTGCATCGCTGCCGCGTCGAAGAAATGGAACTCCGGGCGGTTGGTGAGCATGATCGCCATTGTCGAACCCGGTTCGAGCCCGAGCGCGGCGAGCCCTGCGGCCACGTCGCGGACCTTGCCCGCGTACTCCGCCCAGGTCATCGAGAAGGCGTCGTCCTTGAGCCGGAGCGCCGGGCGCTCGGCATGAGCCTGAGCGGTGAGCTGGAATGCCTCGGCCACCGTGGGGGCTTCGAGGCCGAGTGGTCGGCTGGTACCGCGGGCGCGCGTGATGCTCAAGGTCGTCCTCCCTTTGGGCGGAATGCGAGATCAGCCTAACCGCGACGCGCCGCGTTGTCAGGCCTGCGCGCTCTGTCTCAGCGAACCCGGAAGCCCTCGCCGGAGAGCCGGTCGATGTCGTTCGACAGGCCCACCAGGAAGATCAGGATCACCAGCATGAAGCCCACCACGCCCGCCCGCTCCATCACGCTGAAGGGCACGGGCTTCCGGCGCACCTTCTCCACGATTGCCCAGAAGATGTGCCCACCGTCCAGCGGGAGGAACGGGAACAGGTTCACGATCGCGAGCGACAGCGAGATGATCGCCAGGATCCCGACGGTGTCGGCGATGTCGTTGAGGATCGTCTGGCGGGTGACCTCATACGAGCCGACGACGCCCGAGATCTCCTCCCGCTTCTCGGGATCGATCAGGCGCGCGGGCAGCTCGAGCGTGGCCTTCGTGATGAACCAGAACCGGTCCGTGGTCAGGTCGAGCGCGGTGCCCAACGGAAGCGGATCCCGCGGCCCGGGCGCGTAGGAGAAGCCGAGCCGCATCCGACCGGGGTTGTCGGGGTCGCTCGTCGGCGCCCTGGGGTCGTAGATAGGCGTGAGCTCGAACGTCCGCTTGTGCCCGTCGCGGACCACCGTGACGGCGGCGGGCGTGGCCGCCTTGCACCCTCTACGGGGCGGAGTCTCGGGGCACTTGTGGCTCGCGATCCGTTCTGAGAGCTTCGTCGGCGTGCCGCGATGACCGTCAACGGCGACCAACCGGTCGCCCGGCTGGAGCACCCCGGCAGCCGGATAGCCTCTCTCGATCGTCCCCACGCTTTTGCTGCCGGTCTCGGGGCCGATCGCCCAGAAGAAGACGAGCAACAGCAGGAAGGCCAGCACGAGGTTCACCGCGGGCCCCGCCGCGATGACCACGATCCGCTTCCACACCGGCTGGGAGTAGTACGCCTGGGTGCGGACCTCGTCCGGGAGGTCCTCGTCCGGGTTCATGCCGGTGATCTTCACGTAGCCGCCTGCGGGGATGGCGCCAAGGGCGTACTCGGTCTCCCCCACCCTCTTCTTCAAGAGCGTCGGCGGGAAGAACAGCGAGAACTTCTCCACCCTCATCCCGACCGCCTTCGCCGCGGTGAAGTGCCCCAGCTCGTGGAGGATCACGAGCAGCGCGAAGCCGATGAACGCGAGCAGCCAGCTCACGCGGCGACTCCCCGGGCCACCTCGCGCGCCAGGACGTCGGCCTCGTAGAGATCCGAGAAGTGCCGCACGGGCCGGGCGGGCAGCCCGGAGAGCGTGGACTCGATGACCCGCGCGATGCCGGTGAAGGAGAGCTCCCCGCGCAGGAAGGCGTGCACCGCGACCTCGTTGGCCGCGTTCAGGACGCAGGGCGCGGTCCCGCCCGCGACGGCCGCCTCGCGTGCGAGGCGCAGGCAGGCGAACGTGTCGGGGTCGGGCTCCTCGAAGGTCAGGGAGCCAACCTCGACGAGGTCGAGGGTCGCGACGGCCACGTCCGCACGCTCGGGATGGTGGAGCGCGTAGGAGATCGGAACCCGCATGTCCGGATAGCCGAGGTGCGCCAGCGAGGCGCCGTCGTTCAGGTGCACGAGCGCGTGGACGATCGACTGGGGATGGACGATCACGTCGATGCGCTCGTAGGGGACGCCGAAGAGGTGATGGGCCTCGATCAGCTCGAGACCCTTGTTCATCAGCGTCGCCGAGTCGATCGTGATCTTGCCGCCCATGTCCCAGGTCGGGTGGGCGAGCGCCTCCTCGCGCGTGACGCCCTCGAGGTCGGCGCGGCCCCGGAACGGGCCACCGCTAGCGGTCAATACGAGCCGCTCCACGCTGCCCGGTGCCTCGGCGGCGATCAGCTGGTACAGCGCGGAGTGCTCCGAGTCGACGGGGATCAGCTGCGCGCCGGTCGCCTCGGCCAGGGCGGTCACGAGCTCGCCCCCCACCACGAGGCTCTCCTTGTTGGCGAGCGCCAGGTCGAGTCCCTCTCCGAGCGCGGCGACGGTGGGACCCAGACCGGCCGAGCCTACGAGCGCGTTCAGCACCAGGTCGCAGTCCGTATCCGTGATCAGCTCCACGAGCCCCTCCGAGCCCGCGAGCACGTCCACCTCGGAGTGCTCCGCGGCCCGAGCCGCGGCGTCGGGGTCGGCGAGCGCGATCCGCGGCACCCCGAAGCGGCGGGCCTGCTCCGTCAGCGAGTCCCAGCTCGAGGCTGCGGCGAGCCCCACGACCTCGAGCTCGTCGCTGCGCTCGACGACGTCGAGCGCCTGCGTGCCGATCGACCCGGTGGAGCCCACTATGAGGATCCTTCGCACCCGGGTGAGTCTAGGGAGGGGTGTCGGCCGCGCCGGGTGGAGCCGCGGCCGCCGCTTCCAGGCAACAGCAGCCCGGGCCACCGCCCGCGGTTAGGCTCCACGCGGTGCGCTTCGGCATCTTCTACGAGCACCAGAACCCCCGCCCATGGGAGGCCGAGCGCACCGAGCACAGGCTGCTGAAGGACGCGCTCGAGCAGGTCGAGGTGGCCGACCGGGTCGGGTTCGACTACGTCTGGGCGGTCGAGCACCACTTCCTGGAGGAGTACAGCCACAGCTCGGCGCCGGAGGTGTTCCTGGCCGCGGCGGCGGCTCGTACCGCCCGGATCCGGCTCGGGCACGGGATCGTCCAGATCCCGCCGAAGGTGAACCATCCGGCGCGCGTGGCGGAGCGCGTGGCGACGCTCGACCTGGTGTCGGACGGCCGGGTGGAGTTCGGCACCGGCGAGTCCAGCTCCGCCGCCGAGCTGGGCGGCTTCCTCGTCGAGCGCGCGCGGAAGCGCGCCATGTGGGAGGACGCCATGGATGCGATCGCCCGGATGTTCGTCGAGGAGCCGTTCGCCGGCCGGAGCAGCGAGTTCTGGCAGATGCCGCCGCGCAACGTCGTCCCAAAGCCGCTGCAGAAGCCGCATCCGCCGCTCTGGGTCGCGTGCAGTCGGCGGGAGACGATCCAGTTCGCCGCTCGCAACGGCATCGGCGCGCTCTCGTTCTCGTTCGTGGAGCCGGAGGACGCCGCCCGCTGGGTCCAGGACTACTACGCGCTGATCGCCTCCGAGGAGTGCGTGCCGGTCGGCTTCGACGTGAACCCGCAGGTCGCGGTGGTGCTTCCGATGATGCTCCACGAGGACGAGTCGACGGCCATCGACAGGGGCATCGACGGCGCCCACTTCTTCGGCTACTCGCTCGCGCACTACTACGGCATGGGAAATCACCGGCCGGGCGGTACGAGCGTCTGGAAGGAGTTCCTGGCAAACCGCGACGAGCGGGGGTTTGCGCGCAGAATCGTCACTCCGGACGCAGCGCCGCTGGCGGTCAGGATCATGCAGCATGGGCTCGGTTCGCTCAGGGGAGCGATCGGCACGCCGGAGCAGGTGCTCGAACTCTGCCGGCGCTACGACGCCGCGGGCGTGGATCAGGTGATCTTCGTCCTCCAGGCGGGGCCGAACAAGCACGACCACACCTGCGAGAGCCTCGAGCTGTTTGCGGAGCGGGTGATTCCCCACTTCGCCGCGGGGCGCGAGGCGAAGGAGCGGGCGAAGGCGGAGCGCCTCGCGCCCGCGGTCGAGGCGGCGCTCGCCCGGCGCCCGCCGGCGCGGGACGCCCCGGCCCGTTATGTGATCGACGAGGCGGCGGAACTCGAGCGCGCGGCGCGTGCTCGGCGCCGGGGCGATGTCAGATATATATTCACGGAGCTGACGGGCGAGGCCAGGCGCTCCCTACAGCGCCGCGGCCAGGAGGCCCTGGCGCGGTTCGTGCGCGGCGCGAGCGACGAGCAACTCGAGCGCCGGTTCGGGAGCCGGGTCGCCCAGCGGGCCGTCTTCTCCGGGATGGCGCGGCAGTTCGAGCCGAGGCTCGCGTTCGGCTTCGAGGGAGACATCGCGTACGAGCTGGTGCACCATGGGAACGCGCGGCCGCCGTCCCGGTGGACCGTGCGCGTCGGGGACGGCGCCGCCGCCGCGCTGCCCGGCGCGGATGGGACGCCCGCGATCACCTTCCGCGTCTCGGTGCCGGACTTCGCCCGCCTGCTCGCCGGGGAGGTCGACCCCCAGGAGCTCCTCTTCGCGGGCCGGTTCGACGTCGAGGGGGACATCTCGCTGGCCATGCGCGTCCCCGAGATGTTCGGGGCGCCGCCGCGGTTCTGAGCGGACGGACCACCGGGAGCGAGCTCCCGGTGGTCCGCGATGGGGACGCCGGCTCAGCGAAGCGAGACCGCGACCTGCTCCAGCAGGGCGAGGGCGTCCTGCAGGCCCTCCTCCATGCCGGACTCGATGATCATGTCGCGGGTCTGCTTGTTCGAGAGCTGCATGAGGATCGTGAGCGTCGTGCGTCCGTCCGCCTCGATGAGCGTGAGCGTGTCGAGCGCGGGGTCATCGTCCCCGCCCGGCACGCCCTCGTAGACCTCCGTCGAGACGATCCGCTCGTCCGGAACGAGCTCACGGTACTCGCCGTGGAATCCGACCTCGGTGCCGTCCGGCGTGACCATCACGTAGCGCCACTTGCCGCCGACCCGCAAGTCGATCTCGCAGACCGTCATCTCGCCCCGCCCGGCGTGCCACCAGCGCCGCACGAGGTCGGGTGTGGTGTACGCCTTGTATACGAGGTGCTTCGGCGCGTCGAACTCCCGCGTGATGAGGATCTGCTCATCCGTGGGGAGCGTCACCTTCGCGGTACGGCTACTCACTGCCATCTCCTTCCTCCTTTCGCTTGAGCTCTTCCAACACGACGTCCAGCTCGTCGAACCGCTCCGACCAGAAGCGCTCGTAGTCCTTGACCCAATCGTGGATGGGCTTGAGGGCGCGGCCGTTCAGCCGGTAAAGCCGCCGCCGTCCTTCGTCGCGCACGTCAACAGCTCCCACCTCTCGAAGCACCCGCAGATGCTTGGACACCTGTGGCTGAGGCAGCCCGAGCTGGCGCACCAGGTCGTTCACGGGGCGCTCGCCGCCCGCGAGGACGTCGAGGATCTGTCGCCGCCGGGGCTCGGCCACCGCGTTGAACGCGTCCGCTGTGGTCGCTGCTCGCGCCACGCGGCAATTGTATACCTATATAGGAATATTTGTCGATCGCGCGAGCGGGGAGGCGTGCGCCGCTCGTACGCGGCCGGCCGGCGGCTCGGAGGCGAGTGTGGCCCTACGCGTATCCGAGCGCGAGCGCCGCGTAGTAACCCACGACGATCGTGAAGAGGAGCGCGTCCAGGCGGTCGAGCACTCCACCGTGGGCGCCGAAGAAGCGGCCGGTGTCCTTGACGTCGAGGTCTCGCTTGATGAGAGATTCGAAGAGGTCTCCCACCGGCGCCGCGATCGCCACGAGGGCGCCCATGAGGAGCGCGTCCGGGCCCGTAAGCCAGTCCTGGTAGAGGCCCGCGAACCAAAAGGCGAGCGTGCCGCCGGCGACCCCGGCGACGAGCCCCTCCAGCGTCTTGCCGGGCGATATCCGGGGCGCTAGAAGCGTCCTGCCGTAGAGGCGACCGCCGAAGTAGGCGAAGGCGTCGCCCACGAACGTCGCCACCAGCACGTCGATGACGAGGCCGTCGCCGTGCGGGGTCTCCCGCAGGAACACCGCGTGGACCATTGCGATCCCGATCCAGAGGGCGCCGAACAGCGTCGCCGCGATCGCCCACGAGACGTGCTCTCGCCGCGGACGAAGGAGCGCGAGGAAGAACGTCACGGGAAACGCGGCCGCCAGCACCATCAGCACGTGGCGGGGCTCGCCGTAGAGGGCCGCCGCGATCATCCCCCCGAGGGTCAGGAACCCGGCGAGCGCGGCGGGCCGCACCCTGCCCATCAGCATGTACAGCTCCCCTAGCGCGACCACGCCGAGCACGTAGATGCCGAGCGCGAACACCGCTCCGCCCTGCACCACGATGAAGATCGCGTACGCGGCCGCCGGGATCGCGATCAGCACGCGCGCGCCGAGGTCGGACGCGCCACGGGGCCGCTCGGCCTCGCGGCGCGGCCGCTCGCCGGTGACCGCCACCGGCTACCTGCCTCCGAACCTGCGGCCGCGCGCGGCGTACTCGTCGAGCGACTCGGCGAACGCCTCGCGCGAGAAGTCGGGCCAGAGCTCGTCGCGGAAGATGAACTCGGAGTATGCGACCTGCCAGAGCAGGTAGTTCGATATGCGCAGCTCGCCGCTGGTGCGGATCAACAGGTCGGGGTCGTGCATGTCCGGCGCGTAGAGGTGGCGCCTGAAGTCCTCCTCGGTCTCGCCCTCGAAGGTTCGAGCCGCGTCCACGATCTCCGCTCTGCCGCCATAGTTGAAGGCGACGAACAGGGTTATCCGCTCGTTCCCGCCCGTGAGGCGCTCGGCCCAGTCCATGCGGCGGGTCAGCCCGTCGGCGACACCCTGTCGGCGACCCACGAAGCGCATTCTCACGCCCTCCTCATGCAGCTCCGGTGTCTCCCGATCGATCCGCTCAGCGAACATCGCCATCAGCCCGTCCACCTCTTCACGCGGACGCGCCCAGTTCTCCGTCGAGAACGAGTAGACGGTCAGCTCCTCGACGCCGAACTCGACGGCGTCGCGCAGGCGTGCCTTTACCGTGTCGGCCCCGGCCTGGTGCCCGGCGAGCACCGGCAGGCCACGCTGACGCGCCCAGCGCCCGTTGCCGTCGGTGATGATCGCGACGTAGCGCGCCCTCTCCGGCGGGACCCCCGTCAAACCTCCATGATCTCTTCTTCTTTACCGGCGAGCGCCGCGTCGATCTCGCCGATGTGGGCGTCGGTGAGCTTCTGGAGCTCGTTCTCAGCGCGGTGCTCCTCATCCGAGCCCACCTCGCCCTCGCTCTTCAGTTCTCGCAGGTCGTGCATCACGTCGCGGCGGATGTTGCGGACGCCGACGCGCCCCTGCTCGGCGATGCCGTGCACGATTTTGACGAGCTCCCTGCGGCGCTCCTCGGTCAGCTCGGGGATCTGCAGCCGGATCACCGTGCCGTCATTGGAGGGGTTGAGTCCCACGTCCGACTCGAGGATGGCCTTCTCGATCGCCCGAATCGAGTTCTTGTCGTAAGGGGTGATCGTGAGCAGGCGCGCCTCGGTGGCCGAGATCTGCGCCAGCTGCCTGAGCGGGGTCCTCGTCCCGTAGTAGTCGACGTCGATCCGGTCGAGCAGATGCGGCGACGCCCTGCCGGTGCGCACGGTCGCGAACTCGTTCCGGGTCGCCTCCACGGACTTCTTCATCCGAACGGTCGCCTCGTCGAGGAAGTCCTTCAGTACCCCGTCGCTCATCTTGCGGTCCTCACCACCGTCCCTACTCGCTCGCCGCACACTATCCGGTCGATATTGCGCTCGTCGTCGATGTTGAACACATACAGCGGCAGACCGTTGTCCATGCACAGCGAGAGCGCCGTCGAGTCCATCACCTGGAGCCGCTGCTCGATCGCCTCCTGGTGGCTGATCTCAGGGATGAAGCTGGCGCCGGAGTCGAGGCGCGGATCGGCGCTGTACACGCCCTGCACGCCGTGCTTTCCCATGAGGATCGCCTCGGCGTGGATCTCGAGCGCGCGCAGCGCCGCCGCCGTGTCGGTGGTGAAGAAGGGATTGCCCGTCCCGGCGGCGAAGATCACGATCCTGCCCCGCTCGAGATGGCGCATCGCCCGCCTGCGGATGTATGGCTCGGCCACCTCCGAGATCGTGATCGCCGACTGAACGCGAGTCACCGCGCCGATCTTCTCCAAGGCGTCCTGCAGCGCCAGGGCGTTGAGCACGGTGGCGAGCATGCCCATGTAGTCGCCCGTGGCTCGGTCCATTCCCGCGGCGGCGCCCTTGAGTCCCCGGTAGATGTTCCCGCCGCCGACCACGATCGCGATCTCGACGCCGCGGTCCGTGACCGTCTTCACCTGGCGGGCGATCGCCGCGATGCGCTCCGGATCGGCCCCGTAGGGGAGGTCGCCCATGAGGGCCTCCCCCGAGAGCTTCAGCAGGATGCGCTTGAACGCCGGCGTCAATCCTTCCCGACCTGAAACCGAGCGAACCTCCGGATCACCACGTTCTCGCCGGTGTTCGCGGAGAGCTCCGCACGGAGCTCCTCGAGCGTCTTCCCGTCGTGCTTCTCCTCGTTCACATGGGTCTGGTCGAGCAGGACGACCTCCTCGAGCCACTTGCCGAGCCGACCCTCGACGATCCGCTCCTGGACGTGCTCGGGCTTGCCCTCGGCGGCCGCCTGCTCTCGGAGGACGCGCAGCTCCGCCACGCGGGCCTCCTCGGGCACCTCGTCCCTCGAGATGTACAGCGGCGCGGCGGCCGCGATGTGGACCGCGACCTCGCGCGCGAAGTCCTGGAACTGCTCCGTGCGAGCCACGAAGTCCGTCTCGCAGTTGACCTCTACGAGCACCCCGATCTGACCGCCGGCGTGGATGTAGCTCGAGACGACGCCCTCGGCGGCGGCGCGCCCGCCGCGCTTGGCCGCGGAGGCCTGACCCTTGATGCGCAGGATCTCGACGGCCTTGTCGACGTCCCCACCGGCCTCCTGAAGGGCGGCCTTGCAGTCCATCATGCCGGCGCCGGTGCGATCGCGCAGGGCCTTCACGTCCTGTGCCGAGATGGCGATGCTCACATGTGCTCCTTACAGGTCTTCGTCCGGATCGAAGGTCCGGCGCTCGCGCGGCGCCGCCGCGGCCGGTTGCGGCGTGGCGGGCTCATCCGGCGAGAACCCGGCCTCCTCGGCCTCGCGGCGGGCACGCTCCTCAGCCTCGCGGCGTTCCTGCTCCTCCGCCTCGCGGATCGCGCGCTCCTCAGCCTCGCGGCGCTCCTGCTCCTCGCGCTCTCGACGGGCGGCCTCCTCCTCCGCGCGGAAGCGGGCCGCGCGGGAGCTGACCACGTCGGCGATCGCGTCGGTGATCAACTTGCACGAGCGGATGGCGTCGTCGTTGCCGGGGATCACGTAGTCGATTGGGTCGGGGTCGCAGTTCGTGTCCACGAGCCCGATGATCGGCATCCTCAGACGCTCGGCCTCCCGGACGGCGATCGCCTCGTTCTTCAGGTCGATCACGAACATGGCGTCCGGCACGCGCTGCATGTCGACCACCCCGCCGAGGTTGATCTCGAGCTTGTCGCGCTCGGAGGTGGCGGCGATGCGCTCCCGAACCGGCAGCAGCTCCATCGTGCCGCTCTCCGCCCAGTCGCGCAGCTCGTGGAGGCGCCTGATGCGCTTCGAGATGGTCTGGTAGTTCGTCAAGAGCCCGCCGAGCCAGCGCTGGTTCACGTACGGCATGCCGCAGCGGTCGGCGGCGTCCTTGACCGCGTCCCGCGCCTGCTTCTTGGTGCCTACGAACAGGATCGTGCCGCCGCGGCCGGCGAGATCGCCGGCGAACCCCTGCGCCTCGCGGAGCAGGCGCTCGGTCCTCTGCAGGTCGATGATGTGGATTCCGCCGCGCTCGCCGAAGATGAACCGGCGCATCTTGGGGTTCCAGCGGCGGGTCTGGTGGCCGAAGTGGACCCCGGCCTCCAGCAGTTCCTTGATGCCGATCTCGGCGGCCAGAGCCGGTCGCTCGGCGAGCGGTTCTCCGATTACTTGAGACAAGGAGGCTCCCTTGGTTGACTGGTCCGTCTGCCCGCCGGCCGGCTGCGGACCCGGAAGCTCGCTCCGGGCAGGGCCGCGGCCGTCGCCGCCGCGCGCTGCGGCGGCGTCCCCGGCGGGGTCGCGATCAGATACGGCGGCGAAGGATAGCGGCGGCCGCGACGAGACGAGGCGGCCCGGAAGCCGCCTCGTCTTATGTCTCAGTCCCCGTCTGGCCCTCCGGAGACTGGCTCCCGTCTCGCCACGTCGAGCGCGCGACGCAGGTCAACGGGTGGTTTGGACTCGCATTCGAGGCATTCCCCGCTCCAGGGATGCCTAAACCTCAATAGCGTCGCGTGGAGGAACTGCCGGTCGAGGCCGAGCCGGTTCCCGCACTCCCCGTCTCCGTAGTGGCGGTCGCCACACACCGGATGTCCGATCGCGGCCATGTGCGCGCGGATCTGATGTGTGCGCCCGGTCTCGAGCCGGACTCGCAGGAGCGTCGTCCGCGCGAGTCGCTCGAGCACCTCGAAGTGAGTGACGGCCGCGCGGGCTTGGTCGGTCCGGGTCGAAACCGTGGTGCGCCGCGCGCGATCGCGGCCGATCGGGGCGTCGATCGTGCCGCTCCGCGCGTCCGGGTGGCCGGCGACGAGCGCGACGTACTCGCGGACGATCTGGCGGCTTCGAACCATCCGCCGCAGCGCCTCATAGGCGTCCTCCGACTTCGCCACGACGAGCAGCCCCGAGGTGTCCCTGTCGAGGCGGTGCACGATCCCGGCCCGCTCCGGGTGCGGCCCGCCCGCGGCCCGCCCGGCCAGGGCCTCGGCCACGGTAGTGCCGACGTGACCCGGCGCGGGGTGGGTAACGACGCCTGTCGGCTTGTCGATCACGAGCAGGTGCTCGTCCTCATAGACGACCTCGAACGCCACGTCCGCCGCGCTCCGGGCCGGCGCCGTGTCCGCCTCGGCCACCGCGACGACGTCTCCGGCGGCGAGCCGACGATTCTTCGCCACCGCCCGACCGTCCACGGTCACCGCGCCCGTCCGAATCAGTCGCTGAGCGGCGGCGCGCGACGCGGCCCCCCCCCGGGTCGCCAGGAAGGTGTCCAGGCGCGAGCCCGCCTCCGCTGGCCCCACCACGAGCTCCTGCCCTCCGCCGGCGCTCAGGCCGGCTCCCTCGACGCGCGCTTGGGCCGCACCTCCACGACATAGAGCAGCGCCAGCACGCCGATCACGATGCAGGAGTCCGCCACGTTGAACGCCGGCCAGCCGACCGGATCGATGAAGTCGATCACCGCTCCGTCGCGCGCCCGATCGGCCAGGTTGCCGAGGGCGCCGCCCAGCAGCAGCCCGACCGGAAGCCACAGCCACGGCAGATCGCGGTGCACGGCGAAGTATCCGAGCAGTAGCGCCATCGCGAGCCCGATCAAGATCGCCACGACCAGGCCTCCGCCCTGCAGCGCTCCGAACGCCACACCGGTGTTGCGCGCGTTCGTCAGGTCGAGGCCGGGGATGACGCTCACATGGCCGCCGCGGGCGATGTGCGACACGGCGGCCTGCTTCGTCGCTTGATCGACGGCGACGACCACTCCCGCGGTCGCCACGGCGCCCGCCGGCCCAGCGATCAAGAGCCCCGGATGATGTTCGCCACGATGCTGCTCACGATGAGGAGCACGAACGTGGCGACGATCGGGCTGAGGTCGAGCGCCCCGGGCCCGAGCCGCACCGGCCGGAGGAAGCGCCGGAAGAGGTTGAGGTATGGGTCGGTCACGTCCGACACGAACTTGAGGGCCGCCGCCAGGTAGCGGTTGTACGGGATGCGTGGGATCCAGGTCATGATGATCCGGATGAAGATCAGGACGAGGTAAACGAGCGCGAGCGTCTCGACGTAGTCCGCCACGTCCCCGCGGGTGACCGCCAGCGGGAGGCTCATTGCCGGGCCATCTCCACGACAGCGTCGACGGCCGCCCGGCACGCCTCGGGCAGGCCGCGCTCCTCCAGCTGAATGAGCCCCCGCTCGGTGGCCCCGCCGGGGGTGGCCACGCGCGCACGGAGCGTCTCCGTGTCGTAGCCGTGCTCGGCCAGGTAGGCCGCGGTCCCCGCCATCGTCTCGACGACCATGCGCACCCCCAGGTCGGCGGCGAGGCCGTGGGCCGCGCCGGCGTCGGCGAAGGCCTCGGCCACCAGCGCTATGAACGCCGGCGAGCAGCTCATGATCGCCATGGCCGGCTCGATGAGGACTTCGTCGTCGAGCGTGATGATCGTTCCGGCCCGGCCGAACAGCTCGAGGATCTCCCGCTCCGGACCCTCCGCGGCCCGCGCGCCGGGCGTATAGCACATCACCCCCCTACCGACCTCGGCGGGAAGGTTGGGTATGAAGCGGTACACCGGCGTGCCGGGATACGCGGCCTCGAGCCGGTCGGTGGTCACGGCGGCGAGGATCGAGACGACCACCTTGGCCCTGCCGTCGACCTCCCGCGCCACCTCCTCGAGCTGCTTCGGCTTGTGACAGAGGACGATCGCATCCGCCCGCTCCGCGAGCTCAGCGTTCGACTCGACGGGTTCGCCGCCGAGCTCCTGCGCGAGCCGTGCCGCCTTCTCCCTATCTATGTCGGCCACGAGCGACGGTTCGCCGATGCCCCGCGCGAGAGCGGAGGCCATGTTGCCTGCGCCGATCAGCCCAAGCTTCACGCCGCGGGACTCTACCGGCGCGAATCGCCGTCGCCCTGGCGCAAGCTCCTCGCGGGCGGGCGGCGGGTCAGGACTGGTTGAAGAAACCCTTCTCGATGAGGCGGGCCCGCTCCTCCGCCGACACCTCGACGTTCCGCGGCGTCAACAGGAACACCTTGTCGGCGATCCGCTGCATGCCGCCGTCGAGGGCATAGGTGAGGCCGGAGGAGAAGTCGATCAGCCGCTTGGAGAGGTCCGTGTCGGTGCCCTGCAGGTTCAGGATGACCGGGATCGCGTCCTTGAACTGGTCGGCGATCTGCTGGGCGTCGTTGAAGTTCTTCGGGATGACAAGGTGCACCTGGATATCCCCCGCTTCGGTAGTGCGGCCATTACCGCCGACCGGTCGTAGCGGCCGGGTCTCGCGGGCCGAGGCGCGCGAGTCGTCCGCGAAGATCTCGTCGATCTCGTCCCGGCGGCGCCGCTGGAGCCGGCGTACGTTGGGCCGTTCGCGGTAGCGATCCTCGAGCTCGGCCTCCGGCTCGGGCTCCGGAACGGCCTCGTAGCGCGGATCCTCCTCCTCGGCGAGTCCGAAGTAGACCAGTGTGCGGTGCCATGTGTCCCGAAGCCCCATGCGTAGGTCTTTTCGCGCGTAAGCGGGAAACTCCTTGTCGTCGCCCACCGTAGCAGCGCCGACGCCGTGGGCGCGCGACGCTTTCGAGCTTGTGCTGCCTATGGCCGCGTAAGGTCGAACGCATGCGGTCGTTTCGAGTCCTCCGCCAGATTCCGGGGGCCGGGAGCCTCGTGCTCGTCGGTGAGGCCGCGGGCGAAGGCCCGCCGCTCGTATTGCTCCACGGCCTGTCCGCCACGCGACGCAACGTGGTGCAGGGCTCGCGCCACCTGTTGCGGCGCGGCTACCGCCTGATCGCCTACGACGCCCGCGGCCACGGCGCATCCGACTCCGCCCCGCGGTACCGGTACGCCGATCTGGTGGCCGATCTCGAGGCCGTGCTCGCCGACTTCGACCTGGAGCGTGCCCCGCTCGTCGGCAGCTCGATGGGAGCGGCGACCGCGATCGCCTTCGCGCTCGAGCACCCGGACCGCGTGCCGGCGCTCGTCCAGATCACGCCTGCGTACACCGGCGATCCGCGGAGCGTCGACGAGGGACGCTGGGAGCGGCTGGCCACCGCGCTCGAGCGCGGCGGCGTTGACGCCTTCGTGGAGGCCGCGCAGCCCGACGGCATCCCGGAGCGCTGGCGCGAGGCGGTCCGCACGGCCACACGCCAGCGGATGGAGCGCCACCGGCACCCGGACGCCGTCGCCCGCGCGCTGCGCGAAGTGCCTGGCTCGATGCTCTGGGAGGGGCTCCAGCCCCTCGAGCGCCTCGACCTGCCGGTGCTCGTCGTCGGCTCCCGCGACGAGGCCGACCCGATGCATCCCCTGGCCGTCGCGCAAGAGTACGCCCGCCGGCTTCCGCGGGCGGAGCTCGTGGTCGAGGAGGAAGGCCAGTCGCCGCTCGCCTGGCAGGGCACCCGGCTGTCGAGCGCGATCGGCGACTTTCTCGAGCGCGTGGGCTACTCGTAGAGCACGTTCCCGAGCCGGACAATCGTGGCGCCCTCCTCGACGGCGATCACGTAGTCCTGGGTCGTCCCCATCGAGAGTCGCTCAAGCCCATGCTCGGCGGCCAGCTGCGCCAGGCGGGCGAAGTAGCGCCTGCTGTCCTCCGGCCGTTCCGTGAACGGCGGCATCGTCATAAGGCCGGTCACGGGGACGGGGCAGCGCTCGAGGTAGCTCTCGAGCTCCGCAGGGTCGATCCCCTCCTTCGACTCCTCCCCCGCTACGTTCACCTGGATCAGCACCTCGCGCGCCCGGTACCGCTCGAGCCGGCGCAGTGCGGACTCCGAGGCGATCGAATGGATCAGGCGGACGTTCGGCGAGATGTCCCGGAGCTTCCGGCTCTGGAGCGCCCCGATGAAGTCCCAGGTGAAGAGGTCGCGGTGCGCCTTCTGCTTGACGAGCAGGTCCTGGGCGCGGTTCTCGCCGACGAGCTCGATGCCCGCCTCGGCCAGCGCCGGGAGGTCGTCGACGGGGACGTACTTGATCGCGGCGCAGATCTCGACGTCGGGCCCGACCTGCTCCCGGACCCGCTGGAGGTTGGCCCTCACGCGGTCAGGATTCAAAACCCGTCGCTTCGCTCGGGCTTTCGAATTACTCGACAACACCCGTCGCCGCGCTCGGCGCATTGCCGACATCAAGGACCACCAGCCCGGCCTGGCGGCCCGTCACGCCGCCGTCCCGGCGGTGGGAGAAGTAGAGGTCCGGCCGGCAGCTAGTGCAGTGGTCGACGTGCTCCGCTCGAGTGACTCCGGCGGCGGCGAGCTTCGCGGCGATCACCGCCCGCAGATCGAGCATGCGGCCGCTCGAGACCCCGTCCAGGTCGGAGAAGGCCTCGAGCACCTCCGGGCCGACCTCGTAGCAGCAGCCGCCGATCCCAGGGCCGACGACGGCGGCCGGCGTCCCGTCGAAGCGGGCGAGCGCCCGTTCGACGATGCCCTCGGCGAGCGGGCGCCAGCCGCAGTGGAGCATCGCCACGCGGCTCCCATCGGACAGCGCGACCGGGTAGCAGTCCGCCACCAGCACCAGCAACCCGAGGCCCGGCTGATTCGTGAGGTGGCCGTCGACCCGCGGCAGCACCTTCCCACCGGGCTCGGCGTAAGCGCGGTCCCGCGGCGGCGCGTCCCACACGAACAGCTCGGTGCCGTGCACCTGCCAGCCCATCGCCACCCGCTCGGCCGGCACCCGGGCGGCATCCGCCACCCGGCGCCGGTTCGCGGCGACCCGGTCCGGGTCGTCGTCGGTCAGTATCCCTAGGTTGAGCGACTCGTAGGGCCCCTCGCTCACGCCGCCGCGGCGCGTCGAGAAGACCGCTCGCGCGCCGGGGAGGCGCACCTCGAAGGCGCGGTCACCGTTCACCGCGCGGCCTCCCTTGCCACGGCCAGGGCCGTCTCGAGCTCCTCGTCTCGTCCGGACACGAGCCCGTCGAGCTTACGGCTAAGCGTCTCGTCGAGCGCCCGCCCCACCGCGGGGCCCTCGGGCACGCCCGCGGCCAGGAGGTCGTCGCCGCTGATCTCGAGCCGGACGGAGCGAAGCTCCGTGACCCAGCGCAGGATCGGCTCCGAGGGAGCGCCCATGGCCATCGCGAGCGCGAGCGAGAGGACCGGCTCGCGGCCGAGGAGCGAGCGCAGCTGCGACGGCTGGTGCTCGCCGGCGCGTAGCTCCCGCGCGAGCCGCGGCCCGACCCGGGCGGCGCGCGCGACGCTGTCGCGCTGCGCGGCCGGCAGGTGCAGGTCGGCGAGCCAGAGGTCGAGCTCCGCCGGCGCCGCCGCGCACAGGGCGGCGAGGGCCGCGAGCGCCGGGTCGGCCCCGATCGCGGCCGCCCCGAGCGAGGCGGACGCGACGAGATCGGGGTCCGAGTCGAGCGCCGGATGCAGCGCCAGATCGAGCCCGAGGTCGTGCATTCGCCGCACCCCGGCCGGCGCCTGGGACTCGCCAAGCAGGTCCAACAGCTCATCGCGCACGCGCGCTCCGGAGACGGTGCGGAGCGCCCCGTCGACGACGGCCGCCCGGGCCAGGCTCTCCGTCGCGGAGTTCATCCGGAAGCCGAGGCGGACCTCGTAGCGCACGGCTCGCAGCAGCCGCGTGGGGTCGTCGAGGAAGCTGCGGTCGTGGAGCACGCGCACCACGCCGTCGTTCAGGTCCGAGAGCCCGCCGCACGGGTCGTACAGGTGGCCGAGGTCGTCGCCCGTCAGGCCCACCGCCATCGCGTTGATAGCGAAGTCGCGCCGGGCGAGGTCCTCGTCGAGCGACGCCGCCGCAACGCGGGGTAGCGCCCCGGGTTCGTCGTAGACCTCGGTCCGCGTCGTGGCCAGGTCGAACCCGAGGTCTCCGGCGCGCACCGTCGCCGTGCCGAAGCGCTCATGCTCGCGGACCTCCGCCGACAGCCGCTCGGCGAGCGCCCGCGCCACCGAGCGGGCGTCTCCCTCGACCGCGATGTCGACGTCCACGGCGTCCGCGCCGCGGAGGAGGTCGCGGACGGCGCCGCCAACCAGGTAGGCGGGCGGCAGGCCCTCGAGCGCCGGCAAGAGCCGCTCTATGCCGGGTATGCGCCGGACGCGTTCGCGCAGCTCGACGTCGGGCGTCGGGCTCACAGTCGAACCGGGATCCCCGCCTCGCGCATCCGCTCCTTGGCCTCGCGGACGGTGTGCCGCCCGTAGTGGAATATCGACGCGCAGAGGACGGCGTCGGCGCCGCCCCGCTGCACGGCGTCGACCAGGTGGTCTAGCCCGCCGGCGCCGCCTGAGGCGATCACCGGCACGTCCACCGCGTCCGCCACCGCCCTGGTGAGCTCGAGCTCGTAGCCGTCCTCCGTGCCGTCCCGGTCCATGCTCGTCAGCAGTATCTCCCCGGCGCCGCGCTCCACCCCCTCGCGGGCCCACGCGATTGCGTCTCGCCCGACCGCGCGGCGACCGCCGTCCACGTAGACGCCGTAGCCGCCGTTCTCGCGCCGGGCGTCGATCGCGAGCACCACGCATTGGGCGCCGAACACCTCGGCCAGCTCGGCGAGCAGCTCCGGGCGGGCCGCGGCGGCGGAGTTGACCGACACCTTGTCGGCCCCCGCGTCGAGCACGGCCTGGGCGTCCGCCACCGACCGCACCCCGCCTCCGATCGTGAACGGGATGAAGACGGCGTCGGCGCACCGCCGCGCGAGTCGCGCCACCGTGTCGCGCTTCTCGTGTGAGGCGGTGATGTCGAGGAAGACGATCTCGTCAGCCCCCTCCTCCTCATAGCGCACCGCCAGCTCCACGGGGTCGCCTGCGTCGCGCAGGTTCACGAACTCCACGCCCTTCACCACGCGGCCCTTGTCCACGTCCAGACAGGGGATGACGCGGCGCAGGAGCATCATCCACGGTCCTCCAGCACGGCCTGGCCCTCCCGCACGCCGAAGCGCCCGTCGTAGAGCGCCCTTCCGGCGATGACGCCGGCGAGGTTGAGCAGCCGCAGCGAGCGCAGCATGACCAGATGGTCGAGCGAGCCGATTCCGCCGGAATAGAGGAAGCGCCCACGCACCGCGTCCGACACTCGCCTCAGCTCGTCTGGGTCGGGACCATCGAGCATGCCGTCGCGGTCGACGTTCGTGTACGCGAAGCGCGTGGCGCCCCGCTGCTGCATGCGCCGGATCACGTCCTCGCCGCGCATCTGGGTCTTCCGCGTCCACCCGGCCACCGAGACGAAACCGCCGCGCACGTCCACCGCGACGAGGATGCGACCGGTGAAGCCGGTGAGGGCCTCGTCCAGGAAGTCCGGGTCGGTGTACGCGGCGGTGCCGACCACGACCCGGTCGGCCCCCGCGGCCAGCGCCCGGCGGATCGCGGCGATCGAGCGAAGGCCGCCGCCGAACTGCACCGGGACCTCTAGGTCGTGCCTGATCCGCTCGAGGTGGTGGAGGTTGACCGGCTCCCCCTCCAGGGCGCCGTCCAGGTCGACCACGTGGAGGAACCGCGCCCCCGCCGCGACGAAGGCGCGCGCCGCCTCGAGGGGGTCGTCGGCGTACACGGTCTCCTGGTCGAAGTCGCCCTGGCGGAGGCGGACCGCCTTTCCGCCGCGGATGTCGACGGCCGGCAGCAGGATCATGCCACGGCGGGAACCGCCGCCCGGACGAAGTTCCCGAGCAGCGAGAGCCCGTGAGGGCCGGACTTCTCCGGGTGGAACTGGACGCCGTACACCGGTGGGCGCGCCACCGCGCTGACGAACTCGCCGCCGTAGTCCGCGGTGCCGAGAACGTCGTCCGCGTGAGCGGGACGGGGCGCAAAGGAGTTGGCGTGGTAGAAGGGGCACGGGTTCGGAAGCCTTGCGTTCAGCGCGCTCGGTCGGCGCCAGCGCACGGGGTTCCAGCCGATGTGCGGGACCTTCAGCCCCGGTGCGTCGAGTTGCTCCACCGGGCCCTCGAGCAGGCCGATGCCCTCCGCGCCGCCCAACTCGGTCGTCGACTCGAACAGCAACTGCATGCCCATGCAGAGGCCGAGCAGCGGGACGCCGGCGCCGACCCGCTCGCGCAACAGCTCGTCGAGCTCGAGCGCCCGCACGCGCTCCATCGCCTTCGGCATCGCCCCCACGCCGGGCAGGACAACGCCGTCGGCACGGCGCACGAGCCCGTGGTCGTTCGTGACGTCCGGCCGCGCGCCCACGTGCTCGACGGCCTTCGCCACCGAACGCAGGTTGCCCATGCCGTAGTCGAGGATCGCTATTCGCGTCACAGGAGACCTTTGGTCGACGGCACTCCCTGCATGCGGTCGTCCTCCTCCACGGCCTGCCGGAGCGCGCGCGCGAACGCCTTGAACGAAGCCTCGACCATGTGGTGGGCGTTCGTCCCGGCCTCCAGCCACAGGTGTAGTGTCAGCTTGGCGCTCGTCGCCACGGCGCGCAGAAACTCCTCCGTCAGGTCCGTGTCGAAGTCGGCCACGCGGTCGGCCGGGAAGCGGCCCTCGAAGAAGGTGAACGGCCGCCCCGACACGTCGATCGCGCAGGAGGCGCGGGCCTCGTCCATCGGCACCACCGCGTGTCCGAACCGGCGTATGCCGGCGCGGTCCCCGAGCGCCTCGTCGAGCGCCTGGCCGAGCGTCAGCCCTGCGTCCTCCACGGTGTGGTGGGGCCCGGTCTGCAGGTCGCCCCGCCGGACGTGGATGTCGAGGTCGAGCGCCCCATGGCGGGCGACCGCATCCAGCAGGTGGTCGAAGAACCCGACGCCGGTCTCGCGCACGCCGGCGCCCCCGCCGTCGAGGGCGAGGGACAGCGACACGTCGGTCTCGCCGGTAACTCGGTTGATCTGGGAGGTACGGCTCACACGCGGCGCTCCATCGATTCTGCGTGCACGGGAAAGCCCTCGGCCCGGGCCAGCGCGGCGCCGGCGGGCGCAAGGCGTGCGGGCGCCTCGCCGGGCAAGGATACGCGAGCCATTCGGCGCCGGAAGGTCGCCGCCGACAGCGCGCTCTGGAAGCGCGCCGCGCCGCCCGTGGGCAGTACGTGGTTCGAGCCGGCGACGTAGTCGCCGAACGCGGTGCCGGCACCGGCGCCCACGAACACGCAGCCGGCTCGGCGGACGCGATCGGCAAGCGCCTCCGCGTCCCGCCCCACCAGTTGCAGGTGCTCGGGAGCGAGCCCCTCCACCATCCGCAGCGCCTGCTCGGCGCCGACCGGGCACACCTCTAGGCGGGCGTCGGCGACGCTCGGCCGCGTGGGGGCGAGCCGCTCGATCGCGGCGACGATCGCCTCGCGCACCTCGCCGTCCGGGGCGAACAGCCACAGCGGGCTGTCCGCCCCGTGCTCCGCCTGGGCGAGCAGGTCGAGCGCCACGACCTCGGGGTCCACCCCGGCGCCGTCGGCGATCACCGCGAGCTCGCTGGGGCCCGCCACGCCGTCGATCCCGACCTCCGTGAACGCCACCTGGCGCTTGGCCTCCTGCACCCATGGGTTGCCCGGACCGGTGATCACGTCGACCGCCCGCACGCTCTCCGTACCGTAGGCGAGCGCCGCGATGGCCTGGGCCCCGCCCATGCGGTACACCTCGTTCACCTCGCAGAGGACGCACGCGGCCAGGATCGTCGGGTGCGCGTGGCCGCCGGGCCCGGGCGGCGCGCAGACCGCGGTCTCGCCGACGCCCGCCGCCCGCGCCGAGACCGCGCCCATCACGACGGTCGAGGGGTAGGCCGCCCGGCCGCCGGGCACGTAGATCGCCGCCCGCCGAACAGGGACCTCGACGATCTCGACCTGCTGGCCCTGCTCGAGCTCCACGCTGACCGGTTCACGCGACTGGGCGCGCACCACCGCCCGCACGTTGGCGATCGCCGTCCGCAGGCCCCGCACGACCCCCGGCTCCAGCACGCCCAGTGACGCCTCGAGCTCGCGCGGCTCCACCCGCAGCTGCTCGGGCGCCAGCTCCGCGTTGTCGAAGCGCTCGGTGAGGCTCAGCACGGCCTCGTCGCCGCCGCTCCGCACCTCGTCCAGGATGGCGCGGACCTCCTGCTCCAAGCCGGGGCGGATCTCTCGCCGGGTGACCCGCGCGTTCCGCTCGATTCTCATCCCGCCCGAATGCGCTCCACGATCCGGTCGATCTGGTCGGCCTTCAGCTTGTGCGCCACCGGATTGGCGATCAGCCGCGCCGTGCAGACCCCGATCTCCTCGACCACGCGGAGGCGGTTCTCGGCGAGGGTGCGGCCGGTGGCGGTGAGGTCGACGATGCCGTCCACGAGGCCGGTCAGCGGCGCGAGCTCCACGGAGCCCTTCACCTCCACGATCTCCGCCTGGCGGCCGGTCTCGGCGAAGTGGGCGGCCGCCACGCGCGGGTACTTGGTGGCGATCCGCACCCGGCCGAGGCGGCGCAGCGCGTCGCCGATCGGGTCGCCGCTCTCGCGGGCGGCCACCACCATGCGGCAGTGCCCATAGCCGAGGTCGAGGAGCTCGTAGACGTCGCGCTGCGACTGCTCGAGCAGCACGTCCTTGCCTGTGATCCCGATGTCGGCCGAGCCGTGCTCCACGTAGGTCGGCACGTCACTCGGCCGCATCGTCACGATGCCCGCCTTCGGGAAGAGCAGCTTGCGCTCGTTCGAGCGCACCTCGCTCGTGTCTATCCCGAGGCGGTCGAGCAGGTCGAGCGTCTCGCCGAAGATCGTTCCACGCGGCACCGCGATGGCGAGGTCGCTATCCACCGAGCGCCTCCTCGGCGGCCTGCGCCAGGTGCACGCGCTGTACGTCGAGGGCCACTCCGCACGCCGGAAGCTGGCGCCCGAAGCGGCCGAGCAGCTCGTCGTAGCGCCCGCCGCCACCGAGCGCGAACCCCACGGCGGGATCGTAGACCTCGAACACCGCGCCGGTGTAGTAGCCGAGCTGCCGCACGAGCCCCAGATCGAAGATCACCCGATCCCCCACGCCGCACTCCTCGAGCAGCTCGTGGAGCGCTCGCAGGCCGTGAACCGCGTCCCCGACGAGGCCGTCGGCGCCCTCCAGCACACGGCGGCCGCCGCGCAGCTCCGGGAGCCGCACGAGGAGCTCCCGCTCCCGGTCGGCGAGCCGCAGCCCGGCTACGCGCCGGTCGAGCTCGACGAGGTCCCGCCGGGAGAGGCACTCGAGCAGCGCCGGGTGAGCCTCCGCCGGTACGCCCAGCGCGCCGAGCAGCCGACGGTACAGGGATCCATCGCCGATCCCGACCCGATGGCGCCGCAGGCCCGCCTCCTCGAGGGCGGCGATCGTGAGCGCCAACACCTCCGCCTCGGCCTCCGGTGGTGGTATCCCGATCAGCTCGACGCCGCCCTGCAGGAACTCCCGCGGCTCGCCCACGCCGCGGTCGACCGCCCGCCACGCGCGCGCGAAGTAACAGAAGCGCAGTGGTGGCTCGACATCCGCGTAGCGGGTCGCCACCACGCGCGCGATCGGGATCGTCATGTCGGAGCGCAGCGCGAGCACGTTCCCCTGCTCGTCGAACGTCCGATAGCGGGCGCCCGCCGCTCGCTCCTCACCGCGCCGCAGGACCTCCTCGTACTCGAGCGCCGGCGTGTGGATCTCGCCGTAGCCGGCGTCCTCGAACCGCGCGCGCATGCGCTCGGTGATCGCCCGCAGCTCCCGCATCTCGTCAGGAAGCACGTCACGGGTGCCCGGCGGGATGGGGTGCGTCACGGCGCGTCCTTCGCCGGGCCGTCAGGCAAGCACGCGCTCGCCGGCGACCCGCTCGATCCGCGCGCCGAGCGCCCGCAGCCGCTCGTCGATCCGCTCGTACCCGCGGTCGATCTGACGGATGTTGCCGATCTCGGACCTGCCCTCGGCGCACAGCGCCGCGATGAGCATCGCCATGCCCGCGCGGATGTCCGGGCTCTCCATGCGCTCGCCGTGAAGCCGGCTCGGGCCGCTGACGACCGCGCGGTGCGGGTCGCAGACGATCACCCGAGCCCCCATCGAGACCAGCTTGTCCACGAAGAAGAGCCGGTTCTCGAACATCTTCTCGTGGATCAGGAGAAGGCCTTCCGCCTGGGTCGCCATGGCCAGCGCGATGCTGGTGAGGTCGGCGGGGAAGGCCGGCCATGGTCCGTCCTCGATCTTCGAGACGGCCTCTCCCTCGTCGGACTTGATGCGCAGCTGCTGGTCGGGCGGAACGATCACGTCGTTGCCGTCGTACGCGATCCGGCAGCCGATCCGCTCGAAGGCTAGGCGGGTCATGCGCAGGTGGTGCGGCACGCAGTCGCGGATCCGAAGCTCGCCGCCGGTGCACGCGGCGAGCGCGATAAAGGACCCGATCTCGATGTGGTCGGGGCCGATCGCGTAGTCGGCGCCGCCGAGCTCCTCCTGGCCGTGGATGATGAGCAGGTTCGACCCGATGCCCTCAATGCGGGCCCCCATCTGCATCAGGAGGTGGGCCAGATCCTGGACGTGCGGCTCGGAGGCGGCGTTGTGGATCACGGTTGAGCCGGGCGTGAGGGCCGCCGCCATCAGGGCGTTCTCGGTCCCCATCACGGACGCCTCATCCATGAAGAAATCGCAGGCGTGGAGTCCGTCGGGGGCGCGGAGCTCGAACCAGCGGGCGGCGCGCACATCGGCGCCGAGCGCCCGGAACGCATCGAGGTGCGGGTCGAGCCGGCGCCGGCCGATCACGTCCCCGCCCGGCGGCGGCATGTCTGCCCTGCCGAACCGGGCGAGCAGCGGGCCGGCCACGAGGAACGAGGCGCGCATGCGCTCGGCCAGCTGCGGATCGACGTCCGTGCGGTTCACCTCGTCGCAGCGGACGGCGATCACGTTCTCGTCGCGCCACTCGGCCTTTGCGCCGAGGCGCACGAGCAGCTCGACCATCGCCTGGACGTCTCGGATGCGCGGGACGTTGCGCAGCACCACCTCTTCCGCCGTGAGCAGAGCAGCGGCGAGCGCGGGCAGAGCGGCATTCTTGTTGCCGGCGGGGACGATCGTCCCAGAGAGGGGCGTCCCGCCCTCGATGATGAACTTCTCCATGCGGCGGTCGGTCGGGATCCGCGGGTCGAGCGGCGGGCGAAGGGTATCGAAGGCCATCTGGCTGGAGTTTCGGGCCCCCCGGCTGATTACCTCTCGCCCGGTCCCGCCCCCTCGATGCCGCGGGCGGCTACGCTGCCGGGTCGATGGCGCCGACTCGTGACGAAGCATGGGACCTCGTACAGGAGTGGGTCCAGAGCGACTCGCTGCGCAAGCACCTGCTCGGCGTCGAGGTCGGGATGCGGGCCTACGCCCGCCGCTTCGGCGAGGACGAGGAGCTGTACGGGGTGACGGGGCTGCTTCACGACCTCGACTACGAGCGCTATCCGGACCTCGAGACGGGCCATCCGCGCAAGGCGCTCGAGCTCTTCCGCGAGAGGGGATACTCGCAGGAGCTGATCGACGCCGTCGCGGGACACGCGGACTTCCTGGGCGTGCCTCGCGAGAGCCGCATGGCGAAGACCCTGTACGCGGTCGATGAGCTGTCCGGGTTCCTCGCCGCGTGCGCGCTCGTCCGCCCCACCGGAATCGAGGGCATGACCCCCAAGTCCGTGAAGAAGAAGCTGAAGCAGCCAAGCTTCGCCGCGGGCGTCGACCGGGAGGAGGTCAGGCGCGGCGCCGAGGAGCTGGGCGTGGGCTTCGACCAGCACGTCGGGTTCCTGATCGCGGCGATGGAGGAGCGCGCCGACGAGCTCGGGCTCTCGGCGCACCAGGTCGCGTCGTAGGCGCCGGCCGCCTTCCTGCACGAACCGCCCGACCGCGCCGGGCCAGGCAGCAGTAGATTGCGCAGCCATGGCGGACGAGCTCCGGATCATCGTCATGGAGGGAGACGACACCGGGCAGGAGCTGCTCGAGGAGGCGCTGCGAGTGCTCGACCCCGCCGTGACGAGGGTTCCCCTCGAGCTCGAGCACTACGACCTGTCGCTCGAGAACCGCCGTCGCACGCGCAACGACGTGGTCCTGGCCGCGGCCGGCGCGATGCGTGAGACGAGGTTCGGCCTCAAGGCGGCCACCATCACACCGGAGGGCGCGGACGACGTGGGCAGCCCGAACCGGCTCCTGCGCGAGGCGATCGACGGCAAGGTGATCATCCGCACCGGTCGCCGGATACCCGGGGTGACCCCGGTCGCCGGCGTCCACTACCCGATCGCCGTGGTGCGGATGGCGGTGGGCGACGCGTACGGCGCGAAGCAGTGGCGCCGGGACGAGGACGGGGACGAGGTCGCGTACCGGACGGAGCGAATCTCGCGCAGCATCTGCCGTGCGGTCGCCGAGTACAGCTTCAGAACCGCCTCGCGCATCCACGGACGGGTCTACGGCGGGCCGAAGTGGACGGTTAGCCCGGTCTACGAGGGGATGCTGAAGGAGGAGCTCGACGCCGGCGCCGAGCGGCACCCCGACGTGCCCTACAGCCCCGTGCTGATCGACGCCACCTATGCGGGGCTCATCTCGGGCGCCGCCGACGCCCCGCTCGTGATACCCGCCCTGAACCGCGACGGCGACTGCCTCTCCGACCTTGTCATGCCGATGTTCGGCTCGATCGCCGGCGCGGAGTCGGTGCTGCTTGCGTTCGACGACGACTATGAGCCGATCGTCGTGATGGCCGAGGCGCCGCACGGCACCGCGCCGGCGCTCACTGGCAAGGACATCGCCAATCCGATGGCCATGATCCTCGCCGCGGCCGCCCTGCTCCAGTACGCCTCCACCATGGGCCACGACGACTGTGAGACCCCATCGCGCGCGATCTACGAGTCAGTGCTAGAGGCCACCGCCACCGGCGTGCGGACGCCGGACCTCGGCGGCCACTCGAGCACCAGCGAGTTCACGAGCGAGGTGATCGCGCGCGTGCGGACGAAGATCGACATCTGGGCGTCGCTCTAATCGAGGGGTCGCCGCTATCCGCCGCCGCGGCTCCTTCCGCCCTCCTCGAGCTCGCGCCAGCCGGGTACCTCCTTCGTCTCGCGCACGCTTCGTCCGATCGGGAGTCCCGCGGCGGTGCGCGCGGGATCCAGGAGGTGCCGCCGCCGACGGTAGACGTAGTACCGGGCGCTGGATGAACAGCGTGAGGAGCCCGGCGCTCACGATGGAGCCCAGGTTGACGCCGAGTTGCGCGGCGGCCCAGCCCGCTTCCGACCAGTCGCCGTAGGCTGCCGCCACGCCGACGTTCGACGCGGCCGAAATCGTGGTCACGGAGATGAGGACGCCCACGAGGGCGCCGGACTTCGCGGAGGTGAGAGACAGTACGCCCGCGGTTCCGGCCACGAAGGCGACGAAGAACGTGAGGAAGTCCGGCCGCTGCGAGATGAACCCGGTGAGCGGATGGTCCGCTGGGAGAAGCTCTCGGGGAAGACGCCGGTCTCGATGAAGACGGTCGCCGTGGAGCAGGGCCCCGATCGCGCCCGCGGGGAACCCGACCGCGAGCGCTGTCAGCGAGCGCCGGGCCAGCTGGCGCTCGCGGTGGACCAGTGCCACGCAGATGCCCGCCAGGGGGCCGAACTCGGGCCCCACGACCATCCCGCCCACGATTAGGATCGGCTGGTCGAGGACGATCCCCGCTGCCGCGATCTGCATCGCGAGGATCATGAAGAGGACGAAGTTGATCGAGAGCTCCGTCTCCTCCGAGGTGCGCGACTCCACCTCTTCCCAGACACCGCGTCGGACGGCAGGCCGGGGGTGGCCTTCTCTGCCTCCTCGAAGGCGTTCGAGATCGCCGTGTCGAGGTGCTCCACCGCGATGGTCCCGCGCTGCGGGAGGTCAAGCTCCTTCAGGTCGCTGAGGATGATGCTGGCCGCCTCGCAGACGATGTCGCAGAGGATCACGTCGCCGGGCGGCTTCTGCGAGGCGCCCCGCAGGTGCACCACGTTCAGCACGGACGGCGAGGCCCTGAAGAGATCGAGCACCTTGGCGGCGATGTCCTCCGGCGCGACGATGCGCAGGTGGATCATCCTGCGATCCGCTCGGGCTCGACCGTGAACTGGGAGAGCACCTCGCGCACGCGTGCGGGAAGCCCGCGCTTCTCCATGGTGTGCGGGTCGACGCAGACATGGCGGAGCTCACCCTCGGCGAGCAACCGGCCGTCCTCTGCACGTTCGATCGAGATCGACGTGGTGATCGATGTCGAGCCGAGCCGCCGCACCGTGGCGAGTAGGTTGATCTCCTCGTCGAACCGCGCCGAAGCGCGGTAGCGGATCGCCGCCTCCGCGACCACCATGTCGGCGCCGCCCCTGATCATCTCCGGATACGGCAGACCGCCGGCTCGCCAGAGCTCGGTCAGGACGAGATCGAACCACGCGAGGTAGTTCGGATAGAACGCCACGCCCTGCAGGTCGCACTCCGCCCAGCGAACCCGGGTGCGATGCCGAAACGGGGCGCTCATCGAGGCCAGCGTAGCGCCGCCATGCCGCCGCCCTCATCAGGTTCGGCCGCCCCTGCGGGCTGCCTTGTCGCCCGCCGCGACCTCGGCCGGCCGGCCGCGATCGCCGTTACCCGCCGCGCGTCATGGCGCAAGCCCCGGCCGTCGCGCAATGCCCGCCGCGTCTGGCGGCCAGGCGCGCACCCCTCCGCGACTCCGCGCGCGGCTCACTGCAACGGAAGTTGCATGTATGCGGGCATTCCATCCGATTCACCTCATAGCTTCTCGAACGCATGTTCCCTCGGCTCAGAGAGCAGCTCGGCATGGCGCTCGACCTCATCGTCGAGTTCTCGACGCTCGGCGAGTATCGCCTCGGCGAACACTGCGCCGGCGGCGCCGCGACCGCCCCCGCCGTCGCTCCTGACCGCGTACCGCAGCTGGGAGGCGCCGGCTCGCCGGCCGGGCGTGCTGCGGTCCGCCGCACCGTCGCGGGCGGGGCGACCGGCGCGACGCCGGTCGCAACCCCCGCGGCACGGCGGGCGATCGCGCTCACGCGGGTCGCAGCGACCGCGCCTCGGCGGGCGACCACCTGGACGGCCGGGGCAAGCCCCGCGGCGCGGCGGCCGCAATGCCCAGACCGCCCAGGCCACGGCGACCGGCGGGCGACGGCGGGCGGCGCCGCGCGGCGCACAGGGACTCCGGCGGCTCCCGCCAGCCCTGCCTCTTGATCTAGGCAGCGACGACGAGCACCCCCTAACTTCGGTGCGGCACCGTCCGCTGGAGGCACGGCTCAGGAGAGCTGCCAGTGCACCGCGCGGGTGGCGCTGCCCATGATGCTCAAGGGGACCCTGCGCTGGAGATCGCTACTCCACCCGCTCCGCGACCCAGCGATCTTCGTGGCGAGCCAGTATCACGCGAGCCTCGCCGTCGTCGCCGACCGCCATGAAGTGGGCGCGGTCCTCGTGCACGCCTGGCCGGTCGTCGACCAGGACGAGGTGGAGCTCGCGATACGTCCACGAGGGACGCGATTCGTCGAGCGCCGCCCGGGCAGCCTCTTCCATGACCTCGCGACTCCACCCCTTGTCGGCGGCACGCGCCTGCTCGAGGGCGGCGTCGGCCGCCGCGACGTGCTCGTCGTACGACGGCGCCTGCCGGCGACTCCGCGCCCATGCGCCGAGGAACCCGAGGATGAGCATGATCAGGATGACCGCGCCCACGACAATCAGGACGATGGCGAGCGTTGACAGGGCGATCGGAGCGGTCACGACCGGGCGTCAGGCTAGCGATCGGCGACCACGCCAGCGGAGCGCTCGGTGTCCCGGGCCAGGAGGTCGGGCGCCGGCTGGCCGCCGCGACATCGGTCTAGGCGTGGATACTGCTCGGATGGGAGCCGAACACGAGGAGCCGGTGCGCCGCTTCGCAGAAGCGGTCACCAACTACGATCCGGATGCCGCGATCACCGTATGCGACCCGGAGGTCGAGTTCCTCTCCGTTCTAGCCGTCAGCGGCCAGGCGTATGCCGGGCATGAGGGCATCCGACAGTACTTCGAGGACGTCGCCACCGCGTGGGAGGAGTGGAAGGTGGAGGTTCACCGCATAGCCGCGGCACCGGACGGGCGGGTCGCGATCGTCATGACGATGCATGTGCGTGGGAGGGAGAGCGGCGCGGGGCTCTGCGAGCGCACGGGTCACGTCTGGACCGTCAGAAACGGCAGACTGTTGCGCAACGAGCCCTACCGCGATCCGGAGGAGGCTCTGCGCGCCGTGGGAGCCGGGCCCTAGCGACGATGCGCCGAGCGTCGCGTGGTGGCGAGGGATAGCTCTGACGAGCGGCGACCGGCGCCGTCGGGTCCGACGAGCGGCGCCGTTTGATTCGGGTGTGCCGACAGCCGGGCCGGCGCACGGGCCGGCGGCTCTCCGAGACCGCGGCACGCCTCTTCCAAGGCTCACGAAACCCATCCTCTCCTGAGGGCGGCCCCGGCGAACAGGCAGAGCGAAACGGCCCCCAGACGATGAAAGGGCCGCCCCCCAGCGGGGACGACCCCCTCAATCAAGATCGGCGGCGACCTACTCTCCCAGGGCCGCGAGGCCCAAGTACCATCGGCGCTGAGGGGCTTAACTTCTCTGTTCGGAATGGGAAGAGGTGTATCCCCCTCGCTATCGCCACCGAAAGCTCGCGAGACCCGGCCCTCGCCGGCCCTTGAAAACCGCACAGCCGGCCGCCCCGCCGCCGCGCCACAGCGCAGCGGCACTCCGGAAGATCACAAAAGACCGTCAAGCCCTCGAACCATTAGTACCGGTCTGCTGAGCGCATCGCTGCGCTTGCACATCCGGCCTATCACCTGGTGGTCTTCCAGGGGTCTTACTCCCTCGAGGGGATGGGAGAGCTCATCTCGAGGTCGGCTTCCCGCTTAGATGCCTTCAGCGGTTATCCGGTCCGCACGTAGCTAACCAGCGGTGCCCCTGGCGGGACAACTGGTACACCAGAGGTGCGTTCGTCCCGGTCCTCTCGTACTAGGGACGACTCCCCTCAACTCTCCAACGCCCACGGCAGATAGGGACCGAACTGTCTCACGACGTTCTGAACCCAGCTCGC
>JACVRW010000147.1 GCA_014534235.1 Thermoleophilaceae bacterium | reverse complement strand
CGCGTCGGCGAAGGCCTCGAGCAGCATCCCGAGGTTCTTGTCCGGCACGAGGCGTCCGACGCTCAGCACGCGCACCGGCCCGCCGGAGCGCTCCCGCCGCTCGATCGAGAGGAACGACCCGAGCTCAGCGCTCTGCAGGCTCACCTCGGCACGGGCGGGATGCACGCCCAACCGCTCGAGCCGCGCCGTTCCCTGCGAGCTGGCCACGATGAAGCCACTCGCCAGAGGGGCGATCAGGCGGTGGATCCGGCGCTGCACCGCGGAGAGCTCGGGATCGCTCCAAGGAGTTAGCTCGCTGAAGATGACGAGCGGGCGGCGCCGCCTGCGACACCATGCGAGCGATTGCCAGGTAGCCGGTCCGTACTCCCAGCTGACGACGCATCGGGGTTCCGCCCGCCTCAGCGCGGCGCCGACGCCGCGGGCCAGCATAAGCGGCGTGCGCCCGGGGCGCGGGCGCTGCCACGCCCGCAGCACCTCGCTCCGGTAGGTGCCGCGGGCGCCGAACCACTCGGGACGCTGGTCCCAGCCGGGTTGGGCCCCGGAGAGGTAGATCACCCGGGGCTCGATCCGTGCCCGGGCGGCGAGCCTGCCGAACAGCGGCTCCCGGTATGGCACGGGTACGGGGGCGAGGATTGCCACCGGTACCGACACACCGCAACTTTGCCGTACGGCATGGGTCGAGGCGTAAGCGATGATCCGACTCGGGGGACGACCGCTCGCCGCGAGGCGCTTTACGGCGCCTCTCGACGAGTTGCTAGCCTGGGCGCCCCGGTACGGGAGAGGTCTCTGCGGCGGATCCGGCACGGCCCTGTCTCCGTCGTCTCGCCGCTCTGTCTCTCCCGCACGCTCGCTCGGAGGACAGTGACTCGAGTCGCACGACATCTGCTGGCGCTTGCCGCGCTCGTCCTGCTGCTCGCCTTCCCGACCGAGGCGCCCGCCACGCCCTTCAAGGTGATCAAGGACTGCAACCAGGACGGCGTACTCAACGGCAATTACTCGAACCGCGACCTGCGGGGCGCGCTCGACAACCTGCCCTCCGACATCGACGAGTACAGCGACTGCCGCGACGTGATCAAGGCCGCGATGACGAGTCCTTCGGGCAGGCGCGGCGAAGGCGCGCCGGGCGGGCCCGGGGGAGGCGGCCCGGGGGCGGGCGGCGGCCCGGGCGGCGGCGGCCCGGGCGGCGGCGCCGGTGGCGCGGCGGCCCCAGTCACCCCCGAGGAGCAGGCCGCGCAGCTTCAGGACCAGAGCGACCTCGACGCGCTGACCTCGCCCGATCGCCGCGATGACGGGCCGGCCGTCAAGGTCGGCGGAGAGACCGTGACGCCGGGCGCCGACGGGATGTTCGACGTGGCGAGCGCCAGCAACTCCATGCCGCTTCCGCTGCTGCTCGCGCTGATCGCGCTCGGCCTGCTCGCCTTGGCCGGCGCTTTCGTCGGGTTGCGTGGGCGGATTCCTGCGCTGGCGCAGCTTCCGCTCGTATCGAAGATCCCGAAGCCACGTGTCTCGCTTCCACGCTTCGGGCGCCACTAGCGCGTGCGCGGTCATCCTGGGCGGCGCCCTCGCGGGCGTCGCCTTCGGCGCCGCGGGGGGCACCGAGCTCACCCGCACCACCACGGTGGAGGTGTTGATGGTGCTGGCGAGCGCGGTCCTCATCGCGGCCGGCGTTCTGTGGGGACGGCGGGGGCCCCTCTACGGCGCCACCGCGCTGGTGCTGTTCGCTGCCCTGGCCGCGTTCACCGCGCTGTCCGTCACGTGGGCGCTCATGCCCGAGCTCGCCTACATAGAAGCCGGGCGGACACTTGCCTACCTCGCGACGTTCGCCGCCGCACTGGCCGCGGCCAGGGTGGCGCCGCAGGCGTCGCCCGTCGTGCTGAAGGGCGTCCTTCTCGCCGCTCTCGCCGCGGTGGCCTACGCGCTGGCTTCGCGCATCTGGCCGGGCACGCTGGCCGAGCATGAGCTCTCGAACCGGATCGGTCAGCCGTTCCAGTACTGGAACGCGGTCGGGACGACCGCTGCCCTCGCCATCCCCGCCGCCCTCTGGCTCGGCTCGCGTCGCACCGGCTCGGTGCTCGGGCGCTCGCTGGCATACCCGGCCCTCGGTGCGTGCGTCCTGGCGATCATGCTGACGCAGTCGCGCGGTGCGCTCGTGGCCGCCGCGCTCGGGACGATCGCCTGGTTCGCGGTCGTGCCGCTCCGCCTGCGCGGCCTGCCGGTGCTGCTGGCCGGGGCGATCGGCGGCGGTGCGGTGTCAGCGTGGGCGCTCTCCAAGGACGCCTTCTCGAAGAGCCTTCAACCGCTGTCTGCGAAGGAGAGCGTCGCCGGAGAGTTCGGACTGCTGGTGGCGCTGATGGTCCTCGCTCTCCTGCTCGCCGGGCTGGCCGTCAACCTCGGCCTCGGACGGGTCCCGCCGCCGATGCGTCTGAGGCGCCGGATGGGAGTCGCCGCGGTCGCCGTGGCCTGCGTCGTGCCGCTCCTCGCCTTCACCTCGGTCGCCGTGAGCGACCGCGGCCTCGGTGGGACGATCGACGACCGCCTCGACGAGCTTACGAGCGAGACGGAGACCGCGCCCACGGAGGGCGCCGGGCGCGTCACCGCCGCGTCCTCTACCCGTGGGAAGTACTGGCGCGAGGCCGGCAGGGTCTTCGACGACCGGCCGGTCGTGGGCGTCGGCGCCGCGAACTTCGCCACGGCCCGGCTGCGCTACCGGAAGGACGCCACGTTCAGCCGCCACGCGCATGGCTTCATCCCGCAGACGCTCGCCGACCTCGGGATCGTGGGACTCGTGCTCACCACCGCACTCCTGCTCGCCTGGCTCGTGGCGGCGCTACGGACGACGGGGCTGCATCCCCGCCGGCTGCCCTCCCGCCGCCACAACGGAGAGCCGCCGCCGCGCCGCGACTGGGACGGCGAGCGCGTCGCGGTCGTGGCGCTGTCGCTCGTGGCTGTGGTGTTCGGGCTCCAGTCGGCCATCGACTGGACGTGGTTTGTTCCAGGGCCGACGGCCATGGCCCTGGTCGCCGCGGGCTTCGTGGCGGGGCGGGGCCCGGTGCCCGCCGTGGCCAGCCGCGAGGGGACCGCAGAGCTGCCCTCCCTGCGGTGGCCGCCGCCGCGGCCGGCGAGCGGTCGCATCGCGGCGGCTGGAGCGGTGGGCGTCGTCGCCGTGATCGTCGCCTGGGCGATCTGGCAACCGGAGGCCTCCGACCGAGCCACGAACCGGGCGCTCGAGCTAATAGAGAATCGCAGTTACCAGGACGCCATCGCGAAGACGGAGGACGCCGCCGCCGCCAACCCGCTCTCGGCCGACCCCCTGCTTGTGCGGGCGGTCGCCGAGGCGAGCGCGGGCCAGGAGTCGGCGGCGCGGCGCACGCTCGAGCGAGCGGTGCTCGAGTTCCCGGGCGACCGCCAGACCTGGCTCCGCCTGGCCACCTTCCAGCTCCGGACGCTAGACCGCCCGCAGGACGCGCTCGAGACCGTGCGCGCTGTTCTATACCTCGACCCGTTCTCGGGTGAGGGCAGACAGCTCTTCCTCGACGCGCGGGCGCGGCTGCGCCAGAAGCAGGCCGAGGCCGCGGCGCCGGGGTAGGCCGCACTCAAGCGCGGGTCGCCACGCTCAGTAGCGTCCCCGAGCGCCGCCTGAGCGACGCGATCTCGAAGCCCATGTCGTCCAGCAGGCGAGACAGCGAGCGTCGCGTGAACTGGCGCAGGTGCGGCGAGAGCGGATCTGGCGGGCGTCCGAGCGGAAGGCGCGCCGGTGTGGTGAGCGCCAATGTCCCCCGCGGGGTGAGCACCCGGCGGATCTCCGACAGGAGGAGTTGCACGTCGCGCACGTGCTCGATGGTCTCCGCACAGAGCACGAGGTCGAAGACCGCATCCTCTAGCGGGAGGGGGGCGTCGGGCTCGAGCTCGACGAGTCGTGCGTCGGGGAGACGCCGCCGGGCGCGCTCCAGGGCCACCGCCGAGACGTCCGCGGCGGTCACCTCCGCGGCGTCGAGCTCCGCGGTGAGACGGCCGTCGCCGCAGCCGACGTCGAGCGCCCGCTCCGCCCAACCGAGCCCGCGGACGAACTCGACCAGATGGGCCGGCGGCGGGCCGGGATCCTCGGGGACGAGCCGCCACAGCTCGTCGTCGTAGCGGCTGGCCATGCGCTACCGCGGGCGCCGCGCTATCAGCATGAGCGTGTGCCCGAACGGCGCGAGCGCACGCCGCGAGCCGAGCGGATCTAGCGAGTGCAGCGCCCGCTGAACGCGCGGCGGCAGCCGGCGCCAGCCGTAGGTGACCGCATGGAGCTCCGGCTCGAGCCCGGCGGCGCGCGCGGCGCGCTCGAGACTTCTCGGCGAGAGCGGGACGTCGTCCGGGGTGCCATGGATCGAGGTGCCGAGACGGAGGCGGTTGGCCAACGCGAGCCCGGCGCCGACCGGGTGCCAGAGCCCCGGCTCCACCGCGATCAGCGCACCGCCCGGCCGAAGGAGTCGGGCGCCCTCCGCGAGCACCGGGCCGAGCGGTCCCTGGTAGGCGATGTGGTGGAGGACGAGCCGGTAGAGGACGACGTCGAAGGAGCGCGGCTCGTACGGCAGCTCACCGGCGCGCGCCGTGGTGCCGGCGTCGAGCTCTCCCGACTCGAGCAGGTGGTTGACCTTCGCCCCGTCCAGGTCCACGCCGGTGATCCGAAACGCGGGCTTCGGAAAGAGATGCCGGCCCGGGTGCCAGCCGCATCCCACCGAAAGCACGTCGCCACCGCGAAGGGGCAGCCGGCGTTCGAGCAGCGCGCGTTCGCGCCGGTACTCCTGGTCGTAGTGGACCTGGAGCGTCTCCGGATCCGAACGGCGGTCGAGGAGGTTGTCCGGCTGGTACGGCTCGCTCACCACGCTCCCCGCGCGCGGATCACGGCGGGGATCGTCTTGAGGATGATGGTCAGGTCGAGGAACACCGACCACCGCTCGAGGTAGAGGAAGTCAAGCCGCACGAGCTCGTCGAAGTCGAGCTCCGAGCGGCCCGAGACCTGCCACAGCCCGGTCATGCCCGGTAGCACGAGATAGCGCTTGCGGTGCCAATCCTCGAGCCGGTCGTAGTCGCGCTTCGGCAGCGGCCGTGGGCCGACCAGAGACATCTCCCCGCGCAACACGTTGAAGAGCTGGGGCAGCTCGTCGAGCGACCAGCGCCGCAGGAACCGGCCCACGCGCGTAGTCCGGGGATCCCGGCGGATCTTGAAGATCGCGCCGCCGAGCTCGTTGCGGTTCTCGAGGTGCTCCTGCACGAACTCCGCGCCGGTGACCATCGTGCGGAACTTGAGGCATTCGAACGGCCGCCCGCCGATCCCCGGGCGCATCGAGCGGTAGAGCACCGGCCCGCGCGAGGTGAGCTTGATCGCCGCCGCCGCGAGCGCCATCGCCGGCGCCAGCACGATCAAGAGGAGCACTGCGCCGACCAGGTCGAACGTCCGCTTGACGGCGAAGTCGAGCCCCTCGAAGACCGGCGGCTTGAGCTCGAAGAGGGGCAGCGCCTGGCCGGGCACGAACTCCACCCGCTCCATCAGGATCTCCATCGTGGACGGCGCCACCCGCACCCGAACGCCGTGCTCGTGGCAGCGCTCCACCAGCTCGACGGCCTCGCTCTGGGGAAAGTCGGGGTCGGCGATCAGGACCTCATCGACGGCATCGAAATGGCGCTCGAGCTGCTCGAGCGAGCGGAAGTCGCGCAACCCGTCCACGAGGGCGACCGGTGTGCGCGCCACGAAGCCATATGGCTCGATCTCGCTCGAGTCGCGCAGGGCGTGCGAGACAGCCTGGATGTTCGGCCCCGAACCGACCAGCACGGCGCGGCGGCGATAGCCCGCCGTGCGCATGACCACCTCGCTCACGCGCTCGAACACCCAACGCAACGCCGACACGTACAGGAGTGCAAAGAAGAGCGAGCCGTAGAAGATGTAGTACGACTGGAACTGCTCGCCCTCGATCTCCGCGTAGATGAGCACCACGACGGTCACCTGGAAGAGCGAGGAGACGACCTTCGTGAAGCCCGGCCGCTGGGCGCGATCGCGATAGAGCCCGGAGCGGGCGAAGAGGAGCAACATCACGAGGCTGGCGAGCGGAGCGTAGTCCTTGGCCTGCCCCCACATCTGGCCGAGCTGGTCGGGGTTGACGATCGCCGACTTCACGACGAGCGCCGTATAGATCGCGACGAAGAGCCCCACCAGGTCGAGGGCGGCGAGGGTCGCCACTCGTGCGATCCCCCGCACGGTGTCGAAACGCAGGATGGCTCGCAGCAGGAGCGGCTTGCCCGCGCGTACGTCGCGCCCCGGGAGGGAGGCCGGCTCGACCGCCCTGAGCTCTCTGATCAGGCCGTTAGGCACTCATCTCGTTTCAGTCAGCTAGTCCAACAACCCGAGCCAGACGACGGGTTCTCGCTTCGTCACCTAAACAGCCGGACCGGGGCAATGTAGCGGCGTGGCGAGGTTCTGTGCAGTTTTCGGGCCGCGGGGTTGGCGCTTTGATGGGCCACGAAAACGCCGCACTTTGAGGAATTGCCGCGACTGGTTCTCGGCCGGCCGGCAGCGAAGGCTCGCTGTGGGCGCGTCACGGCGCGTCGACGGCGAGTGCAGGAGAGAGCGGGCCAAGGATGGCCAACGTGTCCAACGGTCCGCGGCAACTACCTGTACGACCTCGGGCGCGCCCGGGGGTTCATCGTCGATGAGGGATCAACCACTTTGTGACCCGGATGACCGGTCGCGCGTCGCTCGTGGCGGCGGCGTCGAACTCACCGGATGGGAAGAGAGTCCGAGGGCCGGCTGCGGTTCGAGCTCCCAAGCTCGATGGCCGCCGTGGAACCCCAGGACCCGAGCCTTCCGCACGACAGCGTCGACCCGCTGTACCCGATCTTCTACGGCCTAGGGTACTGAGCGGGGACAGGACCAAGGGGGGCGGGCACCCGGTG
>JACVRW010000143.1 GCA_014534235.1 Thermoleophilaceae bacterium | reverse complement strand
GGTGTACTGCGGGCGGGCGAGGAGGGCGCCGACCTGGCGGGCCTCGTCCGCCGCCTCGCCGGCGCGGGCCTGCGGTCGAGCTTGAGGTCGAGGGCCGGGCGCGCGAGCTGCCGGCCGAGCTGCAGTTGTGCATCCACCGGGTGGCGCAGGAGGCGCTGACCAACGTGCTCAAGCACGCCGACTCGCCGCGGCGCGTGGAGGTGGTGCTGCGCTACCTCGATGCGGAGGTCGAGCTCACGGTCCGCGACGACGGCCGCGGGGTCGCCGCGGGCGACGGCCGGGGGCACGGCCTGGCCGGGATGCGCGAGCGCGTCGCGCCGCACAGCGGCACGCTGCACGCGGGACCGCGAGCCGGGGGCGGCTACGAGGTCCGGGCCCGGCTGCCGGCGCCCGCGGGCGATGTCGCGGAGCTGCGGGCGTGACCCGCGTGTTCCTGGTCGACGACCAGGCGCTCGTCCGCGCCGGTCTTCGGATGGTGATCGACGCCCAGCCCGACATGACGGTGGTCGGCGAAGCCGAGGACGGCCGCGAGGGGCTCGACCGTATCGCCGTCACCACCGCGGACGTCGTGCTGATGGACGTCCGCATGCCCCGGCTCGACGGCGTCGAGGCTACCCGGCTGATGATCGAGCGCGACGGCGACGCGGGCCCGCGGGTGATCGTCCTGACGACGTTCGACCTCGACGAGTACGTGTTTCCCGCGCTGCGCGCCGGTGCCAGCGGCTTCCTGCTCAAGAACGCCGATCCGGAGGAGCTGCTGGGGGCGATCCGGGCGGTCGCGTCCGGCGACGCGATTGTGGCGCCGACCGCGACGCGGCGGCTGCTCGAGCACGTCGCGAGCACCCTGCCGGACGCGCCGGTCGACGATTCGCGGCTCGCGGCCTTGAGCGACCGCGAGCGCGCGATCCTGCTCGAGGTCGCCCGCGGGCGGTCGAACGCCGAGATCGCGGCCGCCCTGCACATCGCCGAGCCCACCGTCAAGACCTACCTGGGCCGGCTGCGCACGAAGCTCGACCTGCACGACCGGGTGCAACTGGTGATCTTCGCCTACGACACCGGGCTGGTGGCGCCCCGCCGTTGAGCGGCGCCGTGTAGTCCCGCGGGCGTACAGCAGGTCGAGACCGCAGATCGACGTTCTTGCGGTCAGGCGTGCGTAGTTTCGGGCGCACCATGAGGCTCCCGAAGACCGCGCATACGTCACGGCCCTGGCGCATCCATGAGGTAGCGCCCGACTTCGAGGTGGAGGACGTCTGGGCCCTCCCGACACCAGGCGGTCCGGGCGACCTGACGCGCTTCGTCTCGCAGTTCGTTTCAGACGACTTCCCCGAAGGCGCCGCTCTGCCCGTCCGCGTCTTGTGGGAGGCGGGAGCGAGACCTACTCGATGTTCCGCGACCTGGCGCTCTACGCGCCGCTTTGCGTCGCCGTGGCGGCCAGCACGGCGATCGTCCCCGCCGTGGGATGCCGCGACCTTCTCTTTCCTCGCCGCCAATGCCCGAAACAGACCGACGTCTCGACCAAGGAGGTCCACGAATGACGAGGCTCCCGAACACCGCCCACACCTCGCGACCGTGGAGGGTTCACGAGTTCACGGGCGATTTCGAGCTCGAGGACCTGTGGGAACTGCCGACACCAGGCGGTCGGGGCGACCTCGCACGACTCGTACAGCTGGCCGCGACCCAGGACGAAGACGCCCGCGAGTTCCCGGCTGTCTTCCGCGCCCTCTTCGCCCTGCGCTGGAAGGTAGGGGCGCTGTTCGGCTGGGACAAAGCCGACTCCGGCGTCGGTGAGCGGGTGCGCTCGCTGCGCGAGCGGTTGCCCGCCGACCTGCTCGAGGCGCCCCGCGGTCCGGATCTTCGCGCGGTCCCGGGGCGGACAGAGATGGACGGGCCACCCATCTTCAGGTCGGTCTACCAGACGCACGACGAGTGGGTGGCCGAGCTCGCCAACAAGACAGTGCATTCGCTAATGCACATCGGCTGGGTGTCTGACGACTCCGGTGGTGGCTATCACGCTCAGATGGCCGTGCTGACGAAGCCGAACGGGTGGTTCGGCAAGGCCTACATGGCCGCGATCAAGCCGTTCCGGTACGCGCTCGTCTACCCGATGCTGCTGCGAGCGATCGGACGCCAGTGGCAGCCGCAGGCCGCTCGGTGACGCAACCGATCAAGCTGGGCACGTCGTGGGCTACACAGCCGCCCATCCCGAGGACGGTGAGATGTCTCTGCTCTTCGCCACCCGCACGGACGACCCGGCATTGGGCGCACGCTCCTGAGCGCGGCCCATGACGCGCTGCGCGCGGGCTTGGCGGCGGCGTAGGGGGCTTGACCGGCGAAGCCCTTGACGCCGGCGCCCGAACGCCTCGACGACGGTCCGAAGCACCGCCTGCACGTCCTCCGAGCGGCTCACGTGGCTACCGCAACCTTGCCCGCATAGCGTCCGTGCCCGGTGGCGGCGAACCACGTCTGCCCCTCCGCGTCGTTGCTCTCGGTCATGGGTGCAGGAGCACCTTGATCGCTTCACGCTGGTCCATGGCCTGGTATCCGGCGGCGGCCTGGTCCAGCGGCAGTTGAAGGTCGAAGACCTTGCCCGGGTCGATCTCGCGCTTCCAGATCAGATCGATCAGCTCCGGAAGGAAGCGGCGCACCGGGGCAGGCCCTCCGTGCAGGTGGACAAGGCTCCGGAACAGCTCCATCCCGGGCACCTGGACGCCGTGACCGACGCCAAGGAACCCCACGTGCCCGCCTGGGCGAGTGAGGCGGATGGCCTGCATCATCGACTCCTGTGTGCCAACGGCCTCGACCACCGAGTGCGCACGGAGCCCGTTCGTGAGTTCTTTGACCATGGCCACGCCATCCTCGCCGCCGCTCTTCGACGATGTCGGTCGCGCCGTACTCACGCGCCAGGCGCTGGCGTGACTCGTGGCGGCTCATGGCGATGATTTGCTCCGCGCCGAGCTGCTTGGCAGCCAGCACGGCGTGCAAGCCAACCGCGCCGTCGCCCACCACAGCGACGGTCTTGCCGGGGCCGGCGTGGGAGGCCACGGCGCCGAACCAGCCGGTGCCGAGCACGTCCGAGGCCGAGAGCAGGCTCGGGATCAGATCGTCGGCGGGGAGGTCCGGGGTGGCGACGAGGGTGCCGTCAGCGAGCGGGACGCGCAGCAACTCGCTTGGGCGCCCGAGGCGCCCATGGGTACGCGGTTGACGCAGGCACTCTGGTAGCCAGAGCGGCAGATCTCGCAGGAATCGTCGGAGGCCCAGAACGAACCGACCACGAACTGGCCGGGCTTGATCGTCTCAACGTCCGCGCCGACCTCCGCGACTACGCCGGCGTACTCGTGACCCATCGGTGCCGGCCAGTCGAGATGCTCGACCCCTCGATAGGGCCACAGATCCGAGCCGCAGACACAAGCGGCGGACACGCGGATAATCGCGTCGGTCGCATCGATGATTTCCGGGTCCGCGCGCTCCTCGACGCGCACGTCCCCCGGGGCATACATCACTGCTCCACGCATCACGGTCTCCTTGAATTGGTGATCTTCATCGCCGCCGAACTCCGGCTGCTTAGGCAGCGGCCGCGACGTCGTCGCGCGCGCGACTGGTCGACAGCTCACGGTAGGCGTCGACCTGGGCGAGCAGGGTGTCGGCCTTTGCTCTACACCCTCGACCACGTCCGCGCCGGCGACCCAGCGCGGCGGCGGCTGGTCGCTATCGGCGAGCTGCGCCAGCGCCGCGGCGAGCTTCGCTGGGTCGCCGGCCTGCTGGCCGTTCATCGCCTTCGAGGCGGATGGTCTGCTGAGCGCGCTCGGCGTAGTCGTCGATCGACGGATCCGCGAAGGTCGTGGACTCTGGCTGCAGCAGCTCGGTGCGGAAGTTGAAGGCGCCGGGCCTCCTAGGTGGATTGCCGGTTACCGGCTCCCGAAGTGGATGTGCTTGCTCGTCGCGTCGAGCCCGGACGCGTTCGTGGTGTCGGCCCAGGCCTGGCCGCTGAACCGTTCGAGCGTGCCGCCCATGCAGTCGGTGGTATCGAAGCGCTGCGTGACGGTCTGGCGCAGCTCGGTTCTGATGCGCGTGCCCGGCGCGATGCGGATGCGTTCGACCTGCGGCGGTGGGACGTAGCGGACGAGCGGTCGGGTGGCGACCTTCCCGGCCGTCGAGCGGCAGGTCAGCCGAGCTCTGATAGCGACCCGCGCACGTCCCATGCCGCCGTCGCGGTCGCGGCCGACCACCGTGACCGCGATTGGCTCGTTTTTCGAGACGAGCACGCGTGGCGCACCCTGGTCGAGCGTTGCCCGCGCGCCGGCGAGCCGGACGACCGGCCGCGGCGGGGTGGGGTCGGTCTCGGGCACGACGATCGAACCGCGCTCTCGCGGCGGTGGCGCCTCGTCGTCGGCGCCGTGGCCCTCGGGCACGCCCCCGTCGGGAACGGCCGGCGCCGCCGGTTGGTCGCGCGACGGGGCCGGCGCGCGTTCTTTCGGAGGCCGCTCTTCGCCGTCGGAACACGCGCCGAACGCGCCCCCCAAAGCAAGCGCAAGCAGGGTCGTGATCCTCACCCCGGGGACCGTACGAGGCGTCGCTGCGAACGCGAAATTGCGATCGGGCGGTCACTTATAAGCTGGGTGCATGACCCTCGATCCGCGGCTGCTGCGCCCGTTCGTGGTGTTGGCGGAGGAGCTGCACTTCGGGCGCGCGGCACGGCGCCTTCACATCACGCAGCCGGCTCTCAGCCAGCAGGTCAAGCGCCTCGAGGCACAGCTCGGCGTCGAGCTGTTCGCCCGCACGCGGGCCAGCGTCGAGCTCACCGAGGCCGCGGAGGCCATCCTCGACCCGGCGCGTGCGGCGGTTAGCGCCGCCGCCGAGGCGGAGAGCGTGGCGGCCGAGCTCGCCGGCGGCGAGCGTGGCCGGCTGCGAATCGGAATCTCGCCCGGCACCCACGAGTTGGCACAACGGGTACTGGCCGAGCTCCGCAAGCGGCGCCCGAGGCTGACGCTCGAGGCGAAGCAAGACAACAGCGGCGTGCTGTGCGCCGACGTCGCCGCCGGCCGGCTCGACCTGGCGATCGCGTTCGAGCCCGAGGAGGTGACGGACACCGTCTGCGAGGAGATCGCGCGCGAGCCGGCGGTCGTTGCGGTCGCGGCCGGACACCCACTGGCCCGGCGACAGCGGGTGGCGCTTGCGGAACTCGCGGGAAACCGCTTTGCGCTGGTCGATCTCGCAGGTGGCCGGGGATACAACCGCGCCGTCGTCGACCACTGCCGCGCCGCCGGGTTCGAACCCACGCTGGACGACGACCCGCACGGCCCGATGACGTGGGAGACCGCCGTCCGCGCCCGTGGCGCCGTAGGGCTCACTACCCGCGCCTCGGCAGTCTCGACCGCGCGGGAAATCGCGCTAGTCGACCTCGATCCCGCACTCGAGTTCGCGATCGAGCTCGTCACACCGACAGCAGCGCCGCGCCCGCCCGCCGTGCTTCTGACGCGCGAGATCGCGCGCGGCTTTGCGCAGTGCGCTCAGCGAAACACGAACTCCCACATTGGAGTCGCCAGCCTCTCGGCCTGAAGGCAACCACCGTTGCCGAGGTTGTCAAGGTGCGACGGTCTGGGGAGGGCCGAGCCCCCCAGTCGAGCCGCCAGCGCCCTCGGCCTTGAACCACGAGCGTGGCCCGAACCGCTGCGTACGCGCTCCGCTTCGCAGCTCCGCCGAATACCCGCTCGATGCCCTCCAGCTTCGCTGAACCGCTGCCCATAAGCCCGTCACCTTGCGCCACAGCCGCGGATGACAACCCGCGCCTTCGCAGTCCAGTTGAACCGTCGGACCACAACTCGAGACCGCTCCTTCCCACGAAGCGGGAGCGCCCGCCAAGGCGACGCAGACGACTCCTGCGGACGAACAGCGGGCGTGTTCCTACACCATCGGCTCACTATCGCAATGCGCGAGACGGAGCAGCGACGGTGGGGCGAACGGCTGGCGCGGATCGTTAGTTGTCCGAATCCGACTGATCGACGAGCTGCCGCCTTGGCGGCTCGCCCGCGTCCATGACGGGCTGATCGACGCTGCCGTGCTCCACCCCATTGGCGTGCTCGGAGGTGAGTTCGAATAGGTGCGGCGGGGCAGCGTTCAGGCGCAGCTGGAACACGTCCGGGCGGTTGTAGTGGCCCGCGAAGTCATGCCTTAGCTTCATCTTGATTCCGATCTCTAGGTCGAGATCGGCGTAGAGAATCCGCTCCTCTGGTCCGAGTGGACCCGCCACCACGCGGCTGTCGGGCGACACGATCAGCGAGCCGCCGCAGAAGTCGGGATCGCGCAACAGGCGCGCGTCCTCGTCCGAAACCTGAAGCCGCTCGATCATCTGGTCGTCGACCGTGCCACACGCGCTCACGACGTAGGCCTTCGACATCTGGGCGAACGCCTGTGAGTCGATCTTGACCCTCTCTCGTAGAGGGTCGCTGATCGTCGGGAAGTGGTTTGGCCAGCTCATCACGTGGACGCGCGTGTACTGTGCGGTGAGCGCGAAGATCGCGAGCGGGTTCGAGTTCTCGCCGCAGATGAGGCCGCTGGCCGGACCGAACTCTGTCTGGAAGGCGCCGAGCGTGTCACCGTGTCCCCCGGTGTGCACGAGCCGCTCGCCCACGGTGGGCGTGAGCTTTTGATGCCGGCCGAGGTAGTCGCCGTTTGGGCCCAAGAACAGCTGGCTGTTGTAGAGCGTGCCGGTGGTGTTCGGCACCCTCTCGCACACACCGATCACCACGTACGCGTGCGCGTCCGCCGCCGCCTGGCAGAGCGCCTCGACATGTGGGCCCGGGACCTCGATCGAGTTCTTGAACAGCGCGACGCTGAGCTCGGTGGCGATCCGACCGGTGGCCGCATGGAAGTGAAACCACACCGGGTGACCCGGGATGAAGCCCTCCGGAAAACCGATCACACGGGCACCGTTCCGGCCCGCCTCGCGTGTCAGCTCGCAGGCCTTCTCCGTCGTGGCGTCGCGATCGAGGAAGACAGACGCTGCCTGCACGGCGGCGGCGCGCACGGTCGGGAACTCGTCACCCACGGCGATCTCCTACTG
>JACVRW010000057.1 GCA_014534235.1 Thermoleophilaceae bacterium | reverse complement strand
GCCGCCGCAGAACCCCCTTGCCGTTGCCCGCCAGGGCGATCACGGCACCGCCGGATCGAGGTTTGCCCGCTCGACGCAGTCGGCGATCTTGCGCGGCATCTCGAGCGTGAGTCCCGTTGCCGCGCTCCGGCCGGTCGAGCGTGATCCGGGCAACGCGCCCGGTCACCTCGTAGGTGAGCGTGTTCACGGCGCCGCCATCAGCGCGCGCTCGACGATCGGGGCGGCGTCCACGGATGGGGGCAGCGTGCCGAACACGCGACCGCCCTCGCCGAGCCGGCCCGCGCAGAAGGCGTCCGATACGGCCGGCGGCGCGTGGCGCAGGAGCAGGCTCGCCGCGAGGGCGAGCGCCAGGTCCTCGACGACGCGGCGTGCTTCGAACTCCGGGTCCTCGACGGCGGCCGGCAGCCGGTCCAGATGGGCGTCGAGAAGCGTGTTGCCGCCGCGGGCCAGCTCGCACTCCGCGAGGAAGGCGGGCAGACCCTCGGGCTCCTTGACCATCGCCCGCAGCACGTCGAGGGCGGCCACGTTGCCGGAGCCCTCCCAGATCGAGTTGAGCGGGGAGTCGCGCAGCAGGCGCGGCATGCCCGACTCCTCGACGTAGCCGTTGCCGCCGAGGCACTCGAGCGACTCCGCGGCGTGCCCGGTGGCCCGCTTGCAGACCCAGTACTTCATGACGGCCGTGGCGAAGCGGCGGAAGGCGGCGTCGTCCTCGTCGTACGAGCGGGCGATCCGGAGCGCGGCCGCGGTCGCGGCCTCGGACTCGATCGCCAGGTCCGCGAGGACGTTCTGCATCGCCGGCTGCTCGGCCAGCAGCTTTCCGAACGCGCTTCGGTGGCGCGCGTGGTGCACCGCCTGAGCCACGCCCCAGCGCATGGAAGCGGCCGAGCCGATCAGGCAGTCGAGCCGGGTGTGGTTGACCATGCGGATGATCGTCGGGATGCCCCGACCCTCGTCGCCGACTAGCCGCCCGCGCACGCCGTGGAGCTCGACCTCGCTCGACGGGAGCGAGCGGGTGCCGAGCTTGTCCTTCAGACGCTGGATGCGGAATCCGGGATCGCTCGACCTGAACAGGAAGCAGGAGAGGCCGCCGGGCGCCTGGGCCAAGGTCAGGAAGACGTCGCACGACGGGTAGGAGCAGAACCACTTGTGCCCGGTGATCTCGTACGTGCCGTCGGCCGCCGGTTCGGCACGGGTGGTGTTGGCGCGAACGTCCGAGCCGCCCTGCTTCTCGGTCATCGCCATGCCGGCCAGCGCGCCGTCCGCGTAGCTCGGCTTCGTGAGCCTGGGCTCCCACTCGCCGGCCAGCTCCTCGCTCAGGCGCAGGACCGGGACCGCCGAGTACGTCATCGACACCGGGCACATGACGCCCGCGTTCACCTGGCTCCAGACGAACATGAGCGCGGCCCGCACGACGTGCGCGCCGGGACGCGGATCGCGCCACGGCAGAGAGTGGATCCCGCGCTCGATCGCCTGGCGTAGGCACCAGTGCCAGGACGGGTCGAGCTCCACGCGGTTGATGCGATTGCCGTAGCGGTCGTGCGTGCGAAGGACCGGCTCGTTGCGCTCGGCGCGCTCGGCGTGCTCGAGCGCCTCGGGGCTGCCGGCGAGCTCGCCCGCGTCGCGCAGGCGGTCGACGCCCCACCCGCCGCCCTCGCGCTCGAGCGCCTCGGCCAGGGCCGCGTCGGCCTCGAACACGTTGTAGGGGACGAGCGGCGGCGGCTGGTTCAGTACATCATGCGTTGACGCGGTCCCGAGCATGGGGAAGTGCCTCCTAGCAGAACTGTACGAGTGTGGCCACGAGCACCTCCTTGGAGCCGCGCTCGCGGGCGGACAGCGGACCCACGAGGCCGCCGTGCGCCCGTCGGCGGCGGAACAGCCCGACGACCAGCTCGAGCTCGCGCTGGGACGCCGTCCGGAAGACCCTCGCGAAGAGCTCGCTCTTCGAGCGGATTGACCGCAACGGAAGTGAAGGGGCCAGTCAGTACGCCCCGTCGGCTCGGAAGGTGGCCGAGATGGTGCGGAGCAGGATCCGGAGATCCTTCTTGAGGCTGTAGTTCTCGACGTACTCGCGCTCCACGGCCATGCGCTCCTGAAAGGTCAGCTCGCCGCGGCCGTGCACCTGCATCGGTCCCGTCAGGCCCGGGCGCATCGCGAGCCGGAAGCGCTCCGTCTCGCCGTAGCGCTCCACCAGCCAGAGCTCCTCCGGGCGCGGACCGACGAGGCTCATGCTCCCGCGCAGCACGTTCAACAGCTGCGGCAGCTCGTCGAGGCTCGTGCGCCGCAGAAACCGGCCTACTCGGGTGACTCGCGGGTCGCGGCGGAGCTTGAACATCGGCTCCTTCAGCTCGTCAACCGGGACGACCTCCGAGACCCGCTCCGGGGCGTCGTGGCACATCGTGCGGAACTTGAGGATCCTGAACGGCTCGCCGTGGCGCCCGGCTCGGAGCTGCGTGAAGAGCGCCGGACCGCGCGAGTCGAGGCGGACGAGCAGCGCGATGGCGAGCATCAGCGGAGCTAGCAGCACCAGCCCCACGGCGGACACGACGATGTCGATCGCCCGCTTGAAGGCCATGGTGGACGCCGGCGTGTCCCACGTGCCGTACTCGATGACTGGCATCTCCGCGATGTGGCTGAGCTGGACGGCGGTCCCAAGCATGGCCCGCATCGGCGGCATAACGCTGAGCTTGACGCCCACGTCCCGGCACGCGGAGACCACCCGCGCGAGGGTCGCCTCGTCGAGCTCCGGCACCGCGAGGATCACCCGCTCGACGTCAGCCTCGGCCACGAGAGCTTCAAGGTCCTCCCTCCGGAGGTCCTCGAGGCGGCCCTCGAGCCAGCCCTGGCCGCCCGCCGAGCGCCCGCGCGCCGAATCGTCGCCGAGCACGAGGTGATGACCGGGCTCGAGCGCCAGCTTGCGACGCACCTGGTCGGCGAGTTGGCCGCTCCCCACCACGAGCGCCCGCTCCGGCGGCACGAGGCGACGCCACAGGGAGCGGGCGGCGGAGCGCAGCACGAAGGCGCTGCCGAGAGCAGTGAAGTACATGGCGCCGGCCGCCTCGACCGTCACGGTCTCGTCGGGCAGCGCCCTGATGAAGAAGAGCGTCCCCGCTACGGAGAGCGTGACCCAGTGGAAGATCGGCGCCGCCTCATCGCTCGTGCGGTGCCAGATCTTCGGGCGGTCTGAGTCATAGAGACCCTCGAGCTTTGCCAAGAGCGACCAGAACGGCAGCGTGACGAGCGCCCAGAGGGGGTCCGTGGTCCCCTCGACGAGAGCCGTCACACCGACCGAGGCCAGCATGCACAGGACGTCTGCCGCGAACAGCAGCCGCCGCCTGAGGGCGTCCTTCCGCGGACCCCTGCGCCCACCAAGCCTCCGCTCTTCCCTGGCGGGAGCCGAGGACGCGCGTCCCTGGCCGGTCCCTACGGGCTGCACGTCCGCGGCACTGTAGCCCAAGGTATTGCGGCGCGCGCAGGTCGTGCGGCGGATGGGGCCCCGAGCCTACGGCGTCTCGGACGCCGAGCTCCCGGACCGCAGGAGACCCGCGGGGAGCGCGACGATCACAACCGCCACGAGCGCCATCACGGTGGTGAGAAGCATCGGTCCCAGCGGGCGCGTGAGGATCAGGTAGGAATACCCGACGGTCGCGGCCGCGGCGACGGTCGCGCCGCCGTAGCCTCGGCTTCGAAGCGCGCGCCACCCGGCCGCGCCGAGTGCGCCCAGCAACGTCATCCCAACGAGCACCCCAGCGATCCCATAGTTCCAGTAGAGCTCGCCGGCGAGCGTGAACGGCGTGCCGGCTCTGCGCTCGGGTCCGGAGACTGCACGCGACAGCGCGAAATCGACGGGAAGCGGCTTGTCGGCCCACAGCTGCCGCGGCACGAAGGCCGCCGGAACATTCGCCAGCGAGCGGCCGGAGAGCCATGGGAGGCCGTCGGGTACCAACCGCTTCAGGGCCACGAAGTTCTCGACCTCGGCGAAGTCGGCACCGAGAACCGCCACCGGATGGGTGTCCGCCGTCGCCTCGATCGCCTCGCCGAGCGGCCTAACCTGGGCGTGCTCACGCACGGTTCGCATGTAGGCGAACCCGAGCGCGAGGAGAACGCCCACGAGCGCGAGCGCGAGGATCCGGCGCGGGGAAATGCTCCGTTCGAGCAGCATGATGACCGCCGCCGCGGCGATCGAGGCGATCAGCGGCCCGCGTGTCTGGAGCATGAAGGCAGCCGCGAGGGAGACGACCGCCGCCAACGCGAGGACGCGTCCAAGGAGCGGCGTCGCGCGTCGCAGCCACGCCCACAGCGCAAGCAGCGCGGCGGCGAGGCAGAGCATGTACCCAAAGACTCCGTACCCACCGCTGAACTGCCCGAGGTGCAGGCTCGCCGGATCATCGGCGAGAGCGTCGAAGCCTCCGTTCCGCAGGAAGAGGGCGCCCCAGAGCACCGATCCGACGGCCAGGGCCCCGAGGGTCGCCCGAGCGATCCTGGACTCCACCGGCCGCCGCACGGCCCGCGCCTCCCGCGGAGGCCAGAGGCCCCACACCACGAGGAACGCGGCTCCGAACACGCCGAACCCGAGCACGCCGATCCCCACCGTGCTGGTGAGGTCACCCCACGTGAAACCCAGTGCCACGAGTCCCGTCGTCGCTTGTCCCGGGTCCACGACCAGGGCCGCCGGCCGGAGCGCAAACACGCATACGAGCACGAACCCGACCACCGGGACGGGCGAGGTGAGCGCATCCCGGACGCCGAACAGCCAGACCGCGACGAGCAGCAAGCCCAATGCGGTGAGACCCGCTGAAGCGCTTGCCACGAGTACGCCGCCCGAACCGTCAGGGACCGCTGAGGCGCTGATCACCGCAAGAAGCAGACCGACGCAGAGGGCGGCGGCGCCGGGGAACGGCGAGCTGCGCCATACGCCAAATCCGGGCCGCCAGGCAAGCCTTGTCTCCCCGCCGCGCAGCAGCCAACCGACGTACCCAAGCCGCAGGAGGTTGATGACGACGAAGCCACCGGCGGCGCCGATGCCAATCGCGATCGGGTCTGGCGGCTCGTACAGCGCCTCGGCGGTGGCGGCGCCGAGTACGACGCCCACGGTCACGAACGCGGCGTCGACCCACGTGCGCCGCCCCACGAGCAGCGCCTCCCCCAAGGGACCGGTGGCCGCGTCGACGGCGCGCGCCAGAATGAGGAGGACGAGGACCCCCGACCACTCGTCATAGCTGGCGTCGATGACCCCGAGCAGCGGGTCCGCGAGCAGGATCCCGACGAGGCATATCGGCCAGGTGACGACGACGCCGGCAAGAGCGCCGTTTCGCAGCACCCGCGCGGCCGCACCGGCATCGCGCCGGGCGAGCGCCTCGGCGATGCGCGGCACCAGAACCGTCAGGACCGCCTGGTATCCCCAGCTGAAGACACCGGCGACCCGCGAGGCGGCGAACAATCCGGCCGCCGCCGCGGGTGCGACGTCGAGCAGGCCTCCGATCAGCAGCGGCAGCCAGATGACGACCTCGTAGAGCGTGGTCAACAGGGCGGCGCCGACCTCGTCTCGCTCCACCGGCACCTCCCGACTGGATCCGCCGATCAGATCGCGCAGGGGCCGGCTGCCGAGACCGCGCGCGGCGACGGCACCGGCAGCGATCAGCGACAAGACCGCCGCGAGGAGGGTCAGCCAGGCGATCGTCACCCAGTCGCCTCCCGCGACGATCACGACCAGCGGTGCCACGGCACCGCCGGTTGGCCAGATCACGTTCGCGACGACGCCCGACAGATCTGCGCGCCCGTAGGCCTTGAGCAATGCGGCCACGACCCCGTTTGCGGCCCACGAGCCCGCCAATCCGACGGTCAACCCGACCTCCAACGGGCTCAGCGGGATGCCGAGCAGGGCCATCACGATCGGCAGCGCCCCTGCCCCGACAAGGAGCCCGGTCCCGATCACTCGCCCGATCGAGACCGTCTCCGCTCCAGCGAGGCGAGCCTCTGCGACCGCGCGCGGGAGGATCCCGTCCGCCCCGAACTTGACCACGACGCTCAGCAGCCAGGCGGCCGTCCACAGGAGAAAGAACCGCCCGCCCTCGGCGGGCCCTACGGCGCGCGTGACGAGGAATACCTGGAGGATGGCCAGGAGCCCATTGGCGGCGCGGCTTCCCAGGAAGACGCCCCCCTGAAGGACCGAGGCCGAACGCAGCAACTGCGGGACGCTCTCCGGCGCACGCGTCCCGCGCGCCGAGCGCTTGACGATCGACGCCACGGGCTCGATCACTCGGTCTCGCCTTTGCGCCGCGTACGCTCTTGCCGCGCGGCTTGCTGCAGCGCCACGTGTAACGCGGAATTCACCCGCAGCCAGGTGGAGTTGTCGATCATCCACCGCCCGTCTCTCCGCACGACCGGCAGTGCGAGCATCGCCGATTCTTCCGTGACGTGCACGGAACCGATCCAGTCGCCGATGTCGATCCGCATGTAGACGGTGGCGCCCCCGGGCTCCCGTTCCGTGTAGAGGACCCTCGGCGCGGTCGCCTCGACCCAGTCTCCGAAACCGCCGCGGAGGGCGGACCTGAACTCGGCTCGATCGAGGGGGCGCCTGGCCGCGGGCGTGAGCAGACCGATCGCGGCTTCGGGCTCGCGGGCCTGGAGGGTGCTCCACCAGGCCAGAACCGAGTGCTCGGGCGAGCGCCGCGACTCCGCTTCGAGCCGCCCGGGCTCCACGACGACTCGATGCTCGAGCGGGCGCGGATCCGTGCCGCAGCCCGCAAGACAGGCGAGCGCCGGAAGGCCCAGCACCGCTAGCACGGCCAATCGCATCCGAGTGTTTCCTTCCGGAGCTGGCCGAGTGCCTGCTCGGCGAGAACGCGCCAGCCCAAGCCGGTTCGGACGAGCTTCAGCTCCGTCCGACGGGCGGGCTGCTGCTGCCGGTCGTCCGTGCTCACGATCTCCAGGGACACACGCGCGCCTCCCGCCGTACGGTCCACCTCGAGGATCCTTGGCTTGGCGGAATCGGTTACCACGCCGCCGAGCGCGATCACGAGCTCCTCGGTCCGAGGTAGCTCGGCGGCGGCCGGGCGCGGCGCGATGAGGGACACGGCGGTCTTCGCGTCATCGAACTGCACGGCCCTCCAGAGCTCCATCACGGCGCGCCCCGGCGAGCCCGCCGGCTGGCTCTCGACCTGCGCTCGCGAGACGACCTCGATCGCCGTGCCCCGCTCCGCCGCGAGGGTGCGGCGAAGCTCCGCGTCAGTGGAACCGCACGCGGCCGTCAGGAGAGCCGCGATCGCGGAGCCGACCAGTGCGGCTGGCCAGGGAGCCGCGCCTCTCCTCACGCGCTGCGGCCACATCGCTCGCAAGCTAACGCAACGCAAGGGGCCTCGAGTCGATCTGGACGGGGTGGCGCCGGGACTCCGGCGCGCCGGGCTGTTACGGCTCAGGCGGCGCCGTGCGCACGCATGACCTGGGCCAACCGCGTACGGAAGCGCCCCACTGAGAAGCGTTCTGCGCTCCGCCGGAGCTCGTCCGGGCTCCAGCGGCCGGCGCTGAGCTCCAGGATCCCCTGGCGGACCCTGGCCGGGGTCACCGGGCCGGACATCAGGACGCCGTCGACTCCCGCACGCACGATGTCTCGCGCGCCGCCTCGGTCGAGCGCCAGCACCGGCGTGCCCGCGGCCAGCGCCTCGACCATCGTGATACCGAAGTCCTCCTCCCCCACGTGGATGAACCCGGTCGCCTCGGCGTACAGGCGCACCAGCCGCTCCCGCGGAAGCCAGCCGAGCAGCTCGACGTTCGGCGGAAGCGATTTGCGTAGGTCACGCTCCAGCGGACCAACGCCCACCATCGTCAGTCGCAGGTGGGGCAGCTCGCGGAACGCGGCCGCGACTTCCAGCGGCCGCTTGTAGGAGACCAGCCGGTGCACCCAGAGGAAGTGAGTCGGGTCCCGTTGCAGGTCATGCGGGAGCTCCTCGATAGCGACCGGTGGTGGGACGACTACAGCCTCACGCCCGTAGAACCGCGCAATCCGTTCCGCCACCGCGGTGGAGATGGCGACGTACACCTCGGGGCGCTGCGATGCGCGCCTGTCCCACGCCCGCAGTCGGCCACGAAGGGCGGCCAGCGCGAGTCCCCTCACCCCTTGGACCCGGTCGCGTTCCGCCTGCGGCATCCAGGCGTAGCGCATCGGCGTGTAGCAGTAGCAGAGGTGAAGCGCCCCGGTGGACGGTCGGACCCCCGCCGCGCAGGCATGCGAGGAGCTGATCACGATCTCGTAGGGCGTCAGGTCCAAGCGCCCGAAGTAGCGCGGCATGTAGGGCAGTAGCCACCGCCAACGGCCCGGGTCGTGGCCGCGCTGCCGGATGCCCGGCAGCCGTGCTAGTCGGGACTCGCGAACGATCGCGGATGCGAGGCGCTCCGGCAGCAGCTCACGAGCCGCGTGGAAGGCAAAGACGTCGGGGTCACGGGCGAACAGGTCGAGCATCGCGGCGACTGTCCGCTCGGAGCCGTGGAATCCCTGAAACCAGTCGTGGACGATGGCCGAGCGCGCGACGAACGCCGTCGGGGAGCGCTCTGACTCGGTCCGGTCGCGCGTGCCGCTCTCCGTGGAGATCACCGGGTGACGCTTCCCCGGCCGACCGTGTGCCCCGCCCGATGACGCTGCAGCGCCCGGCGGAAGCCGAGCGGCGCGCCTAGCTCGACGGCTCGTCGGTGCCGCGCGCCCTTGCGCCGGTACCTACGCCACTCGCGCAATCCCTGGAGACGGCCCTGCAATGGCGCGAGGCTTCTCGCGCTCACGGAGGCGAACGCCACGTACGCGGCGTCGTAGAGGAGGATCCGCGGCGCGCTCCGGAGGAGCATTGGGGTCGTGGCGTTCTTCGCGAGCGTCCGCACCCGGTTGCGCCCCACGAAGTAGAGCTTCGCCGGCGAGCCGTGTCGCGCCGTGGCGGAGTGATGGTGGTAGACGACGGCGCCCGGCGCATAGAGCGCCCGCCAGCCGTGCGCGCGGGCGCGCCAGGCCAGGTCCACGTCCTCGAAGTACGCGAAGAAGCTCTCATCGAAGCCGCCCACCCGCTCGAGCATCTCCCTGCGGAAGAGCGCGGCGCCGCCGGTCGCGCCGAACACCTCGTACGGTTCCGACTCGCGATTCTCGCGCACGCGCGAGCCGACCAGCCTGTCGGCCGCGATGCCGAGGCGGTCGAGCTCAAGGCCGGCGGAGTTGAGGACGTCGCGACGATCCGCGAACCGCATCTGCGCCGCCACCGCCCCGACCCGCTCGTCGGAGCGTCCGGCCCCCAGCATGACGGCCACGGCGTCGGGCTCGACGGTCGTGTCGTTGTTGAACACCGCGATCCACTCGCCCTTGGAGGCGGCGATGCCGGCGGCGATCCCGCCGGCGAAGCCCTCATTGCGATCGAGCGTCACGAGGACCACGTCGGGAAAGAGCTCCCGGACCAGGTCTACCGAGTCGTCGGTGGAGCCGTTGTCCACCACGATAAGCTCCGTCTCCTCTTCCGTCCGGGCCAGGGCCCGCTCCAGCGAGCGCAGACACATCCTGAGCAGATCCCGGCGCTCGTGGTTGACGATGATGGTCGAGACGGTGACCCCGAGGCGCCGGCCGCCGGCCGTAGTGGCGCGCGGTCGCGCGAGCAGGGCGACCGACCCGTCGTCGCCGAGCACGTCGCCGATCACCGCGTCCGTCAGCTCGGCGCTCCGGTTCCAGGTCAGGCGGGCCGCTCGCTCGAGGCCGGACGCGCCCAATCGACTCCTCAGGGCGTCGTCGCTCACCGCTGCCTCGAGGGCGTCGGCGAGCGCGTCTCCGTCCTCGGGGTTCACGAGCAGGGCCGCGTCGCCGCACGTCTCGGGGAGCGCGGTGCGGTCGGACGCCACCACCGGAACGCCACTCGCCATCGCCTCGAGGACCGGCAAGCCGAACCCCTCGTAGAGCGACGGCATCGCGAGCGCAACCGCGCCCGCATAGAGGCCGGGCATGTCCTCGTCGGGCACGTACCCGAGAGCGCGCACGGGCGGCGTCTTCCCGGGGCGCATGTACGCGCGTCCAGACCCCGCCGCGACCAGGTCCACGCCGAGCCGACCGAGCCGGCGCTCGGCCTCCACGAGCGCCGCGAGGTTCTTTCGGGCGATCCGCGTCCCGACCGTGAGAACGTACGGCCTGTCGAGCCCGTACGCTCGCCGCACGGGTCCCGAGTCGGCGGACGGTGAGAATCGCTCGTCCGCGCCGTACGGGACCACCGCGATCCACTCCGCATTCACACCGCAGCCCTCCGCGACCTCGTGGCGCGAGAACTCGGACGGAGTGATCACGCAGCGCGCGTTGCGCGCGAGCACGGGAAGCATCTGGCGCTGATACGCCGCGTAGGCGGCCGAGTACCACTCCGGATGGCGCACCGCGGCCAGGTCGTTGATGACGACGACGTTGCGCCCGGAGGCCGCCGGAGCGAGGTTGGCCGGGCAGTAGAGGACGCGGGCCCGACGGGCCGCGACCGGAAGGACGGCCTGTTCCCAAAGGTGTCCCGTGCGGTGCGCCAGGGCCTGGCGCGGCCGCATCACCGCGTAGCGGTCCGGGCGCAGCCTCGGCAGCCGGGCGGCCATCTCGAGCGTCACGCGCTCCACGCCACCGATCTCCCGCCTAGCCGCCGCGCGCGCGTCGATGACGACGGGTGCGGCGCGCACGCTGACGGTGGTGGGAACGGCGCTCGTGATGCCGCTTACGGCGCGCCGGCGCGCGGCGGCGGGCGGCGCCCCGGTCACGTGCGTCGCCGAAGCGCTACGCCGCCGATCACGAGAAGCAACCCGAGGGCGGCCACCGGCGCCAGGGGCAGTCCCGTGCGGGGCAGGACCGGCGAGGTCTCGGCCGGTGTGGCCGTCGTGCCCGGCGCGGCCTCGGTCACCGGCGGTGTCGTCTCCTCAACCGCGGGGGCCGGCGCGCTCGTGCCCGAGCCCGCCTCTACGCCGCTCGCGCCGCCGCCTCCGCCCGTCGAATCCCCGGAAGAGCCGCCCTGCGATCCACCGCCCTGGCCGCCCTCCGAGCGCGTCGGGGGTTCCTGGAACGGATCGATGTACTGCTCGTCGCCGGCGCTCTGGGCGAGCGCCGTGCCGGGCGCCGCTGCTACGAGCATGAGCATGACGGCAAGCACTCGCTTGATCGCGCGCATCGAGCGATTCCTACCAAATGGGCTCGAAGGTCGAGCGCGCTTGCATCAGACGGCGCGCTCGGGGGCCGGGCCACGGTCGCTCGCCGCCCTGGCGATCGCCGGCGCCTCGGCCGCGCGGTGCCGGTCCTCCGCCACGCCGGTGGGCTCCTCGCTCCAGGCGACCGCGGCCGCGCCGAGGAGCAACGCGGGCAACGTGGCCGCAGGCATCTCCCAGTCCCAGTCCAGGCCGGCGTGGAACGCCCAGGCCGCAAGCGCCGCCGCGAGCCCTGCCCCCGCGGCGGGATCGAGCCGGTAGAGCCGGAACACGGCCGCCCCGATCCCGCCGACGAAGAGCAAGAGGAACGCCAGTCCGACGACGCCAAGCTCGGCCGCGGTCTCGAGGTAGATCGAGTGGGCGTCACCGGAGATGTCGACTCGATCGCGGACCTTCAGCCATTCGACGGCGAATCCCCCCGAGCCGATGCCGACGACCGGGTGGTCGGCGAAGGTCTCACCGGCCGCCTCCCAGTAGCGGTAGCGGTTCGTGTCGATGGACCCGAGCCGCTGCGGGCTTGCGCCGCGAACGGGCGATGTGCCCTCGGGCGCCCCCTGAAGCAGCGTGACGGCGACCCCGCCCGCGACGAGCACGAGCGCGGCCACGCCGAGAACAGCCCTCGGACGCGAGACCCCGAGCGACGGCGCCCGCAGCGGCCGCCGCGGCCGGGTCCACGCGATCGCTGCGGCCGCGGCCGACAGCAGCACAGTGACGACGAGCATCAGGACGCCGTCCCCGGGGTCGCCCCGCTCGCCTATCTCGAGCGACTTGACGCTCGGGAGCGCGCTCGCGACGAGTGCGGCGGCTGTCGCCGGCGCGACGATCGCCAACACGCCGCGAAGCTGCGCTCGCCCGGCCGGGGCGAGCGCGACCAGGACGAGGAGCCCCAGGACGACCGCGGCGAGGGCGCCCCGCGCGAACGTCAGGTAGACGCCCAGGCCGAGCGGGACGCCCGCGGCGGCGGCCGCGGCCCGCAGTCCGCGTCCCCGCCGGGCGTCGCCCGCGAGCCGAGCGCAGAGGACGAGACCGAGCGCGGCCACCAGGCCGAAGGCGTTCCAGTAGGTCAGCGGCTGCTCGAGCCGACCGGCGGCCGAGCGACTGCGATCGAGCTCGACGAGCTCAGGGAGGAGGCGCTCGGACAGCCCGTACCCGACGACGACGAGCGCACCGAGCGCAAGTGCCGGCTCGAGCCAGCGCGGCGTGCGGCGGCCGCGCAGCGCGGTGAGCGCGACGACGAAGAAGGACAGGTAGAGCACGAGGCGCTGGAGATCGTCCTGCGCCCGGTCCCCGAGGGGGGCCCAGGTGAGGGACAGGGCGGTCCACGCCGTCAGCAGGGAGAGCCCCAGCAAGGCGACGCGGCCCGGCGTCGAGGTCGGAAGCGGGCGAGGCGCGAAGAGCGCCGTCACCACGACCAGCGCGCAAGCGACGACCCCGGCGGCCAATCGAGGTGGGTCGAAGAAGCCTCCCGAGAAGAACGCGAGCGCCGTGGACCCCGCGACGAGGACGGCCGAGCAGACCTCGAGCAGGCCTGGGGGCATGCGGCGCTGCAGGGCCGGTGCGCGCCTAGACTCGCCTGACGTGAGGCTCAGGCTCATCCGCGGCGCCCTCGTGGTGACGGCTCTGCTCGCCGGGGTCTGGCTCGCTCTCAGCTACCACTCGGTCCGGCTCGAGGAGGAGGGAGAGGCGGTGCTGGAGCGCGCGGGCCGCGGACCGCTCCAGCCGGATGAGGTGGAGCGGGCGCAGGATGCCTTCCGGGGGGCTCGCCGGCTGAGCGTCGACGAGGATCCGCTCGTGGACGAAGGACTGCTCCTGGTGGCGGCCGGACGCAGGCACGAGGCCGCAAACCTGGCGGCGCGGGCGACCGAGCGGGAACCCGAGAACTCCCGAGCCTGGTTCTTGGCACTTGCCTCCGCGCCGGACCGCCAGCGCGCCGCGGAGGCCCGCCGACGGCTGCGGGAGCTCAACCCGTGGTGGCGGTCCGTGCTTCGCTGAGCCACGGGTCACGGAGCGCGCAGGCTCGGGTCCGGTTGTGCGGGCCCGGGCGATTCGAGCTTTTCGGCCGGCCCTCTGCCGTCGAGCCGCGGCCGGGTCGTCATCGGAGCGGTCGAGCGCCAACGCCGCGCCCTGCGGCGCAGCTTCGGCACGAGCATGAGCGCCTCGAAGGCATCCGAGAGCGTCAACTTGCTCTCCCCGACCTCGCGGTCACGGAAGCAGATGGGGATCTCGACGACCCGGAAGCCGGCCAAGAGCGCGCGGTAGGTCAGCTCGATGTTGAAGACGTACCCCTGCGCCTCTAGGGTCCGTGGCTCGACCGCCTCGAGCACGCTGCGACGGACGCAGCGAAAGCCGGCCGTGAGGTCGGCGATCCCGACCCCCAGGACCATGCGGGCGTACAACGAACCGCTTCGACTGAGGAGACGGCGGAGCGGTGGCCAGTTGACGATCTTGCCGCCGCGAACGTACCGCGACCCCAGCACCAGGTCGCAGTCGGAGGCGGCGGCGATGAGCGCCGGCAGGTGCTCGGGGTCGTGCGAGAAATCGGCATCCATCACGATGACCATTTCCGCCCCGCGCGCGAGTGCGTACTCGAAGCCGGCGGCGTACGCCTTGCCGAGGCCGTCCTTACCCGGCCGGTGGAGAACCTTCACGCCCGGGAGCTCCTGCGCGAGCCGGTCGGCGAGTTCCCCGGTGCCGTCGGGTGAATCGTCATCGACGACGAGCAGACGCCAGTCCCCCGGCGCAGCGTGCTCGAGCGGCTCGGTTACGGCTCGAACAACGCTCTCGAGGTTCCCCACCTCGTTGTAGGTCGGAAGGAAGAGCCAGAGGCGAGCGCTCATAGCCGCGGCACGATACGGGGCTTTGCGAGCCCGCGCGTCGGCAGGCGGTTCCCCGGCTCGGGCCGCCTGGCGGTCCGCTAGCTTCTGCGCGTCGTGGGGCGCGCCGAGACCGCCAAGCCGCTGCACATCCTCGTCCTCGCAGACCGCGACTGGACGCATCCTGACACGGGGGGCAACGGCGCCAACCTCTACGCGCAGATCTCGCGCTGGGTGGCCTGGGGGCACCGCGTGACGATGGTCACGGGGCACTACCCCGGCGCGAAGAAGGTGGAGCGATTCGGGCCGCGCCTGGTGGTCCACCGCGGAGGCGGCCGGGCGACCGTGTTTCCCCGCGCGTTCCTCTCGGTCATGCGCGGCGTCGGTCGAGACGCCGACGTCGTGCTCGAGACGATCAACGGAATCACGTTCCTCACTCCCCTGTGGCTGCGCAAGCCGCGCGTCGCGATGGTCCACCACGTCCACCGCGAGCTCTTCCTGGGCGAGTTCGGGCGCGCCGGGCAGCTCCTGTTCTTGGTGGCGGAGCGCCTGCCGCTCCGCTACCTCTATCAGGGGACCCCCTTCCTCACGATCTCCCGCTCCGCCCGTGACGACCTCGTCCGCGAGGGCATCGCGCCGAAGGACATCACCGTCGAGTACCTCGGTGTGGATCCTGAGAAGTTCGGGCGCGGGGTTCGTGCCGCGGAGCCCCGTCTGATCTTCGTCGGGAGGCTCAAGGCCTACAAGCGCGTGGAGACGCTCTTCGACGTCCTCGAGGCGGTGCCGGGCACGAGCCTCGACGTCGTCGGCGAGGGAGACCACCGTCCGGATCTGGAGGCGGACATCGCTCGGCGCCGGCTCGGCGAGCGCGTTCGCATGCACGGCTACGTGGACGAGCAGCGCCGGGCCGAGCTGTACGGTCGGGCCTGGGTCAACGTGACGGCGTCGCGGTCGGAGGGGTGGTCGCTGACGGTGATGGAGGCGGCTCTCTGCGGTACGCCGAGCGCCGCGCTCGCTGTCGGCGGGTTGCCCGAGTCGATCGTCGACGGCGAGACCGGGCTGCTTGCAAGGGACACGGAGGAGCTGAGCGACCGCGTCCGAGAGCTCGTTGAGCGGCCGGAGCTACGGGAACGGCTCGGGGATGCGGCCGAGCGCCGCGCGAGCACGTTCACCTGGGAGCGCTCGGCTCGGGCGTTCCTCGATGTCCTACAGAGGCAGGCGGCGAACGGCGCGAGAGGGCCGTGGGCGCAGGGCGGGCCGTCCGGCGCGGAGGGCGCCGCGGTCGAGCCGCAGCGCCCGAAGGTGAGGATCCCGTCGTGAGCACCGAGGTCGTTGCGCGCGACTTGGATGCCGCACTCGCCGCTATCGACCCAGTCGAGGGCTGGCTGAGCGACTGTCAGGCGCGGCGGCTCTGGGAGGCCGCGCGGCGGGTGCGGGCGCCGGGGCGCATCGTCGAGATCGGCTCTTTCCGTGGCCGCTCGACCATCGTCCTGCGCCTAGCCGCCGAGCAGGGGGTGGAGGTCGTGGCCGTGGACCCCCATGGTGGCGGCGACCGGGGGCCGCGGGAGATCCTCCCGGATGCGGCGCGCGGGGTCGAGGACCATCGCGCCTTCCACTCGAACCTGGAGCGGGCGGGCGTGGAGGAGGGAGTCCGGCACGTGCGCCGCACGTCGCATGGCGCCCTCGACGAGGTGGCGGGCCCGGTCGACCTGCTGTACGTCGACGGCGCACACAGATACGCACCCGCTCGGGCGGACATCGAGGAATGGGGCGCCCGCGTGCGGCCCGGCGGCACGATGCTCGTGCACGACACCTACAACGCCGTAGGGGTCATGCTCGCGCAGCTTCGGGTGCTGTTCTTATCGAGCCGATGGCGGTACCTCGGGCGGACCCGCTCGCTGTCGGAATACCGCCGGGACGAGCTCCGTGGTCGGCCACGGGCGCTGAACGTCGTCCGCCAACTGACGGGGATCCCCTACTTCGTGCGCAACTGCCTGATCAAGCTCGCGTTCCTCGCCCGGCTGCGCCCATTCGCGCGGGCGCTCGGGCAGCCCGACGAGGACGCCTGGCCGTACTAGGGCGCCTCGCTCTCAGAGCGTGATCCCCTGCGCGCCAGCGGCGAGTCGGCGGTATGTTGGCACGCGTGACCCGGCCGTGGATGTCGGTCGTCGTGCCGGCCTACAACGAGGAGACGGCGATCGCCGACATCCTCGCGGCGCTGCACCAGCGGCTGGGCCCGTTCGGGCGCGACTACGAGCTCATCGTCGTGGACAACGCGAGCGAGGACCGTACGGTCGAGGTCGTCGAGCCGCTCCTTGACGGCAAGCGGGTGCGACTGCTTCGCAACGAAGTCAATCTCGGGAAGGGCTTCTCCGTGCGCCGAGGGATGCTCGACGCCACCGGTGACCTTCGGCTCCTCTGCGACGCCGACTGCGGACCGTCCCTCGGCTCGCTCCCTCGAATGCTCGAAGCGGTCCAGGGCGCCGACGTCGTCGCGGGCTCACGCGTCGCCGAGGGCGCCTGCGTGGACCGCCAGCAGCCGTTTCGGCGGCGGCTCTTCGGCTGGCCGTTCATCGCGTTGACGCGGATGATCATGCGGGAGCCGACGCGGGACGTGTACTGCGGATTCAAACTCTGGCGGTCGGAGGCCGCCGAGGCGGTCTTCTCCCGCCAGCAACTCGACGGTTGGGTGTTCGATGCCGAATCGCTGGCCATGGCGCGGCGGCTGGGATTCAGTGTCCGTGAAGTCGGGATCACCTGGGCCGACCGAAGGGGCTCGAAGCTGTCGGTCTTGAGGGTGTTGGCCACGGCGGTGCCCGCGCTGCTCACCGCTCGTGGCAACGTGCGGGCCCAGCCGCCCGGCGGGCAGCCGAAGCTCGAGGGGCTGAGGCGGTCCGCCGCCTCGGCTCCGGACGTGGAGCTCGTAGCCGAGCCGGGCGAGCCGGGCGGCTAGACGAGCCTACGGGTCGCGGGTCATCGACCACTCGGACGGAAGCGGCGGCGGTTCGGCGGTGGTCTTCCCCCGGCCGCGAGTCACGACGCGCGACACGAGGTACAGGGGGCGACCTACCACCTGGTCGTGTACGTGGGCCAGGTAGCGGCCGAGCACACCGACGCTCATCAGCTGGATGCCACCGAGGAACAGCAAGACGACCAGGACCCAGACGGTCGTCGAGGCGGTGACCGCGCCCAGCAGCGTGAGGAGCAGCACCGTGACCCCCGCCAGGCCGCTCACCGTCGCACTGAGGGCGCCCACGTAGGTGGCGATGCTGAGCGGAACGTCCGAGAACGACGTGAGCGCCTCGAACGCCAGGCGGAAGAGCGCCGGGTACGACGCGCCTCCACCCGCCTGCCGTCCCGCCCGCCGGTACTCGATCGGAACCTGCTTGAACCCCACCCAGGCGACCATCCCGCGTAGGAAGCGGCGGCGCTCGGGCATGCTGCGGAGGGTGTCCGTGACGCGGCGCGACATCAGCCTGAAGTCGCCCGCCTGGCCCTGGTAGGGAACGCGCGCGAGGTTGCGCATCATCGCGTAGAAGCCGGTGGCGAGCATGCGTTTGACTCGACTCTCGTCCCGGCCGATCCGCCGTGCGTAGACGACGTCGGCCTCCTGCTCCTCGGCCATCCGCAGCATCTC
>JACVRW010000148.1 GCA_014534235.1 Thermoleophilaceae bacterium | reverse complement strand
TGCCCGGACTCGCCCCCGCGCTCGTCGCCGGCGAGCCGCGCGCGAACGGCCAAACCGGGATGCAACCGCGCGGAACCCATCGCCCGCCAGCGTGGCGCCGACAGCGTTACGGCTCAACACACGCGCGTGACAAGATCGCCCCATGTCAGGCCAGGATCGGTCCGCGGACGGGCGCGCCGAGAGCGTTGCTGCTGGACACGCGCACGTAGCGAGACCGCGCCCAACCGGCCGCTCGGGCAACGCCCGCGGCCTCAGTCCGCGACCGCGGCGGCCTCGGCGACGAGCTCGGCGACGCGCCTAGCGCCCCCGGAACGGCCGATCACGACCGTGTAGTGGTTGAGGTCCTCCAGGTTCTCCACGCGCGCGTCGGGATGGGCGGCGGAGAACTCTTCTAGGAATGCGGGCGGAATTACCGGGTTGTCGTCGTCGAGCAGGCCGCGGCCGGCCCGCACGAGCGTCATCGGCGCGGCGATGTGCTCTGCCGCGGTGGAGATAGACGGGTCGCGGAGCATCGACGCGCCGTCCGCGCGCACGGCGTCCTCGACTACCACGCTGCGCAGCACACCCGGGGGACCGGTGAGGTCGTAGCGGACGTAGGCCTCGACGTCGTCGTCCCATCGGCCCCGGAAGGCGGGGTGGGCCTGCCAGAAGGCGATGTACTCGTCCTCCGAGGCGAACGTCCGCCGCAGGCGTTCGAGGGCCGGCCCCAGTACCGCGAGCAGGACGGCGTCGACGTCGGCGTCGGGTGGCACCGGCATCCGGAGGCCGCCGTCGATCATGACCACCGCCGGCGCGCGCTCCTGGTGCGCGGCCGCGGCAGAGGCGACGACGTACGCGCCCATCGAGTGGCCGACCAGCACGGCGCGGCGCGCGCCGACGTGGTCGAGCACCGCGAGGAGGTCCTCGACATGGTTGGCGATCCCCTCCGGCGGCGGGAGCCCGGCGCTGCGCCCACGGCCGCGCAGGTCGGGCGCCAGCAGGCAGAGACCCTCACGCTCTATGAGGTGGCGCGCGACGGCGCGCCACTGCGCGTGAGACGCGGTGATGCCGTGCACGGCCAGCACGACGACCGCCGCCTCGGCGGGAGCGCGCCCGGCGCGCTCCACGTGTAGCACGCCGCCACGGACCGGCACGCGCTCGGTCGCCTGGAAGGGGGACGCTTCGGCCACCGGCGCCGAGGCTACCGGCCGCTGCGGGCGCCCGCCTCCAAGGGACGGTGCAGGCCGTCAGGCCTCGCCGAGCCGGAGCCGGGCGTGGATCCGCTGGAGCGGCTTTGGTGCCCACCAGTTCCACTTCCCCAGCATCTCCATCAGCGAAGGCACTAGCAGCGCCCGCACGATCGTCGCGTCGATCAAGACCGCAAGCGCGGTACCCAGCCCGAGCTGCTTGATGAAGACCATCTCGGAGGTGACGAAGGCCCCGATCGCGACCGCAAACAGGACCGCGGCGGCGGTGGCGATGCGTCCGACGCGCTCGAGACCGATCGCGACCGCGTCGGCGTTCGGGGCGCGGCCGTCGTGGGCCTCCTTGATCCGGGAGAGGAGGAATACGCCGTAGTCGGTCGACAGGCCGAAGGCGACGACGAACAGGAACAGCGGCTGCGTGGCCTCGAGCGCGCCCTGGCTCGTGTACCCGAGCAGACCCTCGAGCCGGCCATCCTGGAAGATCAGCACCAGGATCCCGAACACCGCGCTGAGGCCCAGCAGGTTCATCAGGATCTGCTTCACCGGCAGGACGAGCGAGCCGGTGAACGTGAACAGGACGACGAGCGTCACCGCCACGACGATCGCCAGCATCAGCGGCAGGTGGTCGGCGAGGCTGTCCTTGAGGTCGACGAAGCCCGAGGTGAAGCCGGCCGTCAGCGCGTCGCCCTCGAGCGCTCGCAGATCGGCGACCAGTTCCTCGCTGGCTTCGCTCAGCGGCGGGTTCGAGGAGATCACCTCGACGACCGAGTTGCCGCCCTCGAGCTCGACCGGCGGCCTCACTTCCGCCACGCCAGGAAGCCGCTCGGCGTCCCGCGCGACCCGCTCGGCCTGCTCGAGTCCGCCGCCGACCGCGAGCTGGATCGGAGTGTCGCGGAAGGGCGGGAACTCGGCTCGCAAGGCGTCGTCGACCTGGTTCGCGCTTGCGCTATCGGGCAGGACCTGCGCGTCGACCGAGGTGAACTCGACGCTGAAGAAGGGGATGCCGAGCGCGATGAGGAACGCGGCGCTGGCGACCGCGATCCGACCGGGGATCCGCATCACGAGCCGCGAGAGCCGGTACCAGAACCCATGCTCGGCGGGCCGGGCGTCGCGCTCGGCGCGGCGGCGCAGGAACGTGGGCGCGAACGCGTTGACCCGCGTGCCAAGCAGGGCGAGGATCGCCGGCAGCACGATCAGCGCGACCGCGGCGGCGATCAGCGCAACGAGCGATCCGCCCACGCCCATCGAGTACAGGAAGCGCTGGGGAAAGACGAGCAGCGACGCGATGGCGCCGGCCACGGTCAGCGAGCTGAACAGGACCGTGCGCCCCGCGGTCGCCATCGTCCGCCGCATGGCCTCGAGCCCGGGACCGGTCTTGGCGATCTCCTCGCGGTACCGCGAGACGATGAACAGGCTGTAGTCGATCGACAGCCCGAGGCCGAGCCCGATCACGAGATTGAGCGCGAAGATCGAGATCGAGCCCAGCTCGCTCGCCACGCTCAGCATCAGCATGGCGCTGACGATCGTGAGCCCGCCGACCAGCAGCGGCAGCGCGGCTGCCACCAGGCTGCGGAAGAACAGCAGCGACAGTAGGAATAGGATCGGGAAGGCGTACAGCTCGGCCGTGCGCAGGTCGTGCTCGACCTGCTCGTTCGCCTGCTGCTGGGCGACCGCGCTGCCGTCCACCGTGACGCCGGGCCGGTCCTCCAGCGCGGCACTGATCCGCTCGCCTGCGTCCTGAATCTCGTCGTCCCCGGTCGGCGCGAGCTGGACCGCAAGATAGGTCGAGCCGCCGTCGCGGGAGACGAAGTCGCGCGAGGCGGTGGTGTAGAAGCTCTCCACGCCGGCGACGTCCTCATCCGCGCGAATCCGCTCGGAGAGCGCCTGGACGCGCTCGCGACCGGCCGCCGAGTCGACGTCGACGTCGTCGACGAGGACGACCACGCCGGTCTCGCGGTAGCCGGCGCGCTCGAGGCGGTCGGCGGCCTCGACGCTTTCGGTCGCCGGATCGTCGGCTGCATACGGGTCGAGGCGGTCGGCCACCCCGGCGCCGAGCGCGCCGGCGGCGATCGACAGGATGACCGCCGCGATCACCACGCTCTTGCCACGCCGGTCCGCCAGCCGCGCGAGTCCCTCGAACATCACGCCACGCTCCTCTTCGTCTTCTTTGGCTTCGACCTCGTGCCCTTGAGCTCGGCCCGCGCCCGTTCGCACCAGGCAATCACCCACTCGCTCGACTCGATTCCGTAGCGGAGCACCAGGTACGGGAACGGGTCCGTCGACGCAGCGGCCGCCGCGTACGGCTCGATCTTCCGCAACGCCGCGAGCTTCTCCTCCACCAGGCGCCGCTTCGCGTCGATGATCTCGACCGCCTTGCCCGGTTCGGCGGCACCCGCGAAGAAGAGCTTCAGCAGGCCCTCGTCGCGCAGCTCGAGCCGCTCCGGGGGCCGATCGAGCCAGCGGCGAAGCTCCTCACGCCCGGCGTCGGTCAGCCGGTAGGCGGTGCGCCTCCGGCCGCCCGTCGGCTGGGAGTGCCCCTCGACCAGCCCGGCTTTCGCGAGCCTGGTCAGCTCCGGGTAGATCTGCCCGTAGCTCGCCGCCCAGAAGAACCGGGTCGAGTGGTCGACAGCCCGCTTGATCTCGTACCCCGACTGCGGCCCGTTGCGAAGCATCCCCAGGATCACGTATGCGGTCGGGCTCAGCTCCATGTCTCGGTAGAATATATCAAACCGATACGTCGGCCCGGCTGTGACGTGTCTCACACGAGCGACGGGACGACCCTGCGGCGCCCGCGCATCAACCTGCCGGCTAGCAGCCGCGAGGGATCAGGCCGCGCCGGCCCGCGACCGCTCGCGGGACTCGAGCGCGGAGCGCAGCGCCTCGTCCAGGATTTCCATGGCCAGGTCGATCTCGTTTAGCGTCACCGACAGGGGTGGCGCGATCCGGAAGCAGTTCGCCTGCTGACCCGACCGCACGATGTTCATCGACAGGCCCCGCCGCAGGCATTCAACCGTTACCGCCGCTCCGAGCGCGTCCGCCGGGGCCTTGCCGTCGCGGTCCTCCACGAGCTCGACCCCTACGAGCAGGCCGCGGCCGCGCACGTCGCCGACCTGCTCATGAGACTCCTGCAGCTCTTGAAGGCGGGAGATCAGGTACTCGCCCTGCCGGCGGGCGCGCTCGACGAGCCCCTCCTCCTCGATCACGTCGATGACCGCGAGCCCCGCGGCCGATGGGAGCGGATCGGAGACGTGCGAGGTCACGTGGAGGAAGCCCTTGGCGACGCAATCCTCCTCGATCGCCGTGGAGGTGACCGTCGCCGCGACCGGGACTCCGCCGCCCAGGGTCTTCGAAACGGCCAGGATGTCCGGGACGACGCCCTCGAGCTCGAACCCGAACATGGCCCCCAGGCGTCCGAAGCCCGTCTGGGCCTCGTCCATCACGAGCAGCATGCCCCGCTCCTCGCACAGCTCCCGTGCCCGCCGGAAATAGCCCTCGGGCGGCACGATGACCCCGCCCGCGGAGAGCACAGGCTCGGCCACGAGGGCGCACAGCGCGCCGACCGACTGCTGCTCCACGAGCTCGAAGCCGGCCTCCAGGCAGGCGCAGTCGCACGTGCCATCGCAGTGGCGGATCGGGCAGCGGTACGCGTACGGGGCCGGCAGGGCGAACGCCCCGGGGACGAGCGGACCGTAGCCGGCGTGGCCCATCGAGAAAGTCACCGACGTGGCGCCGGCCAGGAGACCATGGAAGCTGCGGGTGAGCCCCACAACCTCGAAGCGGCCGGTGTGCAGCTTCGCGAGCTTGAATGCGACCTCGTTTGCCTCCGAGCCGGTGTTCAGCACGATCACCTTGTCGAGCGGCTCGGGGAGCGTCGCCACGAGCCGCTCGGCGAGGGCAAGGACCGGTTCGGAGAGCATCCACGAGTTGAGGTGGACCACCGTGTCGAGTGAGCGCTGGACCGCCTCGACGATCCGCGGGTGGTTGTGGCCGACGGTGGAGCAGATCTGGCCCGAGGTGAAGTCGAGGATCCGCCTGCCGTCGGTGGTCTCGATCCACGATCCATCCGCGCGCGCCACCGTCAGTGGGGCGAACCCCGCCGCGTACCGAATCAAGAAACGCTCGCGCTCGTCGTGCACGGCCCGCCTCCTCTCGTCTCGCTCCGCTCCGTCCGCGACTGTAACCGGCCGGGTGGCGGATGGCACGGCACCGCACGTAGCTCACCGCCCGAATCGCTGCGGCGCCGCTGCCCTCCAGCAGCCCCTCCGGCCGGGGTAAATGACCGCCCGCCCGCCGTCTATGACGACCCTCTCGCCGGTAACCGCGTCGGCGGCGAGTAGGGCAAGGACGACTGAGCCCCGTCCGGCTGCTCGAGTGTCCGCCCCAGCGGGGTGGCCGCCTTGGCGTCTCGTATAGCTCGACGCCGAGCACCGGTCTGCCTGTGGTACCCCCGTCCATAGGCGAGAATTCCCTCGCCCCGGCACCGCACCAAGCAACGCCGCACCAGGACGCACCTCCGCTGGGCGACACTATGCGGGAGTCCAGACAGTGAGGAGAGGCGGACCATGAGAGACGACGCAGCGCCTCCAGCCGACCTGGAGAATGGTGAGGCTTCCCCCTCCAAGTTGAAGCGCAAGGAGTACGAGCGGGAGCTCGCGAGGCTGCAGCTCGAGCTCGTAAAGCTGCAGCACTGGGTCAAGCACGCCGGTCTTCGCGTGGTCCTCATCTTCGAGGGCCGCGACGCCGCCGGCAAGGGCGGTGTCATCAAGCGCATCGTCGAGCCGCTGAATCCGCGCGGCGCGACGGTCGTCGCACTCGGCACCCCGAGCGATCGGGATAAGACACAGTGGTACTTCCAGCGCTATATCGCGCACCTGCCCGCCGCGGGGGAGATCGTCCTGTTCGATCGCTCTTGGTACAACCGCGCCGGCGTCGAACGGGTCATGGGCTTCTGCAGCGATAAGCAGTATTGGGAGTTCATGCGCAGTTGCCCAGAGCTCGAGCGCATGCTCGTCCGCGACGGGATCATCCTGCGGAAGTACTGGTTTTCTGTCAGTGACGCCGAGCAGGAACGCCGCTTCCAGAAGCGCTCGTCGGATCCCACTCGACGCTGGAAGCTCAGTCCGATGGACCTCAAGTCACGCGACCTGTGGGTGGAGTACTCCCGGGCGAAGGACGAGATGTTCCGCTACACCCACACGCCCGAGGCGCCCTGGTACACGGTCGAGTCGGATGACAAGCGCCGTGCCCGGCTCAACTGCATCTCGCACCTGCTGGACTCGATCCACTACGAGGACGTGCTCCCGGATCCCATTGAGCTGCCACCCCGTCCGCCGCAGGAGGACTACCGGCGTCCACCGCGCGGCGCGTACACGGAGATAGTGCGGAAGTACTAAGTGCGCGCCGCGGTCGTCGGGATGACGACGCCCGCGGCGGCGCTCTTCGGCGATTCCTACACGGCTCTTACGCCGCCCGGGCTCGGACAGCTGGCCGAGGTGCTCGGTGTCGAGGCCGAGGCGCTCCGGGACGCCCGCAGGGACGTCCACCGCCGCGAGGAGCTCGTGAGGTTCCTCGCCGAGCTTCGAACTCCCGCAGGAGAAGGTCGAGGACGCCCTGCCGGACCTTCCCGGATCCGGCCCGGGCTTCCATGGAGCCGGCGGCCCGCGCGGCTTCGGCGG
>JACVRW010000176.1 GCA_014534235.1 Thermoleophilaceae bacterium | reverse complement strand
CGCCCAAGACCGTCCCCGCGCCCAGCCGCTCGACGTGCCAGCGTGTCTGGCCATCAACACCGGCGGTCTTCGACCCCCGGTTGCGCTTCACCCGCTCCCACGCGACGAGCAGCGTCGCGGGGTCGCAGACGAGGTTGAACAGATCGCCGAAGCGCTTCTGTTCGTCCTCGACTGCCCAGCGGTGCAGCTTGGTCTGCCATCCCAGTACCCGCCTCTCCGCCTGCTCGGCATCGAGCGGCGCGGGCGTATTCACGCCCGACCTCCCGGACGGCTTCTCATGCTGCGATCCTGCTGCCGCCCTTCGCCATGTACGCGGCTTTCCCGCGCTCGGACTACTACGGCGGCCCCGCCACGCCCCAGCCGCATCGGCCGGCATCGGGCCTGACCGGCCGCCACCAGCGGCCGGTCGCGCGAGGGACGCTTCCCACGTTCACCATGAACCGTTTGACCGGGTCGGCAGTCGGCTATACCCCTGCAGCCATCCGGGGAGCGCTCGCAGTCTCTCCCCGGCCACCGGCCCGAGATCAATGAACCCGAACCGGAGCGGGCCGCCACGTTTCTCGACGGCACCGTTGCTGCGCGCGGCCCAGATCCGCCAGGTTTCGGGCCGTTTGCTGCGATCAAGAGGCTTCAACCACCGCTTCGCTCTCGCTCTGCCTTTCGGTCTCGCTAGCGCGCGCTCGGGCGTCTGGCAGTACCGCCCGGCCGCTACGTCGTCGGGGCTGCTTCCACCGCCGACGCGCGATCCCGCGCCGCGGCTGCCCCCAGCTTCGCCGGACCGCTGCATCGGCCCGGGGCCGGTCTTCCAACCGGCACGGTTGAGAGTTGTTCGTCCGTTCTCTCCTTTCGCATGGCGCCTCGTGGCGCACCATCGACTCGCACGGGTTGGTCGACTCGAGCGTCCGCTTCAGGTTGCCGCCGATCCCGAGGCGGGTCAGGGTGAGCGTCTCCTCCATCCCCTCGCGCAGCGACGCGGCGGCGCCGGGGTGCGGGCGCTCGAGCTCCGAGGCCAGGACGCGCAACTGGTCGAGCGCTGAGCGGTGGTCGGTGTCGGCCCAGGCGCGTCGCAGCCGACGCTTCACCTGCGGCCGGTCGCGGTCGGGCAGGTGGTCGAGCACGTTTCTCTCCTTGTGCCTGACGCATCGCTGCACCGGGGCGCGCTCGCCGAACACGGTGCGGATCGCCTTGCGCAGCGCCTTGACGTTGCGAATGCAGTAGCGAACCGCCTGGCTGTCCGTTCGTCGGGAGCGGAATTGAGTGGCGAACGGTGATGTCGTCGTCGCCGAGCAGGACCTCGCGGACGACGAGCCGCACGATCTCTTTGCGCTGCTCGACCGTGAGATTCTCTGCGTTGGCTGAGAGGCGGGCGCGGAACGCGTCGAGCGTCTCGGTCAGCTTGAGATAAGTCTCGGCGTCGTGCAGGTCGGTGTCGAGGGCGTCCAGCTCGGCGCGCAAGGCCGCCTCACGTCGACGAAGTTCGGGCATGCGGGCGCGGAGTTCCTCGAGCGTGATCAGCTGCTCCTGGTAGCCGTCGATCAGTCTGCGCAGCGCATTCTGCGTACGGGTCAGCTCGCGTTGGAGCCCGTCGCGGCGGCGGGTGGCAGGGTGCTCGCTGCGGAGTGCCTGGAGCCGCCGGTCGATCTCGGTCTTGATCAGCTCCGGGTTCTCCAGCAGCGCGAGCACCTGGGCCCAGACCGGCTCATCGACCTGGTCGATGCGAACAGGGTGAGCGGCGCAGACCCGGCCCTCGGGGCGTCGGAAGCTATCAGCGCCCGAGCAGCGGTAGTAGTGGTGCACGTTCCCGGTCTTGCTGCGCGTGGAGCTGCGATAGTAGGAGTGGCCACACTCGCGGCAGACGAGGATCCCTTGCAGCAGTGATGGCGTGCGTGTGTGCGCGGCGAGAGCCGGCTGTTGCGCTCAAGCAGCTCCTCAGCGAGCGCGTGCTGCTCTTCGCTGATCAGCGCCGGCACCGGGATCCGCAGCCAGTGCTCGGGCCCGACGTGCTCGTAGGCGGAGCGACCGGAATGCCTGCCTCGCTGGCGGGTCAAGCGCATCGGCTTCGCAGGCTCGCCGGTCATGCGCCGGCGACCGTATGCCGCCTGACCGATGTAGGCCGGGTTGCGCAGGATCGCCCAGATCGTCGACGATCCCCAGTGCGGCGTTCCGGTTCGGGTCGGCACGCCCTGCTCGCTGAGCGCCCGGCCGATCTGGACGATCGACTCGCGCCGCTCGACGTAGCGGTCGAAGATCTCCCGGACGATCGGCGCTTCGCGCTCGTCGATCTCGTAGAACGCGTCGGCGTGCTCGGTCCGCTTGACATACCGGTAGCCGTAGGGCGCGTTGGAGAGCACTGACACCGCACCGGCTCGCGCGCGGTGCAGCTTCCCACGACGACACCGCTCGGCGATCTGCGCTCGCTCGTACTCGGCGATCATCCCCTGGAACTGACGCAGCAGCTCGTCCTCCGGGCAGCCCGATCGTTCGGGCTCCTTGGCGAACACGACCTCGATCCCGCCGCGCGCGAGCTCCTCGAGCAGCAGCGCCTGGTAGGCGTAGCGGCGCGCCAGCCGGTCCGGTGCGTGACACAGCACGACCTCGAAGCACCCGTCGAACGCCCGGTCGCGGAGTTGCTCGAGCGCGGGCCGCTGCAAGTTCGCGCCGGAGAACCCATCGTCCTCGAACACGAACTCGTCCGGGACGACCAGGCCGCGCTGTTCGGCCAGCTCACGCAGCGCGGCGGTCTGGCTGGCGATTGTCTGCTCTTGGCGCTGGCGCTCCGGGGACACCCGCGCGTAGATCGCCGCGACCCTCGACTGGTCGTTGGTCAGCCTGTCGCTGCCGCTCATCACCGCTCCCTTCGTTGCCGATCACACGCCGCCGCTCGGGCGCCAACACCGAATACGCCCGTGCCAGCCGCGCGCCGGCGAGCCGGTCGCCGACGAACTCGATCTCAAGGCGCCTGACCACCGCCCCGCTCGCCGACAGCAGTGAGATAGCCGCGCACCGCCTCGGCAGTCACTGCGCTCAACGTCTGGCCGGTCACTCCCGCCCGGTTGCGCAGTCCGTCGATCAGCGATGGCGCCAACCTGACGGTGAATACCGCCGTGCGTTCCGGTACCGGCACACCATCGGGCCGCCCCCGTCCCGCATTGACGTACCGTCGCGCCTGCCGCTCCGACAGGCCGAACTCCGCCTGCAACGCCCGCACCGCGTCCGCCGACGACAGCCTTCGCAACAGAACCGCCGCGCGGTTCACCCGCTCCCGCGTACTCGTCCGCGTAAGCGCGACGGAGTGCCATCAGTCCGTTGGGTACTACAGATTACGGCTGGTTCCTTCTCCGCGGCCCGCGGATCCGGTCGATCAGACGCTCGAACTCGAAGTTCGCGACTGCATTCAGAGCGCCTTGGCGCCGTCGATCACGAACAGGATCCCCTGCTCGGGGTCGAGCCCGCGCTCGACCAGGTCGGACAGCAGCGCGGTCGCCACGGTGGCGTTCTCCGTGCTCCCCTCCCAGAGCCCCAGCGGGATCTTCACGCCCTCGGTGGTGATCCCGAGCGCGACCACGTTGGTGCGGCCCTTGAGCTCGATCCCGTCGATCATCATCACCGCCAACCTGACGTCGTCGAGTCGGCGCGACATCAGCGCCTCGAGGTTGTCGCGCGTGCGGGCCACGAACTCGCGGCTGAGCGCCGACTTCGAGGTCGAGCGGGCCTCGGCCTCGACCTCGTCGCCGACTGGCTCCTGGGTGCGCGGGAAGCGGCGCGTGGAGACGCCGGCGAGCATCCGCTCCAGCACCACGCGCGAGAGCGCATCGCGGTCGGCGAAGTGCGCGTAGCCGCGAAGCTGCACCTCCTCGCTGCCATCGGCCGAGCGCACCCGCGGCCGCTCGACCGCGACGCGCCGGCCGCCGAGCGTCACCTCGCCGGACTCGCGGCCGTGGCGGACGGCCAGGCGCTCGGGGTCGTGCCTGCCCCTCGGACCCACGACGTCGGTGTAGGGGTCGGCGGCGAGCCGCTCATGCCGCGGTTGCCCGCGGTGGTCTGCTCGCCGCCGCCCTCCGAACCGGACGTGCGAGTT
>JACVRW010000099.1 GCA_014534235.1 Thermoleophilaceae bacterium | reverse complement strand
ATGCCGCCTGGAGCTCCTCCATCGACCGCGGGCGCACCGGGAGGCGCATCACCCGCATCCCGCGCGCAATGGCGCCGGAGGTGACGACTACGACGTCATCGCCGGCGTGGTGACGGGTGGCAACCTCGTCGCAGAGCGCCTCGAGGATCTCGCCGCGCACCTCTCCGGCATCGTCCGCGACGATGCTCGAGCCGAGCTTGACCACCACGGCCGCCATCGGTGCCCGAAGGCTAACCGGCGCCGGTCAGCTTCCAGTCGCCGTCCTCCTCGAGCAGGTGGAGGACTCGGACCTGGCGCCGGCCCTGGGCCCCGACCACGGCGGTCACCCGGGCCCGGTCGACGGTAAGGCGCGACATCGCCGCCGCGGCTACCGAAACGGCGCGCCCGGGTCGAGCTCGAACACGACCCCGGCGATCTCGACGTCGTCGCCCGGCTCGAAGCCGGCGGCCTCGAGCGCCCTGATCACCCCTAGCGCCCGCAGCCGCTCCTCCACGTAGCGGAGGGCTTCCTCGTTCTCCACGTCGTGGCGGGCTATCAACCGCTCGATTCCGGGCCCCCGCACGCGGTACGCGCCCGGGCCGGCGCGCTCCACGCGGAAGGCGTCCCCGCCTCCTGGGCGGTAGAGCCGGTGCATCACGGCGGTCTCTGCCGGCTCCGCCGCCTCCTCGATCGGGACCAGCGCGAAGATCGCGTCGCGGAGGCGCTCGAGGCCCTGCCCCGTGGCCGCGGAGGTGGCCACCACCGGAACGCCCAGCCGGGCGCGCCACTCTCGCACGCGGCTCTCGACCTCCGGCTCCGGCACGAGATCCGCCTTCGAGAGGCACAGGATCCGGGGCAGCTCGGCGAGCCCGTGGCCGTGCTCAGCAAGCTCGGCCTCGACGGTCGCATGGTTCGCCACGGGGTCAGAGCCGTCGAGCGGGGCGAGGTCGAGCACGTGGACCAGCACGCGGCAGCGCTCCACGTGTGCGAGGAACTCGTGCCCGAGGCCCGCACCGGCGCTGGCTCCCTCGATAAGGCCCGGAATGTCGGCGAGGACGAGCTGGCGGTCGTCCCGCTCGAGCGTGCCCAGGACGGGTTCCACCGTGGTGAACGGATAGCCGGCGACCTTCGGTCGGGCGCGGGTCAGCCGGGCGAGGAGCGACGACTTCCCGGCGTTCGGAAGCCCCACGAGCCCCGCGTCGGCGCGCAGCCTGAGCCGCAGCTCGAGCCAGCGCTCCTCCCCGGGAAGCCCGCGCTCCGCGAACCGCGGCGCCTGCCGCGTAGCGGTGGCGAACTGCCTGTTGCCGCGGCCGCCGCTGCCACCGCGAGCGACAAGCGCCCGCTGTCCGCCTGTCACCAGGTCCCAGCGGTCGCCGGTCTCCGGGTCCACGGCGGCCGTGCCGGGCGGGACGCGCACCTCCAAGGGCTCAGGCGTCGCCCCGTGCCTATTGGAGCCCTGCCCGTGACCGCCGCGCTTCGCCTTGAAGTGCGCTCCGCGCCGGAAGGCGGACAGGTCGCGCAGCGAGGGGTCGCAAGCGAGGACGACGTCGCCGCCGCGGCCGCCGTCGCCACCGTCCGGCCCGCCCTTTGGCACGTGCGCCTCGCGACGGAAGGAGACGACGCCGTTCCCGCCGTCGCCGCCCTTCACGTAGATCCGCGCCCGGTCGTGAAACACTGCCGCGCCCCCCGTGCGGGGCGATGAGGCTACTCGGCCGGCTCTACCGAGATCACGCGGCCGCGACGCCCCGACGAGAACTGCACGATACCCGGACGGGCGGCGAAGATCGTGTCGTCTCTGCCGATGCCCGCGCCCTCACCGGGCTTGAAGCGCGTCCCGCGCTGGCGAACGATGATCTCGCCGCCGCTCACGGTCTGACCGGCGAACACCTTTACGCCGAGCCGCTTCGCGTTGGAGTCGCGGCCGTTCCGGCTCGAGCCGAGGCCCTTCTTATGAGCCATCCTCGTCCTCCTGCGTCTTCTTCGCCCGGCCTGACGCACCGGCCTGCGCCTTGATCGAGCCGATCTCGAGCCGGGTCAGGTCCGAGCGATGCCCGTAGCGGCGCTTGTAACCGCGCTTCGGCTTGAACTTGAGGCCGTGGATCTTCTTGCCGCGCTCGTGACCGGTCACGGTCGCCTGAACCTTCACGTTGCCGAGCGCGGGGCGCTCGAACACGGCCTGCTCGCCATCCGCGAATAGGAGCGGCTCGAGTTCGAGCTTCTCGCCCTCGCTCGCGGACAGGCGGTCGACGACGATCGAGTCGCCCTCCTCGACGCGGTACTGCTTGTTGCCCACTCTGACGATCGCGTAGCTCAAGACCGGTCGCTTTGCTCGCGGTTTCCGAATTACAGGGAAAAGGCGCCCGCCCGTCGGTGGCGCACGCCGCCAGGCGAGTTTAGCGGGCGGGCGACCGGCGGTCTTGGCGGGGCGAGGCGCCGCCGGGCGGGGCAGCACGGACGCTCGCGGCAGGAGAACGCCCCCCGGCGTCGTAGCTCCCTGTACCGTGGCCCGGGGGTCCCCTACCGTCCGCCGCCCGGTGCGGAAGATCGTCCATCTGGGTCCCCGCACCCGCCGACGCGCATGGCTTCGGCTACTCGGGGTGATCGTCATCGTGACCGCCGCGGTGGGAGCGGGCGAGCTCGTGGCCGGGAGCGGCGGCGGCGCCCAGGACGCGGCCGCCCCGGCGGAGCGTCAGCGCGCCGTGACGCCGGACCGCGAGCCGCCGGGGGTCTCAGAGGGCGCCGCAGGGCCGATAAACCCGCGCTTCCCCGGCATCACCACGTTCCGCGGCAATCTCACCCGCTCCTACTACGGCGAGGGCCCGGTCCCGCGGCGACCGCGGATCCTCTGGCGATACCCGCGAAGCGGCGGCATGTGCGCGCCCTCGACGGACGAATCGGGGACCCAAACGTGGTGCGGCGTCGGCTGGACCGGCCAGCCGAACGTGATCCCGCATGCGAACGGACGCCTCGAGCTGCGCTTCGGCGCCTACGACACGAACTACCACTTCCTGGACGCGCGCACCGGCAGGCAGCTGCGTCCGGACCTCGACACGGGCGACCTCGCGAAGGGCTCGGCCACGTCCGATCCCGACGGTTACCCCCTCTACTACGCCGGGTCGCGCGACAACGTCTTCCGCGTCGTCGCCCTGGACCGGCGGCGCCCCACCGTGCTCTGGTCGCTCGACGCGAACGCGAGCGTGCCCTACACGGTCTGGAACAACGACTGGGACGGCGCCGCGCTCGTCGTGGGCGATTACCTCCTCGAGGGCGGCGAGAACTCGTGGTTCCACGTGATCAAGCTGAACCGCGGGTGGACCCGCAAGGGGAAGGTGCGGGTCCGGCCGCGCTTGGTCCTCACCGTGCCGAGCTGGGACGACAGGCTCGAGCGTGACGCCCCGGGCCAGCACTTCTCCATCGAGAGCTCGGTGGCGTTCCACGACGGAGTCGCCTACTTCGCGAACTCAGCCGGGCTCGTCCAGGGCTGGGACGTCTCCCGCGTGCTTCGGGGCGGTCGCAAGGCGAGACGCGTCTTCCGCTTCTGGACCGGCGACGACACCGACGCTTCGGTCGTGATTGACGACGATGGGTTCCTCTACGTGGCGAGTGAGCTCGAGAGCTGGAACCAGCGCTCCCGGCGCGTCGGACAGCTCATGAAGCTCGACCCGCGCCGGCCGAAGCGGCCGCTCGTATGGTCAGTGCCGCTCAGGGAGACGGGTGACGACGGCAGCGCCGGCTCCTGGTCGACGCCGGCGCTCCACGGCGAGAACGTCTACGTGGCGACGAACGCGGGCGGCGTGCTCGCGGTCGACCGCGACACCGGAAGGGTGCGTTGGCGCATCCGTCTGCCCGGGCCCACGTGGAGCTCGCCGGTCGTCGTCGATGACGTGCTGCTCCAGGGCGACTGCGACGGCGTCCTGCACGCGTACGACGTGAGCGAGCCGGCGCGCCGGCCGCGCGAGCTATGGGATGTCGAGCTAGGGGGCTGCATCGAGGCGACGCCGGCCGTCTGGAAGGGCATGATCTTCGTCGGCACGCGCGCAGGCGCCATGTACGCGATCGGCGACCGGCGGCGCCCGTGAACCGGCACGCGTTCGACCTTCTGCTGGATATGGCCGCGTAAGGTCGAACGCACGCGGCGGACCGACAGGCGCCGCCACTCCTACCCCGCAACGCGGCTGGCAGCGCGGGCGGCGCCTGAAGCGACGTCCCTACGACGCCGACTCCGTCCTCCGCCGCCGTCCCCGGCCGCCGCGGCGGCCGCGCCGCCGGCGCCTCCCGTTGCCCGACGGCTCTTCCTCGGCCGAAGGCGGCGGGTTCACCAGCGACGCCTGGGCCGCCGAGCGTCCCACCTTCTCGATCCGCACGAGGGTCTTCTCGCCCACGAGAGGCGCCGCCCCGAAGACGGAGACGATGTAGCCGTCGAGCTTCGCCACGGCGTCGTCCTCGTTGTACATGTGCGGCTCCTCGATCTCGACGAGCACCTCCTCGCCCTCGCGGAACGGCAGCGCCCGCGCCTCGATCTCGTCGCGGGTGCCCTCGAGGACGACCTCGAAGTGGTCGATCGGGAGCGCCTCCGTGCCCTCGAAGTGGAAGTGCCGGCCGGTCTCCTTTTCGATCTCGGCGATCGGCCCCGGCACGCCGTGGCTGCCCACGAGGATCGCGGCCACCTTGGGATGGACCCGGATCAGGAAGGCCGGAGTGCCCGGCCGCTCCTTGGCCAGGTCGCGCAGCCAGCGGTCGACCTCGAGAGCCACGGTGTCCTCCGACAGCACGACGCCCTCGCCCTCGCAGGTTGGGCACGGCTTGGTCAGGATCTCCCGGACGCCGTCGGTGACGTTCTGGCGCGTCATCTCGACCAGCCCGAGTGGCGAGATCTCGACGACGTAGGTCTTCGTGCGGTCCTCGTCGAGCGACGCCTGCAGCGTCTTCAAGACCGCGTCGCGGTTGCGCGCGCGGGCCATGTCGATGAAGTCGATGACGATAATGCCGCCGATGTCCCTCAGCCGCAGCTGGCGCACGACCTCCTCGGCGGCCTCGAGGTTCGTCTTCGTGATCGTCTCCTCGAGCTTCGCGCCCTTGCCGCGACCGGTGAACGAGCCGGAGTTGACGTCGATCACCGTCATCGCCTCGGCGTAGTCGATCATCAGGTACCCGCCGCTCGGGAGATCGACGCGGCGCTTCAGCACCGACTGGATCGCCTCTTCCACGCCGAACTGCTCGAACAGTGGCTCGACGTCCTCGTAGAACTCGAGCCGGTCGAGCAGCTCCGGCGCCGTGCGCTGGAAGAACGACTCGAGGCGGTGGTGCTGCTTCGGGTCATCGACGATCGCCTTGGCGAACTCACCCGAGAAGATGTCGCGGGCCACGCGCACCGACAGGTCGGCCTCCTGGAACACCATGGCGGGCGCGGGAGTCTCCTCCGCCCGCCGCTGGAGGACGTCGTAGAGCTTGTGCAGGTACTTGATCTCGCGCTCGAAGTCCTCGCGCGTCGCGCCCTGGGCCGCGGTCCGGACGATCGCGCCGCCCTCGCCGAGCTCCGCCTTGCCCGCGGCCCGCCGGAGGCGGTCTCGCTCCATCTCGTCGAGCCGGCGCGAGACGCCGACGCCCTCGCCCTGCGGGACGTAGACGAGGTAGCGCCCCGCGATCGAGAGCTGCATCGACAGGCGCGGACCCTTCGTCTTGAGCGGATCCTTCACCACCTGGACGAGGATCTCCTGCCCCGGCGTCAGCAGCTCGGTGATGCGCTTGCCCCGCGACCGCCCGGTGCGCCCGCGCCGAGCCACCTCCACGCCGGGGAAGATGATGTCGTCCGCGTGCAGGAAGCCGTTCTTCTCGAGGCCGATGTCAACGAACGCGGCCTCCAGGCCGGGCAGGACGTTGTCGACCTTGCCCTTGTAGATGTTCCCGACGATCGAACGCGAGCCGCGGCGCTCGATGTACAGCTCCGCGACGCGCCAGTCGTCCCCGTTCTTCTTGCCGCGCCCTCGCCTACTCCCGGAGGCGGTCTCCTCCGATTCGAGGATCGCGACTCTCGTTTCGCCACGGTCCACCGTGACGAGCAACTGCTTTCTCAAGAATTAGCCCTCTCATGTGGTTCTGAGGCCCTTGGCGGCAGCCGTTTCGCGCGCCTGCGCGTGGATCGACTGCAAGAGGCCGATGGCCATCAATGTCGTTAGCACCGACGACCCGCCATATGACATTAGAGGCAGCGGGATGCCGGTGATGGGCATGATCCCGATCGTCATGCCCACGTTGACGAAGACCTGGAACATCAGCATCGCTGTGATGCCGCCGGCGACGATCGCGCCGTAAAAGTTCTTGGACATCGTCAGGATCTTTAGCGCTCTCCAGATCACGAGCGCGAACAGGGCCAGCACGAGCGCCGCTCCCACGAAGCCGAACTCCTCCCCCACGACGGAGAAGATGAAGTCCGTGTGGTGCTCGGGAAGGAAGTCGAGCCGGGTCTGCGTTGCCTCGTCGCCGCGACCGGTCTTCCCGCCGGAGCCGATCGCCGTCAGGGACTGGTTGATCTGGTAGCCCTCCTTGCGGGGATCGTCCGTGGGGCTGAGGAAGGCCGTGAGCCGGTCCTTCTGGTACGGCTTCAGGACCTCGACCCCGAGCGTCGGAGCGACCACCAGCACGAGCGTGATGGCGATCGCTCCCAGCCCTGCCAGAGCGGCGAAGTGCGTCCACTTCGTACCCGCCACGAACAGCACCGCAAGCACAATCGCGAGGTAGACGAGCCCGGAACCGAGGTCCGGCTGCGCGATAACGAGCATCGCCGGGATCACCGCGAGCAGGACGATCCGGCAAGTCGTCTCCGGCTCGTTCAGGTGGCGCATCCGTTCGACCGTGAACGCGGACAGCGAGACGACCAGCAGGACCTTGCCGAGCTCCGAGGCCTGGAAGTTGAAGAACCCGAGCTCGATCGCCCGCCTCGAGCCGCGGGTAGAGACGCCCAGCGCGTAGACGAGCAGGATCCCTGCGATCGCGACGGCGTACAGGCCGTGCCTCCACTCCCGCAGGCGCGAGTAGTCGAAGCGCGAGATCAGGTACATTAGGACGAGCCCTACACACCCGTACGCGAGCTGGCGGTTCATGTAGTAGTTCGGATCGCCCGGGAGGTCGTCCACCGTTGCCGTGCGCACGACGTAGACGCTCGCCGCGATCAGCCCGACCGTCGCCAGCAGCAGCAGCGGGTCGAGGCGCAGGCGGGGACCGGCCTCGCGCACGTCGCCCGCCGCAGAGGAGGAGGACACCATCAGTCGGAGCGACCTCCCCCGGCCACGATCCGCCGCTCGCCCACGTCAAACAGCTCGGCCAGGATCCGGCGCGCCATCGGGGCGGCGGTCTCGGCTCCGAAGCCGCCGGCCTCGTCCGTCACCGCCACCACGTACTTCGGGTCGGGGTACGGAGCGAGCGCGACGTACCAGGACTGGTCGGGTCGCCCAAGTCCCTTCTCGGCCGTCCCGGTCTTCCCCGCGATGGGGATCGGGAAGCCGGCGAACACCTCCGTCGAGGTTCCGCCGGGGGCGCTCGCGGCGCCACGGATGCCCTCCAGGATCGCCAGCCGGAAGCTCGGGTCGATCTTCAGCCGCCTGGCGGTGGGAGCGTCGAGCTGTTGCAGCGCGCGCCCGGCGGCGTCCTCGATCCGCATGCCGAGTCGCGGCCGAAGCACCCTGCCCCCGTTCGCGATCGTGGCGTACGCCACCGCCATCTGCAGCGGGTTCGCCGCGATGTCGCCCTGGCCAACCGACAGGTTGACGTTGTCGCCGACCGACCACGGCCGGTCGGTCAGCCCCTTCTTGTAGAGCCGGTTGCGCCACCCCGGCGTGGGGATCCGCCCCGGCTCCTCGGCCGGCAGGTCGATGCCGGTGCGGCGCCCGAGGCCCAAACGCTTGGACCAGCGCTGAAGGGCCAGGCCGTCGCCGCGCCCGTCCATGTCGCGGCCGAGCTGGTAGAAGAACACGTCGCTCGAAACGGTGAGCGCCTGCCTGAGGGCGAGCGCGCCGTACGCGGCCCCGCCGGCATTCTTGAAGACGATGTTGCCGATGGTGATCGAGCCGCCGTCGTAGAGGACCGTGTCGGGCGTTATCAGTCCGCTCTCGAGGGCGGCGGTGGCGGTGAGCAGCTTGAACGTCGAGCCGGTCGGGTAGCCGCCCTGGATTGCGCGGTTGAAGAGCGGCTTGCCGTAGACCTCTGAGTTCAGGCGCTTGAAGTCGGACTGCTTGACCGACTTGGCGAAGATGTTCGGATCGAAGGACGGCTGCGAGCCAAGCGCGATCACCTCGCCGTTCCGCACGTCCATGACCGCGAACGCGCCGGCGCCGGTGCCTGAGGCGAGCGCCTCCTGCCCCACCCTTTGCACGTCGAGGTCCACCGACAGGCGCAGCTGGCGGCCCTGCTGCGGCTCTCGCGTCGCGAGCTCCCGGCTGAGGTTGCCGAGCGCGTCGACCTGGACGCGGGTGGCGCCGTTCTTGCCGCGCAGGAAGCGATCGTAGGACGCCTCGATCCCGGACTGGCCGACCCGGTCGCCCATGTCCACCCCGCGGTAGCGCTCGCTCTTGAGCTGCTCAGCGGTCACCTCGCCGACGATGCCGAACAGGTGCGCCCCGATGTCTCGGTGCGGATACTCGCGCAGAAAGACGCGCTCGATCGTGACCCCCGGGAAGCGCTCCTGGCGCTCCAGCAGGTAGGCGAAGAAAGCCTGGGGCACGTCCGTCTTCACCGTGGCGGTGGCGAATGGAAGCTGATCGAGCTGCTTCTCGACCCGCCGCTCGATCACCCGCGGGCGCATGGCGAGCACCCGGGCGAGCCGCGCGTACATCTCGCCACGCTCGCCCTCGTCCTCGGGAAGCGAGGCGGGCGTGACCTTGACCGCATAGCCGACGCGGTTGCGCACCAGCACCCGCCCCTCGCGGTCGACGATCTCGCCGCGGGGCGCCTGCACCTTTATCTCTCGGACGCGGTTGTCGTTCGCCTCTGCGAGGTACTTGTCGCCCGACAGCACCTGGAGGAACCAGAGCCTGAAGAAGATGACCGCGAAGGCCACCAGCGCCATCCCGCCGATGACTGCCACGCGGACAGCGAGCTGTGGCGTCAGTGTGGGGCGACGTTCGTTGTCGAGGTACATCAGGGCTCGATCCCCCGCAGTCCGAGCGGGGTGGCCTCGCGCGGCGGCCGGCGCCTGCGGCGCAGCTCGCGCGGATCGACGGCGAGCGAGGGCCGCAGGAGCCGCCGGCAGCCGGCGAAGACCGGCAGGGCGAGCAGTGCGTTCAGCAGCACGGTCACGACCATGTCGCGCGCGACCAGCGGGCTGACCCTCGCGCCTACCTCGAGCATGAAGGAGACGGCGGCGAACGCGACCACCCACCCGGCGGTCGCGGCCGCGGCCACCGGGATGGGGAGCAGCGCGTTGCTCGGGTCGCGCACCTCCCGGAAGCGACCGACGCCGTAGCCGACCGCAGCCAGGACGAGCGACGAGGCGCCCATCGTCGCGCCGGTCGCCAGGTCGAGCAGGAACCCGGCCGCGAAGCCCGTGGCACAGCCGGAGATGCTTCCCGCGTAGTAGGCCGCCGCCGCGACGACGAGCACCAGGAGATCCGCCTGGCCACCGGCGACGGCGATCGGGCTGAGTACCGAGAGCTGGAGTACCGTCGCGAGCAAGAGCAGCAGCGCCACCCGCAGAACGGCTCCGCCGGACAGGATCACGGCGCCACCACCCCCGCGGTCTCGGTCGCGGGCGGCCTGCGCGTGAGCACCTGGACGATGTCGAGACGCCTGAAGTCGGCGAACGGGCGAACGTGCACTCGCTGGTAGAGCTCGACCTCGTCCAGGTCGACCTCGGACACCTCGCCGATTGGAATCCCTCGCGGGTAGAGCGACTCGACCCTCGACGCCTTGAAGCCCGAGGTCACCACGATCGTGCCCTCGGTGATGCGCCGACCGCCCTCGACGAAGTCGAGGAGGAGGTCCCGCGGGTTCCCCACCTCGGGCTTGACCACCCCGGCGGCCCCCGCGGGCATCACCTGCGCAGCGACCCCGCTCGAGGCGTCTGTCAGCAGCGTGACTTCGGCGGTCCCGCCGGTCACGCGTGTGATCTTGCCGGCCAGACCCCCCACCACGCCGGACGACGGATCGCCGGCGGCCGCGATCACCGGTTGGTTCAGCCTGATCCCGTCGCTCGAGCCCTTGTCGATCTTGAGGCTCGAGTACCAAACGCTCGGCGAGCGGGCGATGACCCGCGCGGTGACCGGCTCCGTTCCCTGCGGGAACCCGTCGTGGCGGTGGAGGCCGACGAGCCCCTCGAGCTGGCGCACGTCGCGCCGGCGGGTCTGCGCCTTTGCCAGCTGGGACCGCAGCCGCTCGACCTCCTCCTTCAGCCGCTCGTTCTCGTCCTTCGCGTCCAGCGTGTCCCCCGCCCACCCGAAGAAGTCGCGGACCGGCTTGAGCGCGCGGCTCGCGCCGCTCTCGATGGGAGCGAACACCTCCTGCGCGCCGCGCTGGAGAGCGTGGAAGAAGCCGCCGCCCGACTCCCCGAAGTACGCCGTGAGGATGACAATCGACAGGGCGACGAAGACGGCGAGGGCCGCTCGGCGTCTGCGAACCGCCTTCCTGTCGTGCACGGCCGGCGCCTCCGCGCGGCGGCGCTAGTGCCGCCGAGCCGATCGGGAATTCCGGTTGCTGCGGTGGATCGCCTCAAACTCCTCGAGGCTGCGGCCGGACCCAACCGCCACGCACGTGAGCGGTGACTCCGCCAGGTGCGCCGGCATCTGCGTCTCGTCGCGCAGGCGCTCGTCGAGCCCCTGCAGGAGAGCCCCGCCGCCGGCCAGCATGATGCCCCGGTCCATGATGTCCGAGGCGAGCTCGGGCGGCGTGCGGTCAAGGGTCTCCTTGACCGCGTCGATGATCGACTGGAGCGGCTCCTCGAGCGCCATGCGCACCTCTTCGCTCGTCAGGACGATCGTCTTGGGCAGTCCTGAGACGAGGTCGCGCCCGCGGATCTCCGCCTGGACCTCCTCGTCGAGCGGAAACGCGGAGCCAATCTCGAGCTTGACCTCCTCCGCCGTCTGCTGCCCGATCATCAGCTTGTACTCGCGCTTCACGTAGTTGATGATCGCCTCGTCGAGCTCGTCGCCGCCGACGCGGATGGACTGCGAGACGACGATGCCGCCGAGGGAGATGACGGCCACCTCCGAGGTGCCGCCGCCGATGTCGACGACCATGTTGCCCGTCGGCTCGCCCACGGGCAGCCCGGCGCCGATCGCGGCCGCCATGGGCTCCTCGATCAGGTAGGCCTGCCGCGCGCCGGCCGACAGACACGCTTCCT
>JACVRW010000007.1 GCA_014534235.1 Thermoleophilaceae bacterium | reverse complement strand
CCCAGGCTGGCCGATCTCGGCCAGCTCGTCGAGGAAACCAGGGGTGCCGGGCTAGCCGTCGAGCTCGGTGCCGACGGAGAGCTCGATGAGGTGCCGACGGGCGTCCAGCTGGCCGCCTTCCGGATCGTCCAGGAGGCCCTCACGAACGTGCGCAAGCACGCTGCGGCCTCGAAGGTGGAGGTCAAGGTCTCGCGGCTGCGCGACCAGCTCGAGGTCCAGGTCGCCGACGACGGCCGCGGACCGCAGGGGGAGAGCCGCGGCCACGGCCTGATCGGGATGCGGGAGCGGGCGGCCCTCTACGGCGGGAGCGTGCGTTTCGGCCCCCGCGCAGACGGCGGTTTCGCGGTCGAGGCCCGCCTCCCGCTCCGCGCTAACGGGCGATGGTCCGTGTCCTGATAGCCGACGACGAGGCGCTCGTGCGGGGTGGCTTCCGCCGTATCCTTGACGCCCACCCTGAGCTTGAGGTGGTCGGCGAGGCCGAGGACGGCTTCGAAGCCGTTCGATCGGCCAGGGAGCTTCACCCGGACGTCGTGCTGATGGACGTCCGCATGCCGCGCCTGGACGGCATCGAGGCCACCAGGCGCATCGTCGCGCAGGCGGAGGGCTCACGGGTGCTGGTTCTGACGACCTTCGACCTCGACAAGTCCGTCTACGAGGCGATGCGCGCAGGCGCGAGCGGCTTCCTCCTCAAGACTGTTCCGCCGCGGCAGCTCATGGCCGCCATCCTCGACGTGGCCGACGGCGACGTGCTTCTGGCCCCCGAGGTCACCAAGCGGCTCGTTGAGCGCTTCGTCAGCCGCCCTCTGCCCGGTTCCGCGGCGCCGCCCGAGCTCTCCGAGCTGACGCCACGGGAGCTCGAGGTGCTGGGTCTCGTCGCACGCGGTCTCAGCAACGCCCAGATCGCCGCGCGGCTCGTCATCGCCGAGACGACGGCAAAGACCCACGTCGCTCGCATACTCACGAAGCTCGGCCTGCGGGACCGCGCCCAGGCGGTCATGGTCGCCTACGAGTCGGGCCTCGTCGAGCCGGGGGACGACCCGGACCGATAGCGCGGCGCTCCGGTCGCGGTGTTCCTTTGCCTATGAAGAGAGCACTCTACTCGCACGTCGGTCGCGTCTCGAAGGTGCTGTAGATAGCCCCGGCGCCGTCAAGGCGACGGCGTAGGTTCCCTCAAGTCCTGCAAGACGATGAAGGAGGTCCTACGCCGTGAGACGTACCGTACCGCCGTCGGCGGAGATCGAGGAGCAGATCGACCAGCTGCTCGCCGTGGGCGGTTCGTCTCACGAGACCGCGGTGGTGGTGGTCGAGCGTCCTGGCTGGCGTCCGCGGTCCGCGAGGCAGGCCTGGCGAGAGCGCGAGCACCGCGCTGAGGGCGATTAGGTTGAGCAGTGCGGTTGAGGCTTGTGGCTTCGGCGAGGCTCCCGCTCTCGGACCGGCTGCGAATTTCCTGCCGGCCCTCGGCAGGCTCTCGCACCGGATGCAGGGGTGCGGAGTCTCTCTGGCACGTCGGCGTGCATCGACAGCGCCGCCATGCCGGCCACGATGTGATCGGCGGCCTCTTCGAGCGGTCGGCGCGACAACGGCACGCCCGCGAGGAGCGACCGCAGTGCCGCGCGGCCGACGTCCGCGAAGTACCGGCCGCTAGCCGCGAGCGCGATGCCGTGCCGTAACGTGGCTGCGAACCATGTCCGGAGCAGGTCGCCTGGCGCGCGGCCTTGACGGGATCTCGCGCGGGAAGATGAGGATTGACGTAGCGCTCTTCCAGTTGGGATGTGGCGGAGCGCGGTGGCGCCCGCTTTGACGCAGCACGTGAGCCGGTAATCGTCGCGCCGTGGAGTCGTGTCCGCGGCGAGCGTGGTCGAGCCTCGCTCTCTTGGTCACCTGCCTCTGCCTGGTCCCAGCGGGCGCCGCAGGCGCGCGCGGGGCTGCAACGGATGACGAGCTCCAGCCGGGGCGGTCGGCTAAAGCCTCGAATATCGGCCAGCGCGAACAGCGTCCGACCGGAAGGGAATGCGCCTATGGAGGGACGGCTTCCTCGAGCGCGTCGTCGCGCGCCTCAACGCCCGGCTCACGCTGCCCGCCGACGTGAGGATCGTTGTGGGCCCTGGAGAGTCTGGAGACGCGCCGTCGGGCCGAACCAATCCGGTGCTCAAGCTCGGCTACGCGTTCCCCGCCGAGCTTCGGCCGCTGTTCAACCGCTATGGCGTCTTCACCAGACGCGGAACGCGGATCAGGCCCACCACGCCTGCGCGTCGCCGCCTCCGCGAGCGAGCGATACGGGAGACGCTGCACGCGGTGGCCCTTCACGAGCTCGGTCACGCCTACACGGGGCTCTGGGCGATCCCGACGACCTCCGACGACGAGACGATCGCCGACGTCTTCGCCAGCTGGGCGGCCGTCGAGGTGCTCGGCGATCCCGACGCGATCCTGTACCTGGCGAACTTCCGCCTCGGGGTGGGCGCCCTGCGACCGGCGCCCGGGATAGCGGCGTGGAACCGGGCGACAGGGTATGCGGACCTCTTCCGACTGCTCAGGGCGCGTCCCCGCCGCTACCGAGGGATCCGCCGGCTGCTACCGCGAGGCTACCTGCGGGGCGAGACCTTCATCGGTGGACCCTGGGCGGGCATCCGCAGCGCCCTGCAGCCGATCGCGCTCGTCCCACTGGGCGCCGCAGGCTGACGCCCCCGCCGCGGACGAGTTGCAGCAGCTGCTCGACGCTTGGAGCGCGCGGCGCCCACAGATTCTCGCCCGGCGGCTGGAAGACGATCGGGAGTAGTAGACGAGCCGGGCGCGCTTGGGCTCCGTGCGCCGGTCGGCCGCCGGCGCCGGGTTGTGTGACAGGGCGAACGTCGCCTCCTGACAGCCGAAGCTGAAGATGGCGCACACGAGCTGGCGGTGCTTGTTGACGTTGCGCGGCGACGCGTTGGTCGCGGCCACGTCGGCCAGCAGACGATTGACGTCCCGCGTGGTGATGTCGCTCGCCGGCCGATCGCCGAGCGCGGCCATGATGAGACCGCGGTGCGCCCGCGGGCCACGGCGGTGGACCGCGCCCGGCTCGGCAACGAGTAGCGTGGTCGCGCAGCGTCGCCGGCTTGGCGCCGCGCACTCGCTCGAGCCAGTCGAGGTAGGCGTGGGCCACCGTGCGGAACGTCGGCGGCGCGTTGGCCGCTCGCTCGGCCGCGGCCGCTCGATCGGCGCGGTCGCGCTCTACCTCGCGCACGAGCCGGTCCTTGGCGACGATCGCGGCGTGCTCGTCGAGGTAGCCGGACTTCGGCCGGCCACGGCGGCGGCGAAGCTCGCCCCTCTCGTCGCGCTCGAGCCAAGCCGCGCCGAGCCGCCGCTTCATCGTCCGACGCCGGCCGTCTGGGAGCCGGTGGCGCCAGCCGGCCTCGTAGACGGGCTCGCCGTTGCGGGCGACACCAACGATCAGCCAGGAAGCGGGAACGTGAGGGCCACGGGCCGCGTTCCCGTCGGAGAATGGACCTGACAGTCGTGGTCGCGCCACGCGCGCGGCCGGCTCGTCCGCCACCGCGCCGTGCCTGCGTGTCGCACTGCGGTCGCGCGTTACCGTCTGTAGTGGGTACTCGTACGGTGCCTTATCGAGGATCTTGCGGTGACGCGCCGCCTGGAATCGAGATCGACGAGGAGATGGAAGGCAAGTGACCGCGAACGATCCTGCTCGATCCCTGCGCTCGATGCCCAGGGTGGCCCCCGCCCCACGACCTCACCGTCCGCCGCGCCCACATCGGGGTGTGGGCCAACGGGTCGTTCGCAGCGGGATTCAGCCGGCCCAGAGCAAGAGCACCGCCCGAACGGCGTCGCCTATGGGTGGCGAGTGAAAGGGGGGCCTTCGCCGTGACGCCCTCCACCTTCTCGATCGTCGCCTGCGACCTCGACCGGAGGGAGTGGGGCATCGCCGTAGCGTCGCGGTTCCTCGCGATCGGGGCGCTGTCCGCGTGGGCCGAGCCTGAGGTCGGCGCGGTCGCCACGCAATCGTTCATAAAGGCCTCGTACGGGTCCGATGGGCTTCGCCTGCTCGCCCAGGGCGAGCCGGCGCCCGAAGCGCTCGCGCGGCTCCTCGCGGAGGACGACGGGCGGGAGCAGCGGCAGGTCGGGATCATCGACAGCGACGGCCGCGCCGCCGCACACACCGGGTCCGCGTGCGTGCGGTGGGCGGGCGACCGATGCGGCCCCTCCTACGCCGCCCAGGGGAACATGCTGGTCTCGGGCGACACGGTGGTCGCACTCGCGGAGACGTTCGAGGGCGGTGCAACGGTCTCGCTTGCGGAGCGTCTCCTCGGCGCGCTCGCCGCTGGCCAGGCGGCCGGCGGCGACCGCAGGGGCCAGCAGGCGGCCGCATTGCGCGTGGTCAGGCGCGGCGGCGGATACGGCGGGGCGGACGTCGCCGTCGACCTGCGCGTGGACGACCACCCCGAGGCGGTCCGGGAGCTTCAGCGCCTCTACGGCCTCCACGAGCTCTACTTCGGCTCCACGCCCGAGGACGAGTGGCTGCCGGTGGACGACGACCTCGAGCGGGAGCTAGGCACCCGGCTCGACCGGCTGGGGTATACAAGCGGTGACCTTGCGGCGGACCTGGAGGCCTGGGCCGGCGTGGAGAATTTGGAGGAGCGGGTACGGGGCGCCGCGCGCCTCGACCCAGTAGTGCTGTCTGAGCTCCGCAAGTGCGAGGAGAGGAGAAGCTGAGTGGACACCGGGCCCGAGAAGGACGTGCGCGAGATCCGGCGTGTTCACCGCCAGTGGTGGGCCGCCAACCGTGGGCTGGATGTCGAGCGCATGCGGGAGTGCTTTGCCCCCGACTACCTGATGTGGAACCTCAACGGCCATCCCTATTTCAGTCTCGCCGAGAAGGAGCACCTCTTCCGCTATTACAAGGATCACATGGTCCCCACGGAGCCGCCGGAGCTCTGGGACATCCGCGTCACGGTCGACGGCGATATGGGGTACGTGACATCCGAGGGAATCCTCCCGGTCGTGATCGCTTCGGACGAGGGGTCAGGGTCCGCGGTGATGGACGCGGCCGCCCCGCACTACGAGCGGCGCGACGACATCGTGCGCTTCCGCTTCCGCGAGACGGCGGTTTTCCGCCGTGACGACGGCCGCGGCAGCCGAGAATGGAAGATCTGGCACTTCCACTGCTCGCCGCTCGCGCCGGAGGCCGAGCCGCGTCCCGGATTCGGCGACACGGCCGCGGAGCGCGGCACCCGCGGGCCGGTCGAGGTGATGGACGACTCCGGTTAGGCGAGCCGGGCGAGCGCGGTTGACCTGCGGGATCACCTGCGATATGACTCCCGGTCGGAGACGTAGGAGGTCCGACCAATGCCGGCTTGGGTGGGGCGGCGGATGCCGCGGCGCGAGGATGCCGAGCTCCTCACGGGGCGGGGACGCTTCATAGGCGACCTCGGCCGGAGCGGCATGGTGCATGCCGTCTTCCTGCGCAGCCCGTACCCGCACGCTCGCATCGTCTCGATCGACGCGAGCCGGGCCCTGGCGATGCCGGGCGTGCGCGCCGTCCTGACCGGGGCTGACCTGCCGGAGGACCTGGGCGCCCAGCCCAACACACACCTATTCGGCGAGCGGGAGACGCCCTACTTCGCCTTGGCGCGGGAGCGTGCCCGCTACGCCGGCGAGCCGGTGGCTGTGATCGTGGCCGACTCGCAGTACCTGGCCGAGGACGCCCGCGACGAGGTGATCGTCGACTGGGAGCCGCTGCCGTCGGTCGGCGACGCCGACCGCGCGCTCGCCGACGACGCGCCGCTCGTCTACGGCGACCGCGACTGGCCGGACAACGTGGCGGCGACGTTCGAGCAGGAGATGGGCGACGTCGACAGCGCGTTCGACGAGGCGGACGTCGTCGTGACCGAGCGCTACCGGATCCAGCGGCAGTTCGGCTGCTCGCTCGAAACGCGAGGCGTGCTAGCCGAGTGGGACGAGAACGTTGACGAGCTGACGCTCTGGACCTCCTCGCAGATCGTCCACATCGCCCGCGACCTGCTCGCCGCGGTGCTTGGGCTACCCGAGCACCGCATCCGGGTGCTCGTGCCACGCATCGGCGGCGGCTTCGGCGCGAAGTTCCACTTCTACCCGGAGGAGACGGCCGTAGCGCTGGCGGCCCGGGCGACCGGTCGGCCGGTCCGCTGGGTGGAGGACCGGATGGAGTCCTTCCTGGCCACCGTGCACGCGCGCGAGCAGCGGGTCGAGATCAGCATGGCCGCCCGCGAGGACGGGACGATCACGGCCGTAAAGGGCGACCTGGTGGGCGACATGGGCGCGGCGCTCCACACCGTCGGCTACGGGCCGCTGTGGCTGACCGCGGTGATGATCACGAACGTCTACGAGATCCCGAACGCCCGGGTACGCGCGCGCGCGGTGGTGACGAACAAGACGCCACTCGGGTCGTTCCGGGGCTGGGGTCAGCCGCAGGCCAACTTCGTCGTCGAGCGGACCGTGGATCGCCTCGCCCGGGAGCTCGGGATGGACCGGGCGGATCTGAGGCGGCGCAACTTCATCCCGCCCGAGCGGCTGCCGCGCAAGAGCCTCCACCACACTCTCGACAGCGGTGACTACCCGCGCTGTCTCGACCGGGCGCTCGAGCTGCTCGACGAGCGCGGCTGGCGCGAGCGCCAGCACGAGCTCCGCGACGAGGGCCGGCACGTCGGCATCGGCATCTCGTTCTACACCGAGAACTCGGCCCTCGGGCCCTCGCGGATGCTCAACCAGGGTGGCGTCCAGCAGGGGGGCTACGACATCGCCCGCGTGCGCGTAGAACCCGGCGGCGAGGTCACGCTGTACACGGGCCTCTGCGAGATGGGCCAGGGCGTGACGAACGCGCTGTCACAGGTGTGCGCGGACAACCTGGGCGTCCATCCCGAAAAGATCAAGGTGGTGACCGGCGACACGAGCCAGGTGCCCTACACGGGCTACGGGACCGGCGCCAGCCGGGGCGCGGCGGTGGGCGGCGCGGCGGTAATGAGGGCCTCACGCAAGGTCCGCGAGAAGGTCATGCGGATCGCCGGGCACATGCTCGAGGCGAACCCCGACGACCTCGAGGCGGAGGACGGGATGATCTTCGTCCGCGGCACGCCGACCGCCGCGGTGACGATGGGGGACGTCGGCCGGGCCGCGTACCTCCGCGCGATCGAGCTGCCGGAGGGGGAGGATCCGGGGCTCGAGGCGATCGAGGCCTTCGACCCGCCGCAGTTCGCCTGGCCCTACGGAGCCAACATCGCGGTGGTCGAGGTCGACGTCGATACCGGCGAGGTGTCGTTCCTCGACTACATCTACGTGCACGATTGCGGGACGATCGTCAACCCGATGATCGTGGAGGGGCAGATCATGGGCGCCGTGGCGCAGGGAATCGGCGCGGCGCTGTTCGAGTCCCTGCCGTACGACGAGGAGGGCCAGCCGCTCTTCGGCACATTCATGGAATACGTGCTGCCCACCGCGGCGGAGCTGCCGCGCCTCGTGATGGAGCACCAGCACACCCCCTCCCCGAACATTCCAGGCGGGATGAAGGGAGTCGGGGAGGCCGGCACGATCGGCTCTCCGGCGGCGGTCGTGGCCGCGATCGAGGACGCGCTCGCCCCCTACGGCGTGCGGATAAACGAGACGCCCGTGACGCCGTCGGCGATCCTCGCCATGGTAGGCGAGCGCGAGGTGACCCCGGCGTGAAGCCGCCCCGGTTCGAGTACGCGGCGCCCGGCTCCGTCGACGAAGCGATCGAAATACTGCGTGACGCGCCCGAAGAGTCGACGCTGCTCGCCGGCGGGCAGAGCCTCGTCCCGTTGCTCAACATGCGGATGGCCCAGCCCCGCGTCGTCATCGACCTCAACCGGGTGAGCGGACTCGACGCGGTCGAGCGGACACCGGACGGCCGAATCCGGCTCGGCGCGATGGTCCGCCAGCGACGGCTAGAGACAGATCCCGTCGTCCGCGACGAGCTGCCCCTGATCGCCGAGGCCGCGCGCCATATCGCCCACGTGCCCATCCGGACGCGCGGGACGGTCGGGGGCAGTCTCGCCCACGCCGATCCGGCGGCGGAGCTGCCGGCGACGGTCGCCGCGCTCGGCGGCCGGCTGCTCGTCCGCGGCCCGAACGGCGACCGCGCCGTCCCGGCCACCGAGTTCTTCGTCGGCGCCCTCACCACCGCGATCGAGCCGGGTGAGCTGCTCACGGCGATCGAGATCGAGCCGCCGCGGGAGGGGGCCGGCTGGGCCTTCGGCGAAGTTGCGCGCACGCACGGCGCCTTCGCGCTCGCCGGGGCGGCGGCGGTGCTGCAGGTCGGCGACGCGGGGCAGATCGCGTCCGCGCGGCTCGCCCTGTTGGGCGTGGGCTCCGCGCCGTACGTCCCCGAGTGGCTCGAGGAGATGGCCGTGGGCGAGGCGCCCGACGAGCCGCTCTTCCGACGTATCGGCGCGCGGGTGGTCGACGAGATCGCGCCCCTCGACGACATCCACGCGTCGGCGGACTACCGCAGGCGGGTGGCGGCGGTGCTGACCGCCCGTGCGCTGCGCGACGCCGCCAACCGCAGCAACGGCAGGGGGTCAGGATGAGCCCGCGGGTGAGCATGGTCGTGAACGGCCGCGGCGTCGAGGCCGACGTGGAGCCGCGGCGGCTTCTGGCCGACTTCCTCCGCGAGGACGTCCACCTCTACGGCACCCACCTCGGCTGCGAGCACGGCGTCTGCGGCGCGTGCACGGTGCTGGTCGACGGCGAGCCGGTTCGCTCCTGCCTGATGCTCGCGGTCCAGGCGGACGGGGGCGAGGTGACGACGGTCGAGGGGCTCTCCCGCGACGGCGGGCTCCACCCGCTGCAGGAGGCGTTCCACGAGCACCATGCGCTTCAGTGCGGCTTCTGCACGCCGGGGTTCCTGCTTACCTCGCTCTACCTCCTCCGCGAGCGTCCGGACCTCGACGACGAGGGTGAGATCCGCGCGGCGCTCTCGGGAAACCTGTGCCGCTGCACGGGCTACCAGAACATCGTCGACGCCGTTCGCGACGCCGCGGCGCGCATGCGGCAGGACTCCCCGACGACGAAAGGCTGACCATTGGCGATCCTTCACGCCGGCATCGCGACGTTCCTGAAGGCCCCTCCTGTCGCTCCCGAGCGCGCGGCGCTCGATGAGGCCGGGGCCACGGTGGGCGTCCTCGGGCTTCCCTACGACAGCACCACGGTCACGCGCCCAGGGGCGAGCCACGGCCCGCGAGCCATCCGTGACGCCTCCTCCCACTATTCCTTCGGCGGCGGCTACCACGGCGACTACGACGTCACGCTGTCCGACCACCTGACGCTGGTCGACTGCGGCGACGTCGACGGGGCGCCCGGGCGGGCGCAGGAGACCTACGACCGCGCAGAGCGAGCGCTAGACGAGATGTACGCGGCGGCGTGCTTCCCGGTCCTGCTCGGGGGAGACCACGGCACCACGATCCCGGGCGCTCGGGCGCTGTCGCGCCGGCTGGACGGCCCGATGGGCTTCGTCATGTTCGACACCCACCTCGACACCGCCCCCGAGATCGACGGCGAGCCGCTGTCGCACTGCTGCCCGGCCCACCGCGTTCTCGACCTGCCGAACGTTGAGGGACGGAACATGGCCATTGTCGGGGCCCACGGCGCGGCGAACCCGAAGCTCGAGAAGGACGTGGCCGACGAGAACGGGATCACCGTGCTCACGGTTAGGGACATCGATCGCGACGGCATCGACGCGGTGGCCCGGCGGGCGCTTGAGGTAGCGAGCGACGGCACCGAGGCGGTCTACCTGTCGGTCGACATCGACGTCCTCGACGGCGCCTACGCCTGGGGGACCTGCGGCCCGGAGATCGGGGGGATGACGGGCCGCGAGCTCGTCCGGGCGCTCGAGATCGTCGGGGCGGGACCGATCGCGGCGATGGACTGCGTGGAGGTCGCGCCGATGCTCGACCCGTCCGGACACACGGCTCGCGTCGGGGCGCGCGTGGTCATCGACGTGCTCGCCGCGCGGGCGTGCCGGCTGCGTGACGCGGCCGGCGCGGAGGCGGGTCGGGCGGTGACCGCGTCATGACCTCCGCGGCAACCGGCGGCAAGGCGCGGCTCGAGCTCGAACCCGTGCGCCCGCTCGCCTTGAAGGAGCGCGTCATCCGCCAGCTCACTCGCCTGATCGACGAGGGTGTCGTAGCACCCGGGGATCAGCTTCCGAGCGAGCGCGAGCTGAGCGACGAGCTTCAGGTGAGCCGCGGGACCGTTCGGGAGGCGGTCCAGTTCCTCCAGACCCTTGGGCTGCTTGAGATCCGCCACGGCGCGGGCACGTTCGTCCGGCCCGCCACCGACCCGAGGGCCCTGCGGGACGAGTGGCGCGAATGGACCATCCGCCACGCCGAGCGCATCCACGACCTCCTCGAGATCCGCAAGGGCCTTGAGCCGTTCGCGGCCGAGCTCGCCGCCGAGCGCGCGCACGAGAGCGACGTCGCCGCGATGGAGGAGGCGCTCGAGCAGATGCAGCCGGCGGTCGACTCCCCCGACGTGACCGCGCTGATACAGGCGGACCTCGCGTTCCACCATGCCCTCTGCGCCGCCACCGGCAACGCCGCGCTCACCGAGTTCGCGGACGCGCTCGGCGAGCAGCTCCTCCGCGAGCGGGGGACCATCTGGAACCTCCCCGGCCGGCCGGCCAGGTCACTCGTGGAGCACCGCGCGATCTGGCAGGCGGTCCGCACCGGCGATCCGGGGCGAGCCCGCACCGCAGCGCTCGAGCACCTCGAGAGCGTCGAGGCCGACCTCGGCGCATCCGTCCTCAGGCCCCGAGAACCGACGACGAAAGGTTGACCACCGATGACCCAGCCCTACATCGATCCCACCTGCACCGCGCTGCTCGTCATCGACATGCAGAAGGGCTTCTGCGACCCCGAGAGCCAGATGGAGAAGGCCGGGATCGGCACCGAGAACCAGCGGGCGATCGTCCCGAGCCTGCTCCAGCTGGTCGAGCTCGCCCGCGAACAGGAGATGCCGGTGCTGTTCTCGCAGCAGATCCACTACCCGGAGGACGTCACGCGGCGCCGGCGGCGCATCCCATCCCACATCGACAAGCAGCACTGGGCGCCGTGCCTCCGGGGGACCTGGGAGGTCGACTTCATCGATGAGGTCGCCGACGCGATGCGGCCGGAGGACCTGGTGGTCGAGAAGCACCGGGCGTCCGTGTTCTTCGAGACCACGCTCGACACGAAGCTGCGGATGCTCGGCATCGAGCAGATCATTATCTCCGGCTGCAACACCGACTTCTGCGTCGAGACCACGATCCGCGACGGCTACTACCGCGACATGGACGTGATAGTCGTCCGGGACTGCGTCGCGGGACCGCGGCCGCGGTTCCACGAGGACACGCTCGCGAAGGTCGAGACCTACTTCGGCGCGGTCGTGACGCTCGACGAGTTGCCCGCGGTGATCATGTCGCGCGAGGACGCGGACAAAGGCGCCCTGGCCGAGGCTCGGACGTGACCGCCGCGCGCGCCGGCATCGACCTGAGGCTGGACCCCTCGGTCTTCGAGATCGTCCGCCACCGGCTCTGGTACATCAACGACGAGGGTGCCCTCACCATCGCCCGGCTGTCGGGCTCGCCAGTGGCGACCGAGGTCTTTGACATGAACGCCGGCCTAATGACTGGCGCGGGCGACCTCGTCTACATCGACAACTTCATCTGCGCGCAGGCGACGACTCTCGCGCCGCTCGTCAAGAACCTGCTGGAGGACTACGCCGAGAACCCGGGATTCGGGCCCGACGACATCTTCCTGTGCAACGACCCGTACGTGTCGGTCTGCCACCAGAACTGCGTGGGGGTGGCCGGACCGATATTCACCGAGGGCGAGCTTGTGGCATGGGCAGGCGCCTCGCTGCACGCGATCGACGTGGGCGGGCCGACGGCCGGCCAGGTGCAGGTCGAGGCCGCCGACATCCACGGCGAGCAGCCGGTGATCGGGCCGGTCAAGGTCTTCGAGGGGGGCCGGTTCCGCAAGGACGTCGAGCACACCTACCTCAACAACTCGCGCCTGCCCGACGTCCTCGGCCTCGACCTCCGGGCGAAGGTGGCGGCGGTGCAGGTGATCCGGCGGCGGCTCCTCGAGGCGTTCGACGAGTTCGGCCGGGACACCGTGCTGGACGCGATGGACGACGTGATCGACTACACGGAGGCGCGCCTGCGGGCACGGATCGCCGAGCTTCCCGATGGCACGTGGCGTCACCGCGGCTACATCGAGTTCGGGGACCGGATCTACGACTGTCACGTCACCCTCACGAAGGAGGGCGGCACGCTCCGCTTCGACTTCTCCGACACGGCCGACCAGGCGCCCGCGGTAATCAACTGTGCGTACCCCGGGCTCGTCGGCGGAGTGCTCGCCGCGGTAATGGTCTACCTCTGCTGGGACATCCCCTGGTCGCCGGCGGGCGTCCTGCGGGTCCTCGAGATCGAGTCCCGGCCCGGGACCGTGGTGCACTCGGAGCACCCCGCGGGGGTCTCCAAGTCGACGACGACGTCGATCTGGGAGGTCAGAAACCTGGCCAGCATCACGATCGGCAAGATGCTCACGGCGAGCGAGCGTCACCGCGACCGCGCGATGGCCGGATGGCAGGGGGTCAAGGCGCTCGAGGAGCTGTTCGGCCGCGAGGCCGACGGGACGCGCTTCGGCGGCCCGATGCTGGACGGGATGGCCGGCGGCGGCGGTGCGATGCCGGTGCGTGACGGCATCGACACCGGGGGCCACACGAGCTCCCTGCGCGCGACGATCGCGGATGTCGAGAGCTACGAGCTCCGCTACCCGATCCTGTACCTCTACCGTCGCCAGACGCCCGATTCGGGCGGACCCGGCATGTTCCGCGGCGGGGCGGGGATCAGCATGATGTACACGGTCCACGGCGTGGAGGAGATCCCCACGAAGATCCTCCACACCTTCGGGGTCGAGCAGCCGGAGTCGCCGGGCCTGTCCGGGGGCTACCCCTCGACCACGAACCAGTTCGCGATCGTGCGCGACTCGGACGTGCTGGAGAGGCTGGCGGCGGGCGAGGTGCCGCAGGTCCTCGAGGAGCTCTCCGGCGAGCTCGAGGCCCACGGAGCGTACTCCGTCACCTCGATGCGGGTCGGTGACGTGTATCGGGCGGTGTCGATGGGCGGCGGCGGCTTCGGCGACCCGCTCGACCGCGATCCGCGCCTCGTGGCCTCCGACGTGGAGCGGAAGCTAGTGACCCGCGAGTGGGCGGACCGGACGTGGGGCACGGTGCTGGACGAGAGCGGCGCGGTCGACGAGGCCCGTACCGCCGCCCGCCGCGAACAGCTCCGCGACGAGCGGCGCCGCGCGGCGGGCGTCGCCGTGTCCGACGGGAGCGGACACCCGTGGAGCCCCGAGCGCGAAGGGGTGCGCGTGTCCGAGAGCCTCTTCGTCGATCTGCGCTCCCGGTCAGCCGTGTACCGCTGTCGCTGCGGCCAATCCCTTGGGCCGGTAGACGTCCCGTACCGGCAGCTGACGGCGCGGGCGCGCTTCCCTGTGCAGCACATCGGGCCCGAGGTCAACCCGCGCGGGATCGGCGGGGCTCGCTTCGAGGTCCGCGAGTTCTACTGCCCGGGCTGCTTCACGCTGGTCGACGTCGAGATCGCCCGCCCCGAGGACCCCGTCCTCGACGACGCGCGGCTGGCGCCGGGGTGGCTCGAGGCGGTCCGGCCGGGCTGGGAGGAGCTGGTCGCCAGGCGATGAGCTACGTCGTGGCCGTCGACAGCGGGGGGACCTTCAGCGACTGTGTGGTGGTCGACGACGAGGGCCGCCTCACGAGGGCGAAGTCGCCCTCCACGCCGCCGCGCTTCGAGGAGGGGGTGCTCGGTGCCGTGCGCGAGGCAGCCGGCCGGCTCGATCTCCGCCTGGAGGAGCTCCTCGCCGACACCCGACTGTTCGCGCACGGGACCACGGTGGCGACGAACATCCTGATCACGCGAACCGGCGCCCGAACCGTGCTGCTTACCACGCGGGGGCACGAGGACGCGATCATCATCGGGCGCACCGTCCAGAAGGTGGCCGGGCTCTCCGAGAGCGAGATCATCGACGTCGCCCGGCTGTCCAAGGCGGACCCGCTCGTGCCGCGGTCCAGCATCCGCGGGATCGACGAGCGAGTCGACCGCAAGGGACGGGTCGTGGCTCCGCTCAAGCTCGAGCGCCTGGGTAGGCTCGCCGGAGAGCTCCGGGACGAGGGCGTCGAGGCGATCGCGATCAGCTTCCTGTGGTCGTTCCTCAACCCGGACCACGAGCGGCAACTGCGCGACTGGCTGAGCTCGAACGGCGACGGGGGGCCGGAATGGTTCGTGACGGCCTCGAGCGACCTCGCGCCCGTGATCCGGGAGTACGAGCGCACCGCCACCACCGTGCTGAACGCCTATCTCACGCCCGGCGTGCGCGGCTACCTGGTGCGCATGGGCGAGCGCCTCCGCGCCGCAGGCCACCATGGGGCGGTCTCGGTGATGCACTCGGCGGGCGGCGTGTCGTCGCTCGCCGAGGCACGCGAGCGCGGCGTCACGCTCTTGTCGTCCGGGCCGGCCGGCGGGATGCTCGGGGCGCGGGCACTCGCCCGCCGCCTCGGCCTCGACCCGGTGATCGCCACCGATGTCGGCGGGACGAGCTTCGATGTCGGGACGATCATCCACGGCGAGCCGGGATACGCGGAGGCTCCGGTTTTCGCGAAGTACCCGGTGGCCGTGCCGGTCATCGACGTCACCTCGATCGGCGCCGGTGGGGGCAGCATCGCCTGGATCGAGTCGGAGTCGGGGGTGCTCAAGGTCGGGCCGCAGAGCGCGGGGGCCAACCCCGGCCCCGCGTGCTACGGCGCCGGCGGGACGGAGCCCACCGTCACCGACGCCAACGTCATCCTGGGGAGCCTCGACCCGGATAACTTCCTCGGCGGGCGCATGCGCCTCGACCGCCAGGCGGCCGTCGGCGCGATCCGGACGCGCGTGGCCGATCCGCTGAGCCTCGCGCCGGAGGAGGCCGCCGTGCGGATCGTCGAGATCGCCAACTCGCAGATGGCGGACCTCGTCCGCCGGATTACGATCGAACGCGGCCGCGACCCCGCGGGCTTCACGGTGTTCGCGTACGGCGGCGCCGCCGGCCTCCACGCCGGTGCCTACGCGCGGAAGCTCGGCTGCCGCCACGTCGTGGTCCCGCGGGCGGCGGCCGTCTTCTCCGCCCTCGGCATCGGCTTGAGCGACGTCAAGCGAGTGGCGATGGCGTCCGATCCCGCTCGCGCGCCGTTCGACCTCGGGCGCTGGCGCAGGCGCTTCGACGCGCTCGAGGAGACGCTTCGACGTGACCTCCAGCGCGAGAAGCTCCCCACCGGCGACCTCGTCGTGCGGCGCTTTGTCGAGCTGCAGTTCCGCGGCCAGGTCCACGCCGTACGGGTGCCGGTCGAGAACGCCGACCTCGCGTTGGACGACGGCGGCGAGGCGGTGATCGAGCGCTTCACGCAGCTCTACGAAGCGAAGTACGGCCGCGGGTCCGCCTACCGACAGGCCGGGGTGGAGGCGATGACGTTCGTCGTCGAGGGAGTGGCAAGCCTTCCGCTTCGAGAGCCGAAGCCGCTTCCGGACGCCGGTCCCGACCCGGCCGGCGCCGCGACCGGCAACCGCTCGGTGCATCTGCCCGGCGAGCGGGCGGCGACGGCCCGCGTCTACAGCGCCGAGCGGCTGCGCCCGGGGAACGAGCTGAGCGGGCCGGCGCTCGTGGAGGCGGAGGACACCACCGTGCTGGTCCATCCGAGTCAGCGGCTATGGGTGGACGGCCTCCTGAACCTGCGGATCGAGGTCGGGGGCTGAAGCATGGCCGGTATGGCATACGGCGTCGGCCTGCCTCCGGCCGCTCCGGTGGCCGAGCTCCTCGAGCTGGCCGAGGAGGTCGAGCGCCTTGGCTACGACTACCTCTGGATCAACGACGAGCGCCTCGAGCGCGACCCGTTCACGCTGCTCGCGGCCGTGGCCCAGAGGACGACCCGCGTCCGGATCGGGCCCGGCGTGACGAACCCCTACAGTCGCCATCCGGCGCTCGTGGCTACGGCCATGGCGACCATCGACGAGCTCTCGAGCGGACGGGCCGTGCTCGGCCTCGGCGCGGGCGGCACGAACCACAGGGCGCTCGCCGTCGACCGCAGGGCGCCCGTGACCGCCCTGCGCGAGGCCGTCGAGCTGCTTCGGGGCCTGTGGGCGGGCGCAACGGTCACGCTCGACGGGCCCGTGGTCCGCGCGAACGAGGCAAAGCTCGACTTCTCCCCCGAGCGCCCCAGGATCCCGATCTACATCGGCGCGCGCGGGCCGCGCGTGCTGGAGCTCGGCGGCGCCGTGGCCGACGGCGTGATCGTGGGGAACGTGGGGACGCGCGAAGGGTGGGCGTACGCGCTCGACCGGATCGCCGCCGGCGCGGCCCGAGCCGGGCGCGGCCTCGAGGACGTCCGGCTGACGGCGTGGCTCTACTCCTGCGTCGCCGACGACGAGGAGGAGGCGGTCGACGCCATCCGGCCGATGGCCGCGACGTCGCTCGTCACCAGCCGCCCGGTGTTGGGCGAGCTTGGGATCGAGCTGCCGGACGACTTCCGGAGCTCGATGGAGGCGCGCGACTGGAGCCTCGCCCGCGACAGCGTGACGGAGACGGGGCGGCTCCTGCCGGCGGAGCTCGTTCACCGGTTCGGCGTCGCCGGCACGCGCGAGTCGTGCCGGGCGCGGCTGCGGGCGCTCATCGAGGCCTGCCCCGAGATCTCGCAGGTGGCGATCGTGCCGTTCGCTGCGCGCACCGGGACGGTCCTCGACACGGTGCGCCGCTTCATCGAGGACGTGGCCAGTCCGGAGGCCGTGATGTCGGGCGGGCGGTCATGAACGCGAGCCGCGATGGCACCCGCGCCCGAGGCGTCTCGATGACCGGTGTGGTCAAGCGGTTCGGGCCGGTAACGGCGCTTGGGGGCGTCGACTTCGACCTCCGTCCCGGCGAGATACATGCCCTCCTCGGCGAGAACGGCGCCGGCAAGACCACGCTCATGAACATCCTCTACGGCATGTTTCCGCCCGACGACGGGACGGTCGCGATCGGCGGGCGGGAGATGCGCTTTGCGAGTCCCCAGGACGCCATCGCAGAGGGCGTCGGCATGGTCCACCAGCACTTCATGCTCGTCCCGACGCTGACCGTCGCCGAGAACGTGGTCCTGGGCGAGCGGGGCGGCCCGCTCCTGCGCAAGCGGCACCTCGCGGCGGTCTCTAAACAGCTCGCCGAGGTGGCGGAGCGCTACGGCCTCGACGTCGACCCCGGGGCCCGCGTGTGGCAGCTCTCGGTCGGCGAGCAGCAGCGCGTGGAGGTGCTGCGCGCGCTCTACAAGGGCGCTCGCATCCTGATACTGGACGAGCCGACGGCGACGCTCACGCCGCGCGAGACGGAGCGGCTCTTTCCGAAGCTGCGAGCGCTCGCGGCCGAGGGCGCGGCGGTTGTCTTCATCACCCATCACCTGGAGGACGTGATCTCGTGGGCGGACCGGATCACCGTGCTCCGGCACGGGGAGCGAGTCGGGACGCTGCGCCCGTCGGAGAGCTCGGCCAGCGACCTGGCCCGCATGATGGTGGGCCGCGACGTACGGCTCATGCAGGTCGTGGCGGGCGAGCGCTCCGTCTCAGGGACGAAGGAGGCGAGGCCCAGGGAGCCGGTTCTGCGCGTTGAAGGGCTGCGTGCGAAGGGCGACCGGGGCACCCCCGCGCTGAGCGACGTGGGCTTCTCCGTCGCGGCCGGCGAGATCCTCGCGGTCGCTGGGGTCGAGGGAAACGGCCAGCCGGAGCTCGAGGAGGTGCTGTACGGGCTTCGCGCGCGAGAGGCCGGCCGAGTAAGCCTCGACGGGCGCGACGTGACGTACGCCGATCCAGCCGAGCGACTGCGGCTCGGTCTGGGACTCGTGCCGTCGAACCGCTACCGGCGGGGGCTGATCCGCGAGCTCTCGGTCGCGGAGAACCTGGTGATGGACCGGCTCGGGGCGGCCCCGTTCGGATCGGAGCTGCGGGTGGACCGCCGGGAGGTCGCGCGGCAGGCCAAGGAGCTGATCGAGCGCTTCTCGATCCGGGTGTCGGGGCCGGACCAGCTCGCCGGCACGCTGTCCGGCGGGAACGCCCAGCGGCTCGTGCTCGCCCGCACGCTCAGCCGCGAGCTGCGCTGCCTCGTCGCCGCGCAACCGACCCGGGGGCTCGACGTTGGGGCGATCGAGTTCGTGTGGGAGCAGCTTGCGGCGGCCCGGGACCGCGGCCTGGCCATCCTGCTGATCTCGACCGACCTCGACGAGGTCATGGGCATGGCCGATCGATGTTGTGTGATCTACCGCGGCCGGCTCGTCGCGCAGTGGCCGCGCGACGAGCTCGACCGCGAGCGGGTTGGCCTGGCGATGGGCGGCGCCGCCGACCGGGCGGCGGCCGCGCCGGTCTCGTCGGCGGTCGCGTCGAGGGAGAGCTAGCCGTGTCCGTGAGCCAGGCCGCCGCCCGCCTCGCCCCGCCGCTGCGGCTCGACCGTCGCGCCAGGGCGCTGCTGGCCTCGGCAGGTGCGGTGCTGCTGTCTCTTGTCGTCGGCGGCCTGCTCGTCGTGATCGCCGGCGGCGACCCCGTGGCCGCGTACCGCGCCCTCCTCGACGGCGCGCTCGGGACCCCGTACGGCATCGGGCAGATGCTCGTGCTGGCGATCCCGCTCGTGATCATCGGCCTCGGATTGGCGCTGGCGTTCCGCGGCCGCGTCTACAACATCGGCGCGGAGGGCCAGCTCTTCATGGGCGCGCTCGCAGCCGGCGTCGTCGCGATCTTCCTGCCGGTCGGCTTCGACCCGCTCCTGATCGGCGCCGCCACGGTGGCCGGGGTGCTGGCGGGTGCGGCCTGGGGCGGGATCGTCGGCGTGCTGCGCGCCCGCTGGGGCGTTAACGAGGTCATCACCTCGCTGCTCCTCAACTTCGTGGCCATCCTGATCTTCACCTACTGCGTCCGGCGCCCCCTCCGTGCCCCCGGATCGCCGGATCTCCAGGGCCGCTCGATCCAGCCCGACGCCGCGCTCCCCGCGTTGCCCGACCTGGCCGTGCACATCGGCGTTTTCCTGGCGCTTCTGCTCGTGCCGCTCGCGGCCTACGTCATCAGCCGCACGCCGTTCGGCTTCCGCGTCCGGATGCTCGGGTTCAACGCGGAGGCGGCGCGGACGGCGGGCGTGCGGTCGGGCCGGATGGTGGTCGGCCTCATGGTCATTTCGGGCGGCCTCGCCGGGCTCGCCGGGGGGCTTCAGGTCCTCGGCGTGGCCGAGCGGCTCGACCCGGGCATCTCGCAGGGGTACGGGTTCACTGCGATCGTGGTGGCGCTTCTTGGCCGGCTGAACGCCCTCGGCGTCCTGTTAGCCGGCTTGTTCATCGCGCTGCTCCAGAGCGGGGGCCAGGCGATGAGCGTCATCGAGGGCGTGCCCTACGCGATCGTGCTCGCGATTCCCGCCGTGTTCGTCGTGTTCCTGCTGATCGCCGACCGGTTCGCGAGAGGAAGCTAATGGACTGGTCCGAGATCTTCGGTCCCGACGCACTCGTCGTGCTCCTCAGCACGAGCGTCGCCTTTGCCATGCCCACCGCGCTCGCCGCGGTCGGCGAGACCGTCGCGGAGCGCGCCGGCGTGCTGAACCTCGGGCTCGAGGGAATGCTGCTAGCGGGGGCGCTCGTGTCGTTCCTTGTCGCCTACTACGTGGGGAGCGTGGCACTCGGAACGGTCGCCGGCGTCGCGATCGGTGTGGTCCTCGGCGCGCTTATGGCCTTCCTCAGCGTCAGTCTGCGCACCGAGCAGATCATCAACGGGATCGCGATCGTCCTCGTGGCGCAGGGCATCACGCTGTTCGTCTTCGAGAAGCTCTTCGGGGGGGAAGAGCAGCCCACGATCGCGGGCATTTCCGACGTCGAGGTCCCGCTGCTCCACGACATTCCGGGCGTCGGCCCGGTCGTCTTCGAGCAGAACGTCCTCTTCTATCTGTCGCTGGCGCTCGCCCTCGGTGTCTCGCTTCTTCTCACCCGCACCCGCTTCGGTCTCTCGGTCAGGGCGGTCGGCGAGAGCCCCGCCGCGGCGGAGGCGACGGCCGTATCCGTCGCGCGCACGCGCTGGCTCGCCCTGCTCGTCTGCGGCGGCATGGCCGGCCTGGGCGGGGCCGTGCTCGTCCTCGGGCAGCTCAACGTGTTCGAGGAGGACGTGAGCGGGGGCCGGGGCTGGGTCGCGATCGCCCTCGTGATCTTCGGTCGCTGGAACCCGCTGCTCGTGCTCGGAGGCGCCTTCCTGTTCGGCTTCACGGACGCGCTGCAGATCCGCGTTCAGGCGGTGAGCGGCGGGATCGCCTCGAGCGTCCCGACCGAGATCTTCGGGGCGCTGCCGTACGTCGTCACGCTCGCCGTGATGGTCGCCGCCACCGTGTTGGCGGGGCGGGACGCGCAGCCGGCCGCGCTCGGCGTCCCCTTCCGAAAGGGGGTGAATGCCTAGCGATCGCTGCTGCCGGATCCGGTCCCTTTCGAATTCGCAACGGAGGTAGGTATGAGACGTAAGTGGTGGAGGGCCGTCCCGATCTGGCTGGCGACGGCGGTCCTCGTAGCGGGCGCCGCCGGCTGCGGCGACGATGACGACGGGGCGGGAGGCGGCGGCGAGCAGGCCGGCGGCCAGGAGAAGGTGAAGACCGCCCTCGTGCTCCCATGCGCCACGAGCGACCCCTGGTGCAAGCAGGGCTTCGACGGCGCGAAAGCGCTCGAGCGGCGTGGGGAGATCGACCTCGAGGTCACGACGAGCGCGCCGCAGGACACCGCCGGCGTCACGCGCGTGCTCGCCCAGTACGCGCAGGGAGGTAACCAGCTGCTGCTGGCCCACTCCACGTGGCAGGACGCGGCGTTCGACGTCGCCGAGCAGTTTCCCGACGTGAACATCGCGACCTACGCCTTCGAGCTGCGGGACAACGTCGCGATCCTCGAGGAGCCCATCTACCAAGCGGCGTATCTCGCGGGGATGCTGGCCGGCGGGATCACCGAGTCGAACACGATCGGTGGCTCGGCCGGGCAGGACGTTCCGCTCTGCCACGCCGAGCTCGAGGCGTTTGAGGCCGGGGCCAAGCGCGTGAACAAGCAGGTGAAGATGATCGACACCTACATCGGCGACTGGAACGACGCGGCGAAGGGCAAGCAGGCCACCCAGGCGCAGATCGACCAGGGCGCCGACGTCGTCATCGCGTGCGGCGGCGGGCCGGCCACGGGCATGGCCCAGGCGATCAAGGAGGCGAACATCAGCGGGTTCGGCTACGTGGGCGACATGAGCTCACAGGCGCCGAAGAACCTGGTCGGTTCCGTCATGTACAACCTCGAGCCCTACTTCGAGGCCGCGGTCAAGGACGTGCGGAACGACTCCTTCCGGCCCGCGAAGCGATACGAGTTCGGCCTGGCCGACGGGGGCGTCGACCTCAAGCTGAACGACCGCTACGCCGTCAAGGAGATTCCCGCGGACGTGATGCGGCAGATGGAGCAGGTCAAGGACCAGATCGCCAGCGGCGAGTTCAAGGTGCCGTACGAAGCGGGGACCTAGCGGGGAAGGGGGCTCGCCGGCGAGGCGAGCCCCCCGCCGCGACCAGCATGCTGCTCAAGAACGCAACCCTGATCGAAGGGAGCGAGGTCGAAGTCCTCGTAGAGGGTGACCGGATCGCCGAGGTCGGGCCGTCCGGGAGCGCCATCGACGGGGACGCGGACACTCTGGACCTCGCCGGCTACGTGCTGCTCCCGGCGCCGGCGGAGCCACACGCCCACCTCGACAAGGCCCTAACCGCGGACCGCGTTGTGGTGCAGGCGGGCGACCTAGGCGCCGCGATCGAGGCGTGGCACGAGCATCGAAGGACACTGCCGGTGGACGACATCGCCCGCCGCGCGGAGGCCGCAGCGCGGGCCTCCCTGGCCCGCGGCGTCACCGCGGTGCGGACTCACGTGGACGTCGGGGAGGGCATCGAGCTCCGCGCCGCCGAGGCGCTGATCGAGGTCCGCGACCGCCTCCGGCCGTTGATGGACGTCCAGATCGTCGCGCTGAGCTATCCGCTCACCGGCGTGGACGGCGCCGACAACCGGGCGCTCGTGCGGGCCGCGCTCGAGCTTGGGGTCGACGTCGTCGGTGGAGCCCCGCATATCGACCCCGACCCGGCCGGCCACATCGAGTTCTGCCTCGGTCTCGCCGCCGAGTTCCAGCGCGCGGTGGACCTCCACATGGACGAGCACATGCGGGCGTCGGCGGTGGATCTTGTGGATCTCACCCGCTTGGTGGGGGGCAGCTTTCCCCACCCGGTGACCGCGAGCCACTGCGTGAGCCTCGGGCTTCAGGCGCCCGGCGACCAGGCTCGAATCGCGACGGCGGTGGCCCGTGCGGGGATCTCGGTCGTCTCGTGTCCGGGCACAAATCTGCACCTGCAAGCCCGGGACGTCCGCACCGCCACGCCGCGCGGCATCACGGCCCTCCGGGCCCTCCTCGATGCGGGCGCCCTGGTCGCCGGCGGCGGCGACAACGTCCAGGACTTCTTCCACCCGCTCGGGTGCGGCGATCCGCTGCAGGCGGCGTCGCTACTCGTGCTGGGCGGCCACCTCGACATCCCCACCGCCTATCGGCTCGTGAGCGAGAACGCCCGGGCGGTCATGGGGCTGCCGGCGAACGCGGTGGCACCGGGAGGGCACGCCGACCTCCTGGCGGTGCGGGGCGACTCGCTCCAGGAGGCCTTGGCGACCGCTACCGAGGACCGTCTCGTGATCCGCTCCGGCCGCCCGGTCGAGCGCACGCGAGTCGTCCGGGAGCCCCTGAACCGAACCGTGCCGGCCGACAAGGAGGTGGAGCATGCCTGAGCGCATCGACCTGCTGATCGAGGGAAACGTCATCACGATGGACGGCGACCGGCGGGTGCTCACGGACGGCGCCGTCGCGGTTCGCGGCGATCGCATCGTGGCCGTCGACGACGCGTCCGAACTGCGCGTGCGCTACGAGCCGGAGCGCCGGCTGGGCGGCCGGCGCCGGATCGTGTTGCCGGGGCTGATCGACTGCCACAACCACCTCGCCCAGGCGCTCGTGCGCGAGTACGCCCTCGAGGACTACCCGAACATTTACCGGGTCTACATCCCTGCTGAGATGGCGATGGACGAGACGGACGCGGAGGTGAGCGCAAAGTTCGCAATCTCGCAGCTGCTTCGGGCGGGCGTCACGACGGTTGCTGAAACCACGTGCACGCGCGAGCACGAGGAGCCGATCGCCCAAACGGTGATGGAGACCGGAATCCGCTGCGCCATGGCGCGCGGCCTCGGCGACCGCACATCGCGCCTCGCGTCGAACTACGAGCAGATCGACGAACGCTCGACGTACTCGGACGACCCCGGGCTCCTGCGGGAGGACCTCGCGGCCTCGGCGGAATGGCTCGAGCGCTGGAGCGCCGAGGGCGAGGGACGCCTCCGGCCCTGGATCCACAACCTCGGCGTTCCCTCCTGCTCCGACGACCGCTTCCTCGCAACACAGGAACTGGCGCGCAAGCACGACTCGGGCGTCATGTGCCACATAAACCGCGACCGCGAAGAGATCGAGCTCGCGTTGTCGCTCTTCGGCGAGCGCCCGATCGAGCACGTGAACACCATCGGCGCGCTCGACGACCGCTTCCTGGCCATCCACGCCATGCTCACCACGGACCGCGAGATCAACATGCTCGCGGAGGCTGGCACCGCGGTTGCCCACGCGCCGATCGTCTGTACCGACATCGTCTCGGCGGTGACCAAGGTCGTGTCGATGCGCGCGGCCGGCGTCACGGTGGGGCTCGGCTGCGACACGGTCATAAACGACCTCTTCAAGGTGATGCGGATCGCGTTCGTCATGCATGGGCAGGCGAGCGGCATCCCGCTGTACGACCCGACCGCGCTCACCACTGAGGATGCGATGACGATGGCGACCATCGACGCCGCCCGCGCCCTTCGATGGGACGACGACATCGGGTCGCTCGAGCCGGGTAAGGCCGCGGACGTCGTGGTGGTGGACGCCGAGAACACCCGCCTGACGCCCGCCTACCAGCCGGTGGGCACGCTGGTCCGCTACGCCGTCGGCACCGACGTCGAGTCCGTGATCGTCGCCGGTCGGGTCGTGGTCGACGACGGCGAGGTGCTTACGATTGACGAGGGTCCCCTCCTAGATGAGGCCGTCCGGCTTGGCGACAAGCTCGGCGCCGTCCTGGGCCCGCGCCGGTACCGGCCGCTCGCCGAAGGGACGACGGTCGTGCAGTGAGCACCGCCCGTGATGCACAGTTGACACGCCGCTCGTCGCCGGGCGTGACCCGAGCGACTCGATCACAACGACACGACACCGGCATGAGCGTCCCCCGTCGCGCCGGTGGTGCCTGCGCCGAAAGCATGGCCTCCGACGGAAGGCGCCGGACCGGACTTCCGCTTTCACCTTGGATTTATGCGGCCGGGGAGTTGTGGACCCGCTCATCCGGTTCCGCCGTCGGCTGACCGGGGTCGCCCTCGAGCGCGTCTGGTAGGTCCGCTCGTGTCCTGATCGACAACTTCTGGTACGCGTGTGTGAGATGGACCTCGACGGTGCTGAGGGTTACGAACAGCGCCTGGGCGATCTCCCGATTGGTGAGACCCTGTGCGGCGAGCCTCGCCACTCGCAGTTCGCTCGGCGTGAGCGCGTCGACCCCGCGCAGTGCGCTGCGGCGCGGGCGCATGCCGGCGGCGCGTAGCTCCTCGCGGGCTCGTTCGACGGCCGGCTCGGCACCGCAACGCTCCGCCAGCTCCAGCCCCGCCAGCAGCGGCTCGCGCGCGTCGGTCGGCCGCCCTGAACGGCGGATGGCCGCCCCGAGTTCAACCCAGCTTCGCGCCTGCTCGAGCGTGGCCGGAGAGCTCGCCAGCGTTCGGGTCGAGTCGCGCAGTCTCTGCACTGCGGCTTCGCCCCGCTCGCAGAGGCCCACCGCCCGCAGCGCGATGCCAATCGCCGTCGAGGTCCCCCAACGCCGGGCGAGCTCAAGCTCCTCCACCGCCCGAGCGCGGGCGAGGTTCGGCTCGCCGCCCGCGAGCAGGGCGAGCCCGAGCGTCGACCGCAGGGGGTAGCAGGAGGGGTTGCCACCGCGCCAGCCGGCGTCACCCTCGAGCAGCTCCTCGAGGTCGGCGCGAGCGCCGGCGGCGTCGCCGACGGCGAGCCGCAGGCGCGCCCTCCAGAAGCGAAGCCAGTTGGCGATGAAGCCGCGCGGCAGCGAGTGGCCTCCCAGTCGGTCGAGCGCGGCTCGGGCGTCGGAGAGACGCCCGCGATCGACGAGCGCATCGATGAGCGTCGAGCCGACCTTGGCGAGCACGGCCTCGACCTTCCACTCACTGGCTCCCGCCACGGCCCGCTCGGCCTCCGCCTGAGCGGCCGGGAGCGACCCGCGGCGGTGCGCGATCATCGCCGCGGTCCAGGAGAAAGTGACGGTTGACAGCCGCAGGCTGCGCTGGCGTGCCCGCTCGAGCGCCGCCTGATTCAGCCGGTCCGCGGCGTCGTAGCGGTCGGCGGCGAGCATCGCGTAGACCAGCAGCGCGAGGTGGACGTACTCGTCGCTCTCCTCGATGATCGCCGCGTCGGCCGAGGCGCGGGAGGCGATGGTGGCCACCTCGTCGGCGCTTCCACCGTCGATCGTGCGCTCTAAGGCTGCCACGGCCACAGTCCCCGCTCGCCCGGCGTGGCGCCGGGCAGCTCGAGCACGTCGCCGAGCTCGGCCCCGCGCCCGAAGGCAAAGCGCACGGCGCTGACCTCGTCGGCGCGGAGCTTTAGCGCGAGCTCGCGGTGGAGTCGCCGAGCCGCTCGCGCGCGTCGCGAAACAGTTCGGCGGCCTCGGCGTGTCGACCCATCGCAAACAGCGGCAGCCGCAGCTCGCGCGCCAGCTCGGCGCGGCGGCGCGCGCTCGATGCCGCGGCCAGCGCCTGGCGAAGATGGCGCTCGCCCACCTCGAGCGCGAGCCGGAGCTCGACGGCGCCGAGCTCGCCGGGAAGCTCGCCGCGCTCGTCCCGCGACGGCGGCTCCGCCAGCGCCCGGCGCAGATAGCGCAGCGCGGCGTCCGGGGCGCCGCGCTCGGAGGCGAGCCGCGCGGCCTCGCGCAGCTCGGCCACCGCGCCGGAGCGGTTACCCGGCGCGGCCAGCAGCCAGTGGCCGGCCACCCGCTCCGGCGGTGCTCCCTCGGCTCGGAGCAGCTCGGCCGCGCGGGCGTGCAGCAGGTCGCGCTCGCCGGGCGGCATCGTCTCGGCCACCGCGCTCCGCACGAGCGGGTGTACGAAGCGAAGCGGCCTGTCGGGCGAGACCACATGCTCGGCCGCCAGGGTGTCGGCGGCCCAGGCCGCCTGTTCCGGATCCAGCTCGGCCAGCGCCTCCGCGAGCCGGGCGTCCTCCGGCGCCAGCACGGCCACGGCACGCGCCAGGCGCTGCGCGTCCTGGGAGAGGCGCACCATGCGATGCACGACCGTCTCCGACAGCGCCCGAGACCCCAGCTCCCATGCGCGCGGCGTCGTCGCGCGACGGCCGGATCCGCTCGTCGGCGAGCGCCTCGGCGAGCGTCGCGAGCAGGAACGGGTTCCCCGCGGTCGACTCGTGGCAGGCGCCGACGAACTCCTCGTCCGGCGGCTCACCGCACGCGCGCTCGATCAGCGCGCGGAGCGCCCCGGTGGAGAGCGGAGCCGGGGCGAGACGCGTTGCCTCGGGATCCCGCGCCAGAGCCCTCAGCAACCCCGACCCAGCGTCGGGCGGCCGCGTGCCAATCACGAGGACCAGCGGCAGCTCGCCGATCCGTCTCGCGAGGTAGGCGAGGAAGCGCAGGGTGGGCTCGTCGGCCCACTGCACGTCGTCAACGGCGACGAGCGCGGGTCGCTCGTCTGCTACGCCCAGCAGGTTTTCACCCGACTGGTAGACAACCGGGGGCACGACCTCGTCAACGACGTGGCAGGCCACGGTCCCGCCGGAGCCCGCGAGATGAAAACGCACTGACGGCTCGTCCACCCGGCTCCCCGTCTGCGTGTGGTGCGCCGGTTGCCTGCCGGGTCCGCATTGCCAGTGAGCAGAACGATGCGCCGGCGTCAGGACGCTGCCTCCGCGACCAACACGGGCGGACGCCTCAAGGCGCCGGCGCCCAGGCGGCGCCGGCGCCGGGCTAAGGGGTAACGGGTTCTATACGGCGAGCAGCTCGCGCGCCGCCTTCGTGTAGGCCTTCGTGAGCTCGCGCGTAAGGCCGGCCTGCGCGGACGCCACGGTGGTCACCCACTCGACCCTGCTTGCGTCGGCGACCTTCTCCTGGAGATCGGCGACGGTGAACGCGGCCCTCTCGTACGAGTCGATCGTGCTGCCGGCCAGCCTCCTACCGACCTCGAGGACCTTCTCGTTGTAGTCGACCAGCCTCTCGGTGGTGTCCTCGAAGCGCGGGTTGTTGGTCTGGGTTGCCATCTAGTGCCTTCCTTTGACGAGGGACAAGGACGCTAGCTATGTTAGCACCTCGTTGCTAGCAGCAAGCAGGCCCCTCACCGGGATCCGGCTCGCGAGCGCGGACGCCTCGCTCCGGCCGATCACGCAGACGGTGGCGAGGCGGTCCCGTCGTCCGACTTGCGCCCCCGGCGGCGGCCGGTGAACGCGTCGTAGATTTCGAGCAGCGCCGTCCGCTGGCGCGCCGTCAGCCGCTTGTCGGCCTTGATCGCCTCAACCACGGCCTCGCCCGCCTCGTCCGCTTCGTCGCCCTCGTCGTCTCCCGCGCGAACGCGACCGGCCTGCTCGTACAGCACGTCCGCGGAGAGCTTCAGGTTGTCGGCGAGCGCCTCGAGCACCTTCTCGGACGGCTCGCGAAGGCCGCGCTCGATCTGCGATAGGTACGGGTTCGAGATTCCGGTCATCTGCGCGAGCTGGCGCAGCGTGAGCTCCTGCACCTCACGCTGGCGCCGGATGAACTCGCCCAGATCCGACATCACATGTCCATGCCGCCGTTGACGCCCCAGATCTGTCCGGTGATATAGGAGGACGCGTCGGCGGCGAGGAAGTGCACGACCCGCGCGACCTCCTCCGGGTCTCCGAGCCGTCCGAGCGGGATCTGCCCCTTGATCCGGTCCATCACCTTGTCGGGCACCGTCTCGACCATCTCCGTGGCGATGTAGCCCGGACTCACGGTGTTGACGGTGATCCCGAGGCCGTTGTCCTTACCGGCGCGCTTGAGCGCAAAGGCGGCCTCGCGCGCGAGCGACTTCGTCAGCCCGAAGAGACCGGACTTCGAGGAGGCGTAGTTGACCTGCCCGATGTTGCCGATCTGCCCGATGATCGACGAGATGTTCACGATCCGCCCCGATCCCCGCTCGAGCATGTGCGGCAGCACGGCCTGCGACATGAAGAACGCGCCGGAGAGGTTCACGGCGATCACCTTGAACCAGTCGTCGTCGGTCAACTTGAGCACCGTCTTGTCCGAGGTGATGCCGGCGTTGTTCACGAGGATGTCGAGACGCCCGTGGCGGTCTATGACCTCCTGGACCGTCCGCCGACAGTCCTCGGGCGACCCGACGTTCCCCTGATGGGTGGACGTTCCGACGCCGTAGGCCCCGAGCTCGGCGCACAGCTGCTCCGCACGCTCGCGACCCGAGTGGTAGCCCGCGGCGACGGTCGCCCCCTGCGACGCCAGGCTCTTGCAGATGGCCGCGCCGATGCCGCGCGTGCCGCCGGTCACGAACGCAACGCGGTCGACGAGCTTGTCGTCGCTCCGTACGGCGACCGGACTCTCCAGGGTGGACATGTCGATCTCTCCTCGCTGTAAGGGTCAGTGACTGGAGCGTTCCGCGAGCCAGGCCCCGATGTCCGGCCAGATTTCTCGCCTCGCCTTCGAGCCTGCCATCAGCCCGATGTGACCGCCCGGACGGTCGAAGTGGGTCACGTCCGCGCTCGAAACCCGGTCGAGCAGGGGGACGGTGTTCGACCGGGGCGCGATGTGGTCGGCGCCGGCCGTGATCACGAGCAGGTTCTGGTCGATCCGCTCCAGCGCGGCGAGCCGGCCGCGTAGGCGCAGCGTGCCCCTGATGAGGCGATTGTCCTTGTACATCCACGTGACCCACTCGCGGTAGGCGCGCGAGGGGAAGGGAGGGTTGTCGCCCACCCACTTGGCCATCGCCTGATAGCTCTGGCGCTGGTCTACGCCGTCGAGCGCGTTCTGCACGACCCGCCGGTAGGTGGTCCAGAAGTTCGTGACCGGCTTCATCATCTTGTTGGCGAAGTCGATCGCCCGGCCGGGCACGGACTCCCAGCGATCGGCGATGTAGTCGACGTCGAACGACTCGCTGCCCACCCAAGTGCGGTAGAGCGAGTCCGTGGTGTCGATCGGCGTTGTCAGCAGGACCATGTTGCGCACCGGCGACTCTGCGCCCGTGGTCGCCGCGTGCAGAGCGCACAGCGTCCCGCCGATGCACCACGCCACGAGCGAGAGCTCGTCCACGCCGGAGGTGCGCAGCACCTCGCGGATACCCCAGGGCAGCGCATCGCAGACGAAGTACTCGAGGCCGCTGTCGGCGTCCTCGTCGTCCGGCACGCCCCAGTCGATCAGGTACACGTCGAAGCCCTCGGACAGGAGGAACTCAACGAACGAGTGCCCCGGCCGCAGGTCGAAGACGGCCGGGCGGTTGATCAGGGCGAACACCAGCAACACCGGCACCGGATGCGTTCGCTGCGCCGAGCGGTAGCGGTAGAGGGTCGTCTTGCGATGTGTCCAGACGACGTCCTTCGGGGTCGCCCCGATCAGCGCGTCGCCGGTCGTCAGCATGATGTTCGTGGCCTCGACGAGCGCGGCCGGGACCCCTGCCGCCCGCTCGACGACGTTCACCGCTTGAGCTCCCTGAGCTCGTCCTGCAGGCGCTCGACCTCCTGCAGCACCCGCTCGAGCTTGTCCTCGGTGCGGCCCAGCTGGCGGCTCAGGCGCACGATGTCCTGCCGGCCGGCGAGGCGCAGGTTGCGCAACGTGAGGTCTGCCATGTCGCTGCCGATCTTCCACATGGCGACGACGTTCTCGGTCATGCGCGCGAGCAGCACCCCGAACGACTCGCGCGCCACGAGCTCCTCGAGCGCCTTGGACATCCGGCCCTCGGCCTGCTCGTAGAACGACCGGACCTGCTCCTCCGGCTTCTGTCCGTCAGCCTGCTTAGCCATCGCGGTACCTGGACCTTACCCGGAACCCGCCGGACCTAGAGTCGTTGATCCCGGTTCCACGGAATGGGGTGCTGCTGCTCTTCTTCGTGATCGTGTTCCCGCTGGGGATGATGAACGTGGCCATCCTGGCCGCGATCGTCCTCGTGATCTTCGCCGAGAAGTCGCCGCCCCTCGGACAGCGAGCGACGCGCCTTGCAGCCGCCGCACTCCTGGCATACGGGACCCTCGTCATGCTCGTCCCCGACGCGTTGCCCACCGCGATGTAACGGTCGTGCCGTCGGGCGCCGGCCAGGCGGGATTGCCGTCCGCGGTCCCGGGCAACCGTGCGCCCGTGGACCGCTACGAGCGTGACCGGACCGACGGCTTCCCGGAAGTGCCCGGCGTGGAGCACCGGTTCCTGGACGCCGCGGGACTGCGGATGCACGTGGCCGAGGCGGGCGACGGCGAGCCGATCGTCATGCTGCACGGCTGGCCGCAGCACTGGTACCTCTGGCGTGGGGTCATCCCCCTGCTCGCGCCACATGCTCGCGTGATCTGTCCCGACCTGCGTGGGTTCGGCTGGACCGACGTCCCGACGGCGGGCTACAGCCCGAAGACTATGGCACGCGACGTGCTCGCCCTGCTCGACGAGCTCGGCCTCGGGCGGGTTCGGATCGTGGGACACGACTGGGGCGGCTGGATCGGGTTCCTGCTCTGCCTCGACGAACCGGATCGGATCGGCAGCTTCGTGGCGCTTGGGGTCGTTCCGCCGTGGCCGTCGCGGGACCCAAGGGCGATGCTCCACGTGTGGCGCGTCGCGTACCAGATCCCTCTGAGCCTCCCGTACATAGGGAGGCTTGCCGTGGAGCGAGGACTGGCGCGCCTCGTCCTTCAGCGCGGCGGCCCGTTCCAGGACGAAGACCTCGAGGCGTTCACGAGGCGCCTGACCGGCGACCGGGCGGGCGCCACCGAGTCGCTCTACCGGAACTTCCTCCTCCGCGACGGCCCCGCGGTCGCGGCCGGACGCTACGCCCGGAGGCCGCTCGAGGTGCCGACGCTCCTGGTCGTGGGGGAACGCGACCCGGTCATTCCGGCTCGACTCGTGCGCGATCAAGCCGCCCGAGTGGAGGCCCTCGACGTCGAGATCGTGCCCCGGGCCGGACACTTCATCGTCGACGAGAGGCCGGAACTCGTGAGCGACCGGGTGCTTCGCTTCTTCGCGCTCGGCCCGACGTCTGAGGCGGCGGCGCGTTGACGCCGGCGGGAGGCGATCCCCCGGAGGCGCCTGCCTTCGTCTTGGGCCTCGGCCTCGGCGGGTTCATCGACGGCATCGTTCTGCACCAGGTTCTCCAGTGGCATCACCTGCTCAGCGACACCGGTGACCACCCGATGGACACCGTCACCGGGCTCGAGGCGAATACGCTGGCCGACGGCATATTCCACCTCGCTACGTGGATCCTGGTGGCCGCCGGAGTGGCGCTGACGATCCGCGCCTGGCAGCGGCGGGAGCTGGCGCCGCCCTGGCGGACGCACCTAGGGCTGATGCTCGCCGGCTGGGGCGTCTTCAACGTGGTCGAGGGGGTCGTCGACCACCAGCTCCTCGGCATCCACCACGTTCGCGACGACCTCGGGGGACCGCTCGGCTGGGATCTCGCGTTCCTGGCATTCGGCGCGCTGCTCGTCGTGGTCGGCGCGGCGCTCGTCCGGAGCGCGCCGGCTCCGGTCCGTTACCGCTGACGTCGCGCCGCACGCGCACAGCCGCGTCAGCCGGTGGAGTACTTCGCCGCCGGCTGCGGGCCAGCGTCAGACGTTCGCCTGCGACAGGAGCCAGAGCGCCAGGCTCGTGAAGCCCACCATCACCGCCAGCATCCAGTACTGCGAGCGGACGGCGAGCCCCGCGTCGTCGTATATCGCGAGCGCCCGGTCGTGCGCGAGCGTCAGCGCCGCCACGTGGCCGGTGACGACGAACCCCACCTGCCAGTACCAGGTGGCGTTGGCGCCGATCAGTCCGTAGTCGATCTGGCTGTCGGCCGTGCCGAATAGGTCCGCGCCGTCCCCCAGGGGGTCGGAGGCGAGGAAGCTGATGGCCTGGCCCTGGAACAGCAGCAGCGTGAAGTAGTGGGCGGCGACGTACGCGAGCGCGATCGGGACGAGGGTGTGGACGAAGGCGCCGGCGAGGCGGTCAACCGAGAAGCCGCCGCCCACGCTCCTCGCGCCGACCACGCCGAGGCGATAGAAGGCGTAGACGATCAGGATCGCCGCGATCAGCCCGAGCAGGAAGGTCAGCTCGAGCGCGCCTTGGGGCGAGAGCCCCAGGTCCTCGAACAGCCGCGCGATGTCCGGGGCGATGCCGGTCCAGATCGGCGCTTCGGCAGCACCGTCGAAGGTGACCGACCCGATCATGACGGCGAGCAGGGGGACCGTGCCCGGCAGCGGCTCGACCGTGGGCAGCCCGGCCAGCGGCTTGCGCAAGCCGACTACGCCGTCACGGGTCTCGATCGGCGAGAGGCGCGCGAACAGGTTGAAGTAGACGGAGAACGCCTCACCGCGCTCGACCCACGTCTCGACCCCGTAGAGCGCCATCGCCACGAAGGTCAGCGCCGAGTACACGAGCGTCGCGATCGCCAGGTTCTCCGGCCTGTCTCCGTTCGAGGCGACGAGCTCCATCGCCGCGAAGGCGAAGATGCCGGCCACGGCGGGCCAGCGCCCCAGCCTTCGCGGGTAGGCCAGCGGCGCCGGAAGCTCGCCGCGCGCCGCTCCGCGTGCCACCCAGCCGACCGCGCGCCCGATCGCCCGCCACGGATTGAAGGCCTTGAAGACGTCGCCCAGCAGCACGCTGGCCGGGACGAGCCCGACCCAGAAGATCACGTAGATGAAGGTGGGAGCGAAGTTGGCGGTCGAGCTCTGGGTGCCACGCAGGCCGCTGTAGACGACCACGGCAAGAAGGAGGACGCCGATCGCGCCGCAGGCGACCTCGACCGGGCGGCTCGCCAGCAGGCGGCCGATCCCTCGTGGCAGCGGCCGCCACCCCTCCCGCTGGAGCCTCGGATCGGGCCAGAGCACGGCGAGCGCGACGAACGACACCACCAGCACCATCGCCGCCGCCCAGCCGAAGAGCCACTCCGGTATCGGCAGATCGGCGCGGCCGACGAGGCCGTGCGCGAGGGGGATCACGCGGGCTCGACGACCAGGCGGCCGATCAGCGGGTCCTTCCCCGCGTCCTCGGCCACATGGCTCTCGACCTCGAAGACGCCCTCGATGTCGGCCCTGAAAACGAACCGCGCGGGTCGCCCGGGCGCTGCGTTCTCATACAGGTCGTAGCCGTGTAGGTGGATCTCGTCCCGCGCGTCGGCGTTCACGACGATGCGCACTGTGTCGCCCGTCGTCGCCCGAATGCGCTTCGGGCCGCCGATCACGGTGCCGCCGCGGAGCCTGATGCGCGTTATCTCCGGCTGCGGCCGCCCCCGCGGCTGGGTCCCGGTCGGGGTCGTCCTCCCGCCTGGCTCCGTCCGCGTCTCTGCTGGGGCCGTCTGCGCGGCCCGCTCCTCACCGCCGCCATCGCCGTCGCCGGGTTGGGCGACGGCGAACGCGACGACGGCCACGACGAGGGCCGCGACTACCAGCGCAATTCGCTGATTCCTCGACATCGCGGTCGCGAAGTATGGCAACGGCCCTTCGGCCTCCTGAGAGGCCGCGCGGGCTGCCGGCGAGCGGCGCTCGGCTACCCGGCGAGCAGGCTGGTGTCGGCTTCGTCGAGCGCGCCGCGGGCCTCGGAGAGCTCCTCCGAGCCATCGTGCGCGAGGTCGAGCGCGGGCGCCGGGCCGGCCGGCCGCTCGTGGGGCTCAGGCTCGTGGCGCCGCTCCGGATCGAAGCGGTACCCGACGCCAAAATGCGTATGGATGTAGCTCCACCCTGGCGACGCCTTCTCGACCTTCTGGCGCACCTTCCGGATGAAGACGTCCACGGAGCGATCGCCGTGGGCCATCGCATAGCCCCACACGGCCTGGTAGATCTCCTCGCGCTGGAGCACCTTGCCCTTCGCCTCGGCCAGGAGCTGGAGCACCTCGAACTCCCGGCGGGTTAGGTCGACGCTCCGCGAGCGCACGAAGGCCTGGAACTGGTCGGCCCGGATCTCGAGCTCCCCCGCCACGAGCGGTCCAGACTCCACCCGCTCCGAGGCGCGCTTGCGACGACGCACGACGGCCTCGACCCGCGCGAGCACCTCCTCGGGGTGACAGGGCTTCGTCACCCAGTCGTCGGCGCCCAGCCGCAGCCCGCGCACACGCTGGGCCACCGTGGAGCGCCCGCTGCACACCACTATCCCGAGCCCCGGTAAGGCGCCCGAGAGGCGCTCGAGGAAGTCCCAGGCGCCGGGACCGAGCAGCGCCAGGTCGACCACGACCGCGTTCACGCGCATCGCCACGAACTCCTCGATCCGGGGAGCCGCCTCGAGCCGACGGTACTGCCAGCCGAGATCTGCCGCCCGCTTGACGAGCACGCGGACGAAACCCGAATCCGAGTCCAAGATGGCCAACCGGAGTTCGGACATCCGGGCCGAGTCTATGCGAAGGCCAGGCGGCACCCGTATATCAACGGGTGTCGTTACAGCTTTTTCACAGAGAGGAAACCCGCATGTAACGGAGACTCGGAAGCCGGATGAAAAGGTCGCCGCAATGGAGGCCGCGCGCAACCAGAGGGTCGTCCGAGCCGGCGAGCTCGAGATCAGGCCCGCCGAGTTCGTGGCTCTCGCCTCCGGAAGGCGCCTTCATCTCACCGTCCGCGAGCTCGAGCTGCTCACCGCGCTGGCGGAGCGCCCGGACCGGATCGTTGGCCGCCAGGACCTCTTCCGGCTGGTGTGGGGAGAGCCCTATCGCAAGTCCGACCGTTCGGTCGACGTGTACGTCGGAAAGCTCCGCCTGAAGCTCGAGGAGGCGCTCCCCCATCGGCGCTTCATCCACACCCATTTCGGGTTCGGGTACCGCTTCTGGCCAGAGCCGCGAAGCGACTGACGCCACCTTCACACCTTTTTTACAGGGCGGCGACAGATCGATAACAGACTTTCACTGGGCCGCTGGAACCGTGAACGCCGAGATGACACCGACTAAGGAAAGGATCCGAATGAGGAAGCTGCTCACTTTCGCGGCCTGCGGCGCGTTTGCCCTGGGCGTGGCGGCCTGCGGCGACGACGACGGGAACGGCGGCGGAGGCGGCGACATCTCCGGCACGATCAGGATCGACGGCTCGAGCACGGTGGGACCGTTCGCGCAGGCGGCGGCCGAGGAGTTCCAGGCCCGGAACCCGGGCGTGAAGGTGACGGTTGGCACCTCCGGCACCGGCGGCGGCTTCGAGAAGTTCTGCGCCGGTGAAACCGACATCTCGGACGCGTCTCGGCCGATCGACGAGGAAGAAGAGGTGCCGCTCTGCGAGAAGAGCAACGTGACCTATAGGGAAGTGCAGGTCGCGAACGACGGCATCTCGATCACGACGAACAAGAACCTCGAGGTCGACTGCCTGACCACCGAGCAGCTCACGGAGCTGTGGCAGCAGGGCTCGAAGGTGAAGCGGCTCAGCCAGATCGGCCCCAAGCTCCCCGATACGGAACTGACGCTGTTCGGCCCCGGAACCGATTCGGGCACGTTCGAGTTCTTCACCGAGGAGATCAACGGTGAGGAGGGGAACAGCCGCAAGGACTACCAGCCCTCCGAGGACGACAACGTGCTCGTCCAGGGCATCGAGGGCACAGAGGGCGGGCTCGGCTACTTCGGGTTCTCGTACTACGAGCAGAACAAGGACAACCTGAACCTCGTCGGCGTAGACGCCGGGAGCGGCTGTGTCAGGCCTAGCTTCGAGACGATCGCGAGCGGCAATTACAAGCCGCTGTCGCGCCCGCTCTACATGTACCCGAGCGAGAAGGCGCTGCGTAAGCCCGCGGTCAAGGCGTTCATGGACTATGTCGTCCAGAACTACGACTCGATCGCCGAGGCCTCGCAGATCGTGCCGATGAGCCAGCAGCAGGCACAGAAGGCGACCAGCGCGCTCGGCGCGTCCTAGGTGGACGCGAGCGCCAGAGCTGAGGCGCCCGGCCGCCCGGAGATCAGTCTCCGGGCGGCCCGCCCGCGTTACGGGGAGAAGATCATCAAGGGCCTGCTGGTCCTCGCGGCCTTCGTCTCGGTGCTGACGACGACCGGAATCGTCCTCTCGCTCATCGAGGAGACGATCGTCTTCTTGGGGGATGTCCCCGTTGGTGACTTCCTGTTCGGGACGGAATGGGCACCCCTGTTCAACCCGCCGAGCTTCGGCGTGCTGCCGCTCGTTACCGGCACGCTCGTAGTCGGCGCGATAGCGATGCTGGTCGCAACGCCGCTCGGGCTCGGCGCCGCGATCTACCTGAGCGAGTACGCACGGCCCGGCGTCCGCAAAACGATCAAGCCGATCCTCGAGCTTCTCGCCGGCGTACCAACGATCGTCTTCGGCTACTTCGCGCTCACCTTCTTCACGCCCGAGATCCTCCAGGCCCTGTTCGGCAACAGCATCCAGATCTTCAACGCGCTGTCCGCGGGCATCATCGTCGGCTTCCTCGTCATCCCGACGGTCGCGTCGATCTCGGAGGACGCGATGTCGGCGGTTCCCCAGTCGCTCCGCGAGGGGGCGTTCGGTCTGGGCGGGTCGAAGCTCCAGGTGACCACCCGCGTGGTGTTCCCGGCGGCCCTCTCAGGGATCGTCGCCTCGCTCGTGCTCGCGATGTCGCGAGCCGTGGGCGAGACGATGGTCGTGATGATCGCGGGGGGGCTCCAGCCCCAATGGGGACTGAACCTCGGCCAGTCGATGGAGACCATGACGGCCTTCATCGCGAACACCGGCAAGGGCGACATCGCGACGGGCTCGATCGCCTACAAGACCGTCTTCGCGGTGGGGATGCTGCTGTTCCTGATAACGCTGGTCATGAACCTGTTCTCGATCCGCTTCGTCCGCAAGTACCGGCAGGTGTACGAGTGAGCGCGCACGGAGAGGCCGTCCGCGCCGGCGGCAAGGCGATCGCCCGGCCCACGACGTCGCGCCGCGCGAAGGACCTCGCCTTCCGGATGGCCATGCTGGTATTTCTCGGCCTGGCCATCCTCATGCTGGCCGTGCTGCTCTGGGACGTGGCCTCCGACGGCGTCGATCGCCTCAACCTCGACTTCGTCACGAGCTTCGCCTCCATCGACGCCGACCGGGCAGGCATCCAGGCGGCGCTCACCGGAACGCTCTGGCTGATGGCGGTCTGCGCCGCGTTCATCATCCCCGTCGGGGTCGCAACGGCGATCTACCTCGAGGAGTACGCGGACAACACCAAGTGGTACAACCGCCTCATCGAGGTGAACATCCAGAACCTCGCCGCGGTTCCCTCGATCGTCTACGGCATCCTCGGTCTGGCCTTCCTGGTGCGCGGCCCGCTGTCGCTGGGGCCCGTGATCCTGGCCGGCGGCCTGACGCTCGGCCTCCTGGTGCTCCCAGTGGTGATCATCGCCGGCCGCGAGGCGATCCGGGCGGTGCCGTCCTCGATCCGGGAGGGTTCGATGGCTCTCGGCGCCACCCAGTGGCAGACGATCTGGCGCCAGGTACTCCCTGCCGCCATCCCCGGCATCGCGACCGGGGTGATCCTCGCCCTATCTCGCGCGATCGGCGAGACGGCGCCCCTCATCGTGGTCGGAGCGGCTACCTTCGTCGCGTTCAATCCTCAGGGGCTCGACTCGAACTTCACCGCGATGCCGATCCAGATCTTCGACTGGATCTCGCGCCCCTCGAACGAACTGAACAACTACCTCCCGCTCGCGGCGGCCGGGATCCTCCTCTTGATGATCGTCCTGCTGTGCATGAACGGGATCGCGATCTGGCTACGGAATCGATACGAGCAAAAGTGGTAGGTGATCTACAGTGCCCGAGCGGATGACCGACGAGCGGCAGGAGCGGCAGCGCGAGGTACCCGAGCGCGGGGCCCCGGGCGTGCGACTGGACGTGCACCACGGCGACAGCGCCGCGCCCGGCGTCGAGGGCGTCGAGCCAAAGTTGCGCGCGCAGCGCGAGGCGGTCTTCAGCCTCAAGGAAGTGACGGTCAGGTACGGCACCAAGCCGGCCGTCCGTGACATCACTTTCGACATCGGCGAGACCGAGATCACCGCGCTTATCGGACCGTCCGGGTGCGGCAAGTCAACTCTCATCCGCTGCCTCAACCGGATGAACGACCTCATCCCCGGTGCCGCCGTGGGGGGTCGGGTGCTCTACCACGGGCACGACCTCTACGCGGCCGACGTCGACCCGGTGGAGGTCCGCAAGCGGATCGGGATGGTCTTCCAGAAGCCGAACCCGTTCCCCAAGTCGATCTACGACAACATCGCGTTCGGTCCACGCGTGCTCGGCATGGAGGGCGACATGGATGAGATCGTCGAGCGCGCGCTCCGGCACGCGGTGCTCTGGGACGAGGTGAAGGACCGTCTGAAGACCAACGCCTTCGGTATGTCCGGCGGCCAGCAGCAGCGGCTCTGCATCGCGCGCGCCCTCGCCGTCGAGCCCGACGTGATCCTGATGGACGAGCCCTGCTCCGCGCTCGACCCGATCTCCACCGGCAAGATCGAGGACCTCATGCTCGACCTCGAGAACGAATACTCGATCGTGATCGTCACGCACAACATGCAGCAGGCGGCGCGCGTGTCGGACAAGACTGCCTTCTTCACCGTCGAGCTCGACGAGGACGAAAAGCACCGCACCGGCCGCGTCGTCGAGTTCGACCACACCGAGAAGATCTTCACGAACCCGTCCGACCCACGCACGGAGGCATACGTCACCGGCAAGGTCGGCTAGCGTGCCGCAGACGACACGGACGCACTTCCAGGAAGAGCTCCTGGCGCTCGAGCGCCAGGCCCTCGGAGGACTCGACATGGTGGTCACGGCGCTCGACCGCGCGCTCGAGACCGTTCAGCACCAGGACGTCGAGCTCGCCAGCATGGTGATCGCCGACGATGACCGGATCGACGGCCGATACCTCGAGGTGCACCAGGGCGTCCTCTCGCTGCTCGCGCGGCAGGCGCCGGTCGCGCGGGACCTGCGGCTCGTCGCCGCCATCCTGCATGTGATCAAGCACATCGAGCGCATGGGCGACCAGTGCGTGAACATTGCGAAGCTCGTTCCGCTCGCCGGCCACGAGCCGCCTCTCGACGAGCGCGTGCTCGACATCATCCAGCGGATGGGAGCGCAGGCTCGCCAGCAGATGATCGAATGCGGCCAGGCGTTCGGGCGCCGCGATGTCGGCCTCGCGCAGGACCTCGTGCGCCAGGACGACGAGATCGACCGCCTGAACCGGGATCTGTTCAAGCTGGTGCTCGAGATCGGGGACGATCCCGACCGACGCGAGTGGGCCATGCACATGATGCTGGTGGGCCGGTGCATCGAACGGATCGGCGACAACGCGGTGGACATCGGCGAGCAAACCGCGTTCGTCGTCACCGGCCTCTTCCGCGAGTTCGAGGACGCCTCTCACCCGGAGCTCGCGCCGCCCACCGCTTGATCTGCGCCTGCATCGACATCGGCAGCAACACCACCCGGCTGCTGGTGGCGGACGCGACCGACGGCGCGCTGCGGCTGCTCGTGAACCAGCGGGCGTTCACCCGCATCGGCCGGAGCCTCGTGCGCGGCGGCTCGATCCCCCCGGAGAAGATCGCCGAGACCGCCGAGGTCGTGCGCAGGCAGTCCCTGGTCGCGCGCGGGCTGGGCGCCGAGGAGATCGTCGCCGTCGCCACGGCGGTGATCCGCACCGCCCCCAACCGCGACGAGCTCGTTGCGGCCGTGGAGCGCGCGGGCGGGATGCGACTTTCGGTCCTCACCGACGAGGAGGAGGCACGCCTCTCCTTCGTGGGCGCGACCCGCACGCTCGTCCGCCCCGCGCAGGGGACGATCGCGGTGATCGACGTCGGCGGCGGTTCAACCGAGGTCGCCGTCGGCGAAGCAAACGGGCTTATGACGTGGTCGGCGTCGTTCCGGATCGGCTCCGGCTTCCTGGCCGACAGCTACCTCCACTCCGATCCGCCTTCGATCGACGAGCTCGACAAGGTGCGCCGTGACGTCGCCCGAACGTTCGAGGGGCTCGCGCCGCCGCCGGCGGAGAGCGCGGTGGCGGTCGGCGGCACGGCCACGTCGCTGCGCCGGCTGCTGGGGGCCGAGCTCTCCCCCGAGACGCTCGAGCGCGGCATTCGCATCCTCTCCCTGACGCCGATCGACGAGGTCGCCCGCAGCTTCGAGCTCGACACCGAGCGGGTGCGGCTGCTGCCGGCGGGCATCCTCGTCCTCGAGGCGCTCTCGGACGTGCTCCGGCTGCGGCTGCGGATCGCGCGTGGCGGCCTGCGCGAGGGCGTGCTGCTCGAGCTGGTCGCAGGGAAGCAGCTTGCCTAGCCCGCGATCCGCTTCAGGTCGCGCGAGCGGAGCAGCACGATGAGCTCCCCCTTCTCGATGCCTGCCAGTCCCCCCTTGCTCATTCGCACCTGCGCGCCGGTGAGGGAGTGCACCGCCATGGAGAAGTCGGGATCGTGGCCCACCAGCAGGACGTCCTCCCCCAGCCCCGCCGCCAGCGCCTCGGCGTCGAACGGGCCGCCGGCCAGCTTGGGTTCCAGACGCGGCTCCACTCCCAGCTCGGCGCAGGCCAGCCTCGCCGTGTCCGCGGCCCGGACCTTGGGGCTGGTCAGACAGGCGTCGACCTCCACTCCGAGCAGCCTGAGCGCAGCGCCCGCCGCGCGCGACTGCTCGCGGCCCTCGTCGGTGAGCGGGCGCTCCGCGTCGGGTGAGCCGTCCGCGGCGTCCCCGTGGCGCAACAGCCAGATCACGATGCGGCACCATAGTGGGTGACATGGAAGCGATCACCGCCACCCCCGAGGTCCCCACCCTCGACTCCCCGGAGCTGTTCGTGAACCGCGAGCTCTCCTGGCTGCAGTTCAACGAGCGGGTTTTGGAGCTCGCCGAGGACGATGCAACGCCGCTCCTCGAGCGAGCGAAGTTCCTCGCGATTTACGCCAACAACCTGGACGAATTCTTCATGGTCCGCGTGGCCGGGTTGCACGACCAGCTGGAGGCGGGGATCGATGCGCGCGGGCCGGACGGTCTCTCGCCGGGGGACACGCTCGAGCGCATCGTCCAGCGTACGCGGGAGCTCGGGTCGCGCCACGCGCGGGTGTGGGAGCAGCGCGTGCGTCCGGAGCTCGCCGCGCATGGCATTCGGGTGATCGACTGCGCGGGCTGCGAGCGCCCCGAGCTCGAGACGATCGACCGGCTCTTCAGCGACCAGATCTTCCCGGTCCTGACCCCGCTGGCCGTCGGCCCGGGCCGCCCCTTCCCGTACATCTCGAACCTGTCACTGTCGCTCGCCGTCTGGCTTCGTGACCCCGACACACGGAGCGAGACCTTCGCCCGAGTGAAGGTCCCGAAGGAGGTGCTGCCGCGGTTCCTGCACATCGGCGACAGCACGTTCGTGCCGCTCGAGGACGTGATTGCGCGCCACCTCGACGAGCTGTTCCCCGGCATGCAGATCATGCGCCACGACTACTTCCGGGTCACTCGCGACGCCGACTTCACCGTCTCGGACGAGGCCGACGACCTCCTCCAGGCCGTCGAGGACGAGCTGAGGCGCCGGCGCTTCGGCGAGGTCGTGCGGCTCGAGGTCGCGTCGACAATGGACGCGGACATGCGCGCCTACCTGATCGAGCAGCTGGGCGTGGAGGACACGGAGGTGATCGACGTGGAGGGCCAGCTCGACCTCGACGACCTCTGGGAGGTCTACGACGTCGACGGCCACCGGGACCTGCGCGATTCGAGCTGGGCGCCCGTGACCCAGCCCGTATTCGCGGACCGCGATCAAGGCAAGGCCGACGTGTTCGCCGCAATGCGCAGCGGCGACATCCTCGTCCACCACCCCTACGACTCGTTCGCCACGAGCGTCGAGCGCTTCGTGCAGCAGGCCGTGGACGACCCGGACGTGCTGGCGATAAAGATGACGGTGTATCGCACCTCCGACGACTCGGCGCTCGTGCCGTCGCTGATCGAAGCCGCCAACCGCGGCAAGCAGGCGGTCTGCCTGGTGGAATTGAAGGCCCGCTTCGACGAGCGCCGGAACATCGGCTGGGCGAGAGCGCTGGAGGAGGCCGGCGCCCACGTGGTCCACGGTCTGCCCGGGCTGAAGACGCACGCGAAGGCGCTGCTCGTCGTGCGCCGCGAAGGTCAGGGCGTGCGGCACTACGTGCACATCGGCACCGGCAACTACCACGCGAAGACCGCCCGCCTGTACGAGGACTTCGGGCTCTTCACCTGCGATCGCGAACTCGCCACCGACGTCGCGGAGCTCTTCAACGCGCTGACCGGCGCGGCGCGCACTCCGAGCTACGAGACGGCGACCGTGGCGCCGGACCATATGCGCCCGTGGGCCCTCCGCGAGATCGAGCGCACGGTCGAGGCACATCGCGCGGGCGAGGACGCGCGCATCGTGATGAAGATGAACTCGCTCGTCGACAGGAAATGCATCCAGGCGCTGTACGAGGCCTCTCAGGCGGGCGTCCGGATCGACCTGAACGTCCGCGGCATCTGCTGCCTGCGGGCGGGCGTGCCGGGCGTCAGCGAGAACATCCGAGTGGTCTCGGTCGTGGGGCGGTTCCTCGAGCACTCGCGGATCTACGGCTTCCACCGGGGCGAGGAGCGCGCGTACTGGATCGGCTCCGGCGACCTAATGCCGCGCAACCTAGACACGCGGGTCGAGCTGATCGCACCCGTCACTTCCGAGCCGCTCAAGCGCGAGATCGAGGACACCCTGGAGCGTTGCCTCTGCGACGACACCTTCTCCTGGGAGCTCGGTCCGGGCGACGCGTGGGAGCGTCGTCGCGGCGGGATGCGCTCGGTGCAGCGAGAGCTGATGGAGCGCGCGCTCGAGCGGGTCTCAGCGGAGTAGGCGCTTCAGCTCGAGCACACGGGCGGCGCTCTCCCGCACACGCCGCCGAAAGGCGGACGACTCGCGTGCTCGCTCGAGCAGCCGCGGGAAGACCTCGTTCCAGCTCGCGGACCCCGTCATGAGCACCAGATCGACGCCGGCCTCGATGGAGCGCTCGGCCGCCTCGGCCACACCGGAACGATCCAGGACGGCCTGGGCCTCGATGCTGTCGGTCACGATCACGCCCTCGAAGCCGAGCTCACCGCGAAGCAGGCCGGAAACGATCGCGCTCGACTGCGACGCGATGCTCTCGCCGTCCAGCGCCGCGTAGAGGGCATGCGAAAGCATCACGAGCGGCACGCGCTCGGCGATCGCCGCCTGGAATGGAGGAAGCTCCCGCTCGTCCATCGTCGCGCGGTCGATGTCGAGCGTGACCGAGGCGTCGTCGGTGTTCACGGGGGACGCTCCGAGGCCGGGGAAGTGCTTTGCGGTGGCGCCGACCCGCGCCTCGCGCATGCCCCTTATCGAGGATCGCGCGCTCGCGGCGACGGCCGAGGCGTCGCCGGCGAAGGCGCGCGGTCCAAGCGCCGAGCCGGGCGCGGCGACGTCGGCCACGGGGGCGAGGTTCACGTTCACCCCGACGGAGCGCAGCTCGCGCCCCGCCTCCCGCGCCGCCAATTCGACCGCCGGCGGGCCGCCCTGGAAGGGCTGCCCCGCCGCGGGACCGGCGAAGCTCACGGTCCTCACCGGGCCGCCCTCCTGGTCGACCATGATCAGCGCCACGCCGCCCGCCTCGCGCTGGAGCGACCGGGTAAGAGAACGCCAGTGGTCTTGGGGGCCGCCGTTGCGGGCGAAGAGGATGACCCCGGCCGTCTCGCGGGCGCGCAGCCGGCGCCGGATGTAGTCGGGCGCCGCCGGCTCGTCAAAGCTCGAGATCAGGACATGACCGACCTGCTCCCGCAGCGACAGGCGGTCGACGGCGGCGACAGCGGACCGCTCGGGCTCCGCCTGCGAGCGCGCTTCGCCGCCGCCCCTCCCGGGGCCGCCGTCCGCGGCGCCTCCCACCAGGAGGCCGGCGATCAGGGCGACCACGGCGACGAGGACAAGCGCGAGTAGGCGCCTCCTGGCGGCGGGATCGCGAGACAGCAGCGGCCTCAGCTCGCGCGCCGCTCCTCGAGCGCGGCGCGTACGCGGGCGACGGCCTGCGGCACGCTGCGCTCGATTCGCCGCAGCTCCCAGCCCGTCAACGTCACGAGCTTCATGGGGTCCTCGCCGTCACGGTGGCGCTGCGGAGCGTCTTTTCGAGCAGGCCCATTTCGCCGAAGAAGTCGCCCGGACCGAGATCCGCCACGTGCGCACCCTCCCGGGTCACCTCGGCCTGCCCTTCCTCGATCACCATGAACTCGTACGAGAAGTCGCCTTCGCGCACCAGGTCACGCCCGGCCTCGACGCTGGTCTCCTGCGCGAAGGTCGCGATCTCGGTGAGCTCGTCGTCGGAGATGTCGGTGAAGAGCGGGATCGACTTGAGGCGGTTTGGATCCACACGTCCTCCTGATTTCGGTCGCGGCGACTCTAGCCACCCCGTACCATGCACGGCTCGCACGATGATCGCCCGCACCCTCGCCTCGGCAGTGCTCGGCCTGTTGCGCGAAGGTCGGATCGAGCTCGTGGACGGCGACTGGCGGCGGGCATTCGGTCCGGCCGACGCTCGGCTTCGGGCAACGGTCCACGTGAACGACCGGGAGTTCTGGCGCGCGCTGCCGCGCGGGGGTACGCCACTGGCCGAGTGCTACGCCGCGGACGGCTGGGACTGCGACGATGTCGTCTCGCTCGTGCGCATCGGCGCGCGGCAGCTGCCCCGAGTCGACGTCCTCCGGCGCCCGTTCACGCCGCTCCGCAATGCACTCACTCGAATTCCCCGCAACACCCGGGGCGGCGCGCGCCGGGCCATCGCCGCGCACTACGACCTCGGAAACGACTTGTTCCGGCTCTTCCTCGACGAGACGATGACCTACTCGTGCGCGGTGTGGGAGTCGCCCGACATGACGCTCGCCGAGGCGCAGGAGGCGAAGCTCGATCGGGTCTGCCGCAAGCTCGAGCTGACCCCCGACGACCACGTCATCGAGATCGGCACCGGCTGGGGGTCGTTCGCGCTCCACGCCGCGGGGCGGTACGGCTGCCGTGTCACCACCACCACGATCTCGAATGAGCAGTACGCCCTCGCGGCCGAGCGGGTGCGCGAGGCGGGCCTCGACGATCGCGTGACCGTCCTGTTCGAGGACTACCGCGACCTCCGCGGGAGCTTCTCGAAGCTGGCCTCGATCGAGATGATCGAGGCCGTCGGGTGGCAGTACTTCGACGCCTTCTTCTCGAGCTGCTCGAGGCTGCTCGAGCCGGATGGCCTGATGCTGCTCCAGGCGATCGTGGTAGACGACCGAGCGTTCGAGATCGAGAAGGCGGCGCGAGGCTTCCTCACGGATGTGATCTTCCCCGCCGGCTGCCTGCCGTCCGTCGAGGTGATCTCCCGGTCGACCGCGCGGGCCACGGACATGCGGATGCTCGACCTCGAGGACATCACCGCGGACTACCCGAGGACCCTGCGCGAGTGGCGGGAGAACTTCGTCCGGAACGCCGACCGCGCGGCCGAGCTCGGCTACGACCGGCGCTTCCGGCGGCTGTGGGAGCTTTACCTCTACTGGTGCGAGGGCGGCTTCCTCGAGCGCCGCATCGGCGACGTGCAGGTCCTGCTCGCAAAGCCCGCCTACCGAGGCTCGCCTGTGCGAACACGCGTCGAGCGCGCGGTTGTCGCGTAGTGCGGGCGCCGGCCGTGCCGCCGGTGGTGCGGCGACGACGCGCCGGCACACCCTCGGGCTCAGCCCGCGCCACGTCCTCCTCCGCGCGGACCGGCGTGCCGACGCAGTTCGGATGGGCGCTGCAGGGTTCGAACCTGCGGCCTCGGCCTTGTAAGGGCCGCGCTCTCCCGACTGAGCTAAGCGCCCCTCCGCGCGAGTCTAGTATCAGGCGGGTGAACGCCCGGCTGTTCTGGAAGGCGCTCGGCGTCCAGACGGCCGCGGTGGCCGTCCTATCCGTGGTGCTCTTGGCGCTCCCGCTCGACGACGACTTCTTCGAGGACTGGGGCTTCATCGCCGGCCCGATCGCGTGGGTCGCGTGCACGCTCGCTACCGCGCGGCTGCTGTCGCTGCCGCTCGCAAATGCGCTCTTCTCTGCGGTGGCCGGCGGCGTGGCCGGAGCGATCGTCATGCTCGCGGCGAGCCACTGGGCCGGCGTGGTGGCCGCCCTGCTCGTGTTCGCGGCGTCGTGCGGGAGCTACGACGCGAGCGCCGAGCAGGCAAGGGCGGAGCAGCCATAGGCGACCGGATCGCGGCACGCGCCTACGTCGGTTTCGGCCCACGGTGGGAGCCACAGCCGCGGCACTCGTCGACTCCTCACGCCGTCTGTTCCGACCCGCCTAACGTGGAGACGCGCTCCCCGCGACGAGCGCGTTCGGGCTTCGTCGAGGTGGTCCGTCGTCTCCATCCGGATCGGGTCGGAGCGGTGTTCGCACGAGGGTGGACGACCCGATCTAGAATCGCCTCACGGCCCCGTGGTGTAGTGGCTAGCACGCGAGACTTTCACTCTCGTAGCGCGAGTTCGATTCTCGTCGGGGCTACTCGGGCCTCTCCCCCGCCGGCGCGAGCCCACCTCGATCGTGCGGTCGGCGCCCTCCGCTACGGCCAGGCGCATCGAGGCCTCGCCCCGCTCAGGAGTGACGCTGTGAGGCGCGAGGGCGATCTGCGCACCGGCTTCGTCGGGGACCGCGCCCTCGCGTAGGCATCGCGATAGACCGGTCAGCCGAGCGTCATAATTGGGCCAGGGCCGTTAGCTCAATTGGCAGAGCGCGGGACTTCAACACAGAGGAGCGCCAGTAGGGAAACCGCTGGTTGGTCGGCAGCTGTTTGCTGGGACGCCCTGAGAGCCTGAGGTACCGAAGCGTGACAATCCTCAGGATTGGGCTATCAGCAGGCAACCCCGGAAGGGAGAGCCCTCAGAGGCCATACGCTGCCCACCCTAACGTCAAGCCGAGGGTGAAGAGATGGTCCAGACCGCAACGCCGCCCGACGGCGGTGGCCGGTGAGAGCCGGTGCGGCACTGTTAATCCTTGAGATCCGGGTTCGAGTCCCGGGCGGCCCATCGATCGATTGAGAACCGAGGACCGGGCCGGCGGCACGCTGGGCGGCGGCCCCGTGGCTCCGAGCTCAGACTCCGACTCGCTCACGGTCCGACGAGGCAGCGAGCACCGCTTCGAGTAGCCCCGGGAAGCGCTCGTTCAGCTCGTCCCGGCGAAGCGAGAGCATCCGCTTGCGGCCGTCGGGGCGGGTGCGGACCACGCCGGCCTCGCGGAGGACGCGGAAGTGGTGCGAGAGCGTCGGCTTCGAGAGCCCGAGCTTGAAGGTCCCGCAGGTGCACTCGTCGCCCTCGGCCAACCAGCGGACGATCTCGAGCCGCGCGGGATCGCTGAGCGCGTGGAGGACGGCCGAGAGCTCCAGCTCGTCACATGATGGATGGTGGGGCTCTCTCACGGCGCAGCCTCGGCGTCAACTCTAGCGACGCTTCGATCGCTGTCGAAGCGGGCGCGCATCGAGGCGCTCAGTGGCGGAAATGCCGGCGCCCCGTGAACACCATCGCCACGCCGGCGGCGTCGCACGCCTCGACGACCTCGAGGTCGCGCTGCGAGCCGCCGGGTTGGATGATCGAGCCGATCCCCGCCTCGATCGCAAGCTGCGGCCCGTCGGCGAAGGGGAAGAACGCGTCGGAGGCCATCGCCGCGCGACCCAGGTCCATCCCCGCGGCGCGTGCCTTCTCGACCGCGATTCTGACCGAGTCGATCCGGCTCATCTGGCCGGCCCCGACGCCTGCCGTTCGCAGCCCGCGCGCAAGCACGATCGCGTTCGAGCGGACGTGCTTGCACACGCGCATCGCAAACAGCAACTCCCCCCACTCCTCCTCGCTCGGCTTGCGCCGCGTGGCCACCCGCATCTCGTCGCGTACCTCCAGGCCGGTGTCACGGTCCTGGACCAACAGGCCGCCCCGGACACGCTTCATGTCGTGCTCGCCCACGGGCACCCGCCGACGCTCACGGTTCTCGAGGATGCGGAGGTTCGGCTTCTCGCGGAGAAGCGCGAGGGCGTCCTCGTCGTAGCCCGGCGCGAACACGAGCTCGACGAACCTCGCGTGCAGCCTCTCCGCGAGCTCCTGCCCGACCCGACGGTTGAAGCAGAACACGCCCCCGAACGCGCTCTGCGGATCCGTCGCGAGGGCTTTCTCGAACGCTTCTGGGAGGTCCGCGCCGACGGCCGCTCCGCAGGGATTGTTGTGCTTGATGACCGTCGCCGCCGGCAGCTCGAACTCCTCGACGAGGCGTCGGCCGGCGTCGAGGTCGAGCAGGTTGTTGAACGAGAGCTCCCTGCCGTGGAGCTTCGACACCATGGAGAGAAGGTCCGTGCGGGAGCCGGTCTCGGCGTAGTACGCGCCGCGCTGATGTGGGTTCTCGCCGTAGGAGAGGTCGAGCACCTTCTCGAACGAGCGCGTGTACTGCGCCGGGAAGTCGCCCTCGCGCTCGGCGAACCATCGCGAGATCATCGCGTCATAGCGGGCGGTGTACGCGAATGCCTCCGCCGCCAGGCTCTCGCGGGTGCGGCTCGACAGCCTTCCACCGCTCGAGCCCAGCTCCTCGAGGACGGCGTCGTAGCTTTCCGGAGACACCACCGCCGCTGTGTAGGGGTGATTCTTCGCCGCCGCCCGGATCAGCGTGGGCCCACCGATGTCAATGTTCTCGATGACCTCCTGGTCGTCGACCCACCTCTGCGCCGAGACTCGCTCGAAGGGGTAGAGGTTCACGCACACGAGGTCGATGGGGGCGATCCCCAGCCTGTTGAGCGTCTCGACGTGCTCATGGTCGGATCGCACGGCAAGCAGACCGGCGTGGATGCGCGGGTTGAGGGTCTTCACTCGCCCGTCGAGGATCTCCGGAAAACCGGTGTAGTCCTCGACGGGCTGCGCCCGGATGCCCTCGTCCGCCAGCTCGCGGGCGGTGCCGCCGGTCGAGACGATCGCGATCCCGAGCCCGGACAGCCCGCGGGCAAAGTCCACCAGACCGCGCTTGTCGGAGACGCTCAGCAGCGCGCGGCGAACCTGGACGTCCCCGGGCGCGGCCGCCTCGACGCCACGGGGCTCAGTCTGCTCCATCTTCTATCTCGTCGGTATGGACCAGTCGCGGGTTTCGTTCGTCGATCCGCACGCGACCCTCCGCGATCAGCCGGACCGCACGCGGCAGCAACCGGTGCTCGACAGAGTGCACGCGCTGCGTGATCTCCGCAATGTCCCGAGGATAGGGAAGCGGGAAGCACTCCTGCAAGATGATCGGCCCTGTGTCGACGCCCCCGTCGACGAAGTGCACGGTCACCCCAATGACCTTCACGCCGTATTCGAGCGCCTGCTCGATGGCGCGCACGCCCGGGAAGGCCGGCAACAGCGCGGGATGCACGTTGATGATCCGTCCGGCGAAGCGCTGTACGAACTCCGGCTCCAGCAGCTCCATGAATCCGGCCAGCACCACGAGCTCCACCGAGCGCGCCGACAGCCAGTCGGCGAGCGCCCGATCGCGGGCCGCACGAGCGGGGTAGTCGGCGAGCGCGAAGGCCGCCGTCTCCACGCCGGCCCGCTCCGCCCTCGCCAGCCCCGCCGCGGCGGCCGTGCTCGACGCCACCGCGACGATCTCGACTCCCTTCCGCCGGTGCACCGTGTCGAGCAGCGCCTGGAGGTTCGTGCCGGCGCCGGATATCAGAACCGCCACGCGGAGTGTGATGAACCGCGCTGGGGCGCGTGCGACGGGGCGCCGTGCGAAACCCTCACGCCGTGACGCGCAGCACCGGATACGGCCCGGCCGTCGTCTCGAGGCGACCCTCGGCGATCAGCTCGTCGACCCGCGTCAGGATGTCGGCGCGGCGCATGTGCGAGGACACGCCGTACGCGGGCAGACCGTCGTACGAGCTTCGCTGGATCTTCTTGCTGCGTGACCCGTGCAGGATCTCCGCGCATAGGGTTCGCCCGACGGCCGGTCGGGCACCGCCCGCCACGGACAGGATCGCGTCGTCGAGGCTCTCGAGCTCGACCGGATCGGGCGGCGGCGCGGCCGGGCGGAGCGAGGGGTCACAGACGTCGCAGCAGTGGGCCGCCGCGAGCGGCGGACGGGAGCGGTCCCCGAAGTGCCGCATGATCGCCGCTCGGCGGCAGGAGCTCTGCTCAACGTAGGCCCAGATCTCGCGGTACTGGCGCCAGCGCGCCCGGGCCGCCTCCTCAACGGAGGAGCGGCACAACGCAGCGGCCTTGCGGTCGAACCGCCCGAGCACCCTCCCCGCTATCCGGTCGGGTGCCGAGGGGGACGGCGACAGCACGCCGGCGCGCGTTAGGTGACCGACCAGCGCGCGCAGCCGGTCGCCGTCGCCACCCAGGTCGCGGGCCAGCCTCGCTGCCTCGAGCACGTAGCGGCCGTCGCCGTCCGCGGCGGCGGCGACCCGGTCCGCGAGCCAACCCGGTAGGCCGTCCTCGATCTCCTCACGCTTGATGAAGTGGACGTGCAGGGCCTTGTCGCGGTTCTCCGCCAGCAGGAGCGCCCGCGCCGGAGCTCCGTCCCGGCCGGCCCGCCCGGCCTCCTGGTAGTAGGCCTCGAGTGACGCCGGAACGCTCGCGTGCAGCACGGTGCGGACGTTCGGCTTGTCGACCCCCATCCCGAAGGCGTTCGTCGCGCATATGACGCGGACGTCGTCGGTCAGAAAGCGTCGCTGCACCTGTGCGCGACGCTCGCGATCGAGTCCGGCGTGGTAGGCGGACGCCTGCACGCCGAGCGCACGCGTCAGGTCGGCCGCCAGCTCTTCGGCGCCCGCCCGCGTGCCTGCGTAGACGATGGCCGGCAGCGCGTCCTCGGCTCGCAGCGCGTCCAGCATCAACGCGCGCCTCTCGTGTGCGGCGGGGCGCGCGACGACGAAGGCCAGATTCGGGCGGTCGAAGCCGGTGGCGATGCGCAGCGGGTCGCGCAGCGCGAGGCGGCGCGCGACGTCCGCCGCCACCCGCGGCGTGGCCGTGGCCGTGGAGGCCACGATGGCCGCGGCACCGAGCGCACGGGCGGCGTCCGCCAAGCGGAAGTAATCCGGCCGGAAATCGTGCCCCCACTGGGAGACGCAGTGCGCCTCGTCGACCACGAATAGGCCCACTCGGGCCCCCGCCATCCGCTCGAGGAAGCCGAGCGCCGCGAAGCGCTCGGGCGCGACGTAGAGCAGGCGGAGGTCGCCGGCGGCGGCGCGGCGGAGCACCGCGGCGTTCGCCGCCTGGTCCTGCTGGGCGTTCACTAGCGCGACGCGGTCGCCCAGGCCGCGGGCGGCGAGCGCCTCGACCTGGTCCTGCATCAGCGCGACGAGCGGGGACACGACAACCGTCAGGTCGTCGCGCAGCAGCGCCGGAAGCTGGTAGCAGAGGGACTTGCCCGAGCCCGTGGGCATCACCACGAGCACGTCGCGGCCGTCGAGCGCGGCGCGGCACGCGTCCTCCTGGCCCGGACGGAAGCGGGCGAACCCGAAGTGCTGGTGAAGTGCGCGGGCGAGGTCCATCGCGCAGGCCACCCTAGCGCCGCCCCCGGAGGGAGGGGCGCTGCCTTTCATGGCGCGACTGGGATTTGTCACGCGGCTGTTTCACAGCGCGCAGACTTGTTACGAAGCGATGGCGTTCGGAAACGCTCAGCTCACCGCCGCCGGCTGCGCCAGCTCCTCGAGGGCGAACTTGCCGCTCGCCGAGTCGGTCCGCTCGAGTGGGTACTCGCCGGAGAAGCAGGCGTCGCAATGGGTCTCACGCGTCGACCGGATCGCCTCGTACACGCCGTCGAGCGAGAGGTACGCGAGCGAGTCGCACTCGAGCTCGCGGGCGACCTCCTCCTCCGTGCGGCCATAGGCCACCATCTCCTGGGTGGTGGACATGTCGATCCCGTAGTGGCAGGGATGGCGAATCGGCGGCGCCGAGATCCGCATGTGGATCTCTGCCGCGCCGGCATCGCGCAGCATCCGAACGATCTGGCGGGTGGTGTTGCCACGCACGATCGAGTCGTCCACGACCACGAGCCGCTTGCGCTCGACGACCTCCCGCAGCGGATTGAACTTCATCCGCAGGCCGTGCTTGCGCAGCTCCTGACCCGGCTGGATGAAGGTACGCGCGACGTAGCGGTTCTTGATCAGCCCGTCGTCGCGGGGGATGCCGGACGCCTTCGAATAGCCGGCCGCGGCCGCGTTCCCGGAGTCCGGGACGGCAATCACGACGTCGGCCTTGGCCGGCGCCTCGCGCCACAGGATCTCTCCCATCTTGCGACGCGAGACTTGCGTCCGGTTGCCCTCGAGCATCGAGTCCGGACGGGCGAAGTAGATATGTTCGAAGACGCAGAACGCCCGGCGCTCCGTTTCCACGAGCCGCCGCGTCTCGATGCCCCGCTCGCCGAGCGACACCATCTCGCCCGGCAGCACCTCTCGCAGGAGCTCGCCGCCGATGATGTCGAACGCGCAGCTCTCCGACGCCACGCAATAGCGGTCGCCCAGCCTGCCAAGCGCGAGCGGCCGCAGCCCGGCGCCGTCGCGGAAGGCGACCACGGAGTCCTTCGTCAGCACCACGGTCGAGAAGGCCCCCTCGAGCCGGGGCACCACATCGGCGACCGCGTCCTCCACGCGGTCGGCCTCGTGGGTGGAGAGCAGCGCCGCGATCAGCTCCGAGTCGGACGTCCCCCGAAACTGGACGCCACGCTCAGTCAGCTCCGCGTGCAGCTCGACCGCGTTGATCAGATTCCCGTTGTGCGCGAGCGCGATCTGCCGGCGGTCCGAGCGCCAGACCGGCTGGGCGTTCTCCCAGGCGGAGGAGCCGGTGGTCGAGTAACGCACGTGGCCGACCGCCATCTGCCCCTGGAGCGCGCGGAGCTTCTCCTCGTCGAACACCTGGGACACCAGGCCGAGATCGCGCACGGTCATGATGTGACCGTCGTCGGAGGTCGCGATCCCGGCCGACTCCTGGCCGCGGTGCTGGAGCGCGTACAGGGCGAAGTACGCGAGTCGGGCGACGTCGTTCTGCGGGGCGTAGACGCCGAAGACGCCGCACTCGTCGCGAGGACCGTCGCGATGATCGAGCTGTGAGGTCAATGCCGGAATGAGGGGACCTCGGAATGGCTGCAGCGGCGAGGCCCCCGCCTCGAAAGAGCGTACCAGCGGGACCGGCCGTCCAGTTTGCGGGGGGACGCACTCCTATGCGGGTCCTCAGCTCGCTAGACCGCCGTTTCCCGCACCGAGGCGCACCGCTCGGAACCGCCACCTATGCACGAGCCGATGCACTTTCTCGTGCACAGCTTCGGCCGCGAGAATGAGCGGGCGTGACGAGGAAGCACTCGGATTCGCGCGGGGCAAGGTCCATCACCGATGGGCGGATGCGCTGTACGTGGCGAACGTGGCCCACGTCACCAGTCCGCGCCGCCCAAT
>JACVRW010000098.1 GCA_014534235.1 Thermoleophilaceae bacterium | reverse complement strand
GACGCGATGAATCGCCGGTGCGGTGCGCAGCCGCTCGAAGCGAAGCTCCACGATCTCGGCGCCGAGCGACGAGAGACGCCGCGCGGTCTCGCGCACGCCGCCCGCGACCTCGGGCTCAGCGAGCTCGATCAGCTCCTCCGCGAGGCCCAGCCGCAGGCCACGCAGGTCGGCGTCATCGGGTGGCCTGTAGTCGGGCACCAGGCGATCGGACGAGACGGGATCGCTCGGGTCCTGACCGGCGAGGACGCCCAGCATGATCGCGGCGTCCTCGACCGTCCGTGTGAGCGGTCCGACGGTGTCATACGACCACGAGAGCGGCACTACCCCGGCGCGCGACACTCGCCCTACGGTCGGCCGGATCCCGACCAGGCCGCACAGCGAGGCGGGGACGCGGATCGACCCGGTCGTGTCGGTGCCCAATCCCGCGAGCGCCATCCCCGCTGCGACGGCGACCGCGGGGCCGGCGCTGGACCCCCCGGAGGCCCGCGCGGGATCGTGCGGGTTGCAGCAGTCGCCGTGGTGTGGGTTGCGACCGTCGATCCCGTAGGCGAACTCGTTCGTATTGCCCTTCCCTACTATCACCGCTCCCGCCGCGCGTAGGCGTGCGACCGCGCCCGCGTCTTGTGTCGGCGCCCGCCGCCAGCCCGCCGCTCCTGCCGTGGTCGTGATGCCGGCGACGTGGATGACGTCCTTGACGCAGACCGGTACGCCCTCGAGCGGTCCGCCGGTCGGCTCCCGATCCACGCCGCGGGCCTGCGCCAGCGCGCCGTCCGAGTCGACGTGTAGATACGCGTTGAGGACGCCGTCGATCTCCGCGATGCGCCGCAGCACGGCCTCCGTCAGCTCGACGGCCGACATCCGTCCTGCGGCCAGCTCGCGGCGGGCCTCGGCGATCGTAAGAAGGCTCGGGTCGGGGGCGGTCACGCGTCGGGAGGCGTGCTCACCGGGCTGCCCGGCCCGAGCGCCGGCTCGACGCCCTCGAGGGGCAGGTCGTCCAGCGTCACCGCGAGCGCCATCACCGACGCGAACGCCTCGCCCGCAGGTCCGACCCGCTCGGGCGGCAATGGGTGACCGGCCATCTCGGCCAGTGCGACGATCTGCCCGCGAGTTGGAACGGTCACGATCCGGGACCGTAGCCGACGCCAGGCGCGGACCTCACGGTGAGCGGCTGCCAACCGAGCGACGGGGTCGGCAGTATCTTGCCAACGGCGGGCCCGCCCCGCGGCACGGACTCGACCCTCCAGTGGAGTTACCCCACCACCTCCTGCACCTGCCCTTCGAGGGCGACCGGCCGCACGAGCGACGCCAGCAGGGACTGCTCGTCGTCTGTGCGGCGATGTTCATCAGCGCCGTCGACATGACGATCGTCAACGTGGCGCTTCCGGACATTGCGGAGGAGCTGGACGCCGGCGTCGGCGAGCTGCAGTGGGTGATCGACGCCTTCCTCGTCGCGCTGGCCGGTCTCCTGCTGATGGGGAGCGGGCTCGCGGACCGGTTTGGACGCAAGCGAATCTTCCTCTCCGGGATGGCGGCGTTCGCCGTGTCCTCCGTGCTCTGCGCCCTCGCGCCGTCGGCGGTCGCGCTGATCGGTGCGCGGGCCCTGATGGGCGTCGCCGCGGCGTGCGTGCTGCCTCCCGCGTTGTCCCTGGTCGCCGTGATGTTTCCGCCGGAGGAGCGACCCAAGGCGCTCGGCGTGTGGGCGGCTGTGGCCGGTATCGGGCTGGTGATCGGGCCGGTGCTCGGAGGGGTCCTCGTGCGCGAGGTGGGCTGGGAGGCGGTCTTCCTCGTGAACGTGCCCGTGGCCGTGCTCGTCGTGCCGGCTGGGATGAGGGTCCTGCCCGAGTCGACCCGCCCGGGCACGCCGCCGATCGACCTTCCCGGGGTGGCGCTGTCGATCGTCTCGCTCGGGTGCATCGTGTTCGCGCTGATCGAGGGGCCCGACGCCGGCTGGAGCAGTCCTCACGTGATCGCCACCGGCGCCGTCGGCGTCCTCGCCGGCGCCCTGTTCGTGCGGACGGAGCTGCAGCGTCGGCAGCCGCTCTTTGACGTCCGCGTGCTCGCCCGGCCGGCGGTGGCTGCCGGAGCGCTGGCGATCCTGAGCGTCTACATCGCCTTCCTCGGGACCATGTTCCTGCTCCCGCAGTATCTGCAGTACGTGCAGGACCGCTCGCCGGTGGCGGCCGGACTGGTGCTCGGCCCGCTCGGGATCGGAGGTGCCATCGGCGCCCGCTACAACGCGCGCGTCTTCGCCGCGCTCGGACCGCGGCTGACCGTGGCGGGCGGGATCGTCGCCCTGGCCGCCGCCATCGGGCCGCTCTTGCTCCTGGGCAGGAACACAACAGTCGCTGTCGTGCTCCTGTCTACCGCCCTGATCGGTGCGCTGATCGCGTTATCGGTGCCGCCCGCGACCGCGGTCATCATGAACGACCTCGGCGAGGACAAGGCGGGCGACGGTGGCGCCGTCAACCAGCTGGCGCGGCAGGTGGGCGGCGCGCTGGGCGTCGCGATCGTCGGGACGGTGTTCGCCGCCGTCTATGGCAATCGAATCGCGGACGCGCGGGGGTTCTCGGCAGGGCAGCGAGAGCGTGCCGAGGGGTCCATCGAGGAGGCCCGTGACGCCCTCGCCGAGGTGGCCGGACCACTGCGCGACCAGCTCGTCGCCCGGGTCGATGACGCCTACGACGTTGCCGCCCGGGCCGGGTTCGGAGTCTGTATGGCCGTGTTGCTCCTGGCGGCCGCGGTTGCCGCGTTCGCGCTCGCGCCGCGCCGACTGGTGACGAAGATCCAGGTCGAGCCGGGGAGCGACGCCGGCGTATAGCCGCAGGGTCGACCCCCTTGCCGGGCGCCTCGATCGACCCCGGCCGCAGCGCCGCAGTCGTCAGTCGCCCACCACCCCGCCGCTGTCCGGCAGCGTGAGCCGCTGGTAGTCGGTGGGCGAGTGTCCCGTGAACTGCTGGAAGTCGCGCACCATGTGCGCCTGGTCGTAGTAGCCGCTTCGGTGCGCGATCTCGGCCCACCCCATGCCGTCGTACCCGCCCGCGAGCTCGAGCGCGTGCCGGAAGCGCAGGATGCGCGCGTACAGCTTCGGCGGCAGCCCGACGTGGTCGTTGAAGAGGCCGATCAGGTAACGGCGGCTGCAGCGGAGCTCGTCCGTCAGCGAGCCGATGTCGACGACTCCGTTCGTCGCGTGGAGCCGCGACAGCGCCCAGGTCAGGCTCGGCGGCGGCGGCTCGGCGGCCGCCACCCGCGGCAGCAGGAACGAGTCGACGATCGAAAACCGCTCGTCCCAGCTGGCCGCCTCCAGCAGCTGCTCGCGTACTAGCCCCGCGAGCGCACCGAAGCACTCGTCGAGGGTGATGACCTGGCCCTTCAGGTGGCGCATCGGCATGCCGAGCACGAGCCTGGCACCGACCGGGGTCAGGTATACCTCGACGCCGCTCTGGCTCCCGCTCGACTCGACCAGCGCGTAGGTGTCGTACAAGCCGGCGACGAGCCCGTCGTCGAGCAGCCGCCAATCGCTCACCTCGGCGCGCGGCGCGCACACGGCGATGGGCGGGCCGAAGTTGAAGATCAAGGGAGCGCGCAACGCCGGCGCCTCGATGCGGCGAGTGAACGTCGAGGTCTCCTCGTCGTATGCGCAGTAGTGGACGACGTAGGCGCGAAGGCGCGGGTCTGGGTTGCCGAAGACGAGCTCCCATCGGTCGTGCTCGGACTCGTGGCGGATCACCCGCAGCGACGGCGCGACCTCGACGGCCATGGCTAGTGGCGCGGCGGTTCGTGGAGCCCGAAGGTCGAGCCCTGGTCGTCCTTGCACATGACGAAGCGCCCGAAGCGGGCGACCGTCTCGGGATCGTCGTCGCTCGAGTCCCAGCCCGCCGTGTCGCCGCCCAGCTCGCGCACCCGCTCGAGCGCGGCGTCCAAGTCGGAGACCCGAAAGAAGACGTACGGGCTCGCGCCCTCGTCGCCCGGATGTATCCCGCCAGGGACGTTCGGCGTCTCGATCGTCGCGCCGTTGCCCTCCTCGACGAACTCCCAGCCGAACAGGCTGCCGTAGAAGCGCCGGGCGCGCGAGACGTCGCCCACGCCCAGCTCGAAGAAGCTCAGCTCACCATCCATGAGGCAAAGCGTAGGCGCCGCTGTCGGCGCCGGCTTGGACGAAGTTGACCTCCGCGAGTCGTCGCTGTTACGTTGCGCCCGGCGCGGTCCCGCGCCCAACTCCCGATTCCGGCGCTCACGCCGCCGGCAAGCGCGGGGGCAAAGGGGGCTCGAGCCCTCGGGACGCCGGTCATGCTGCCCTTTCCGGCGGGGCGTCGCGAGCGTGAGTCGCGGGGTCGCGCCATGAGGAGCACGAGATGACCAGGCAGAGATCGTTCAAGCGCCTCGTACGGGCGCGCATGGAGAAGACGGGCGAGAGCTACACCGCCGCGCGCGCCATGCTGCTGGCCGCGGAGGGGCCCAAGGCGACCGAGGGGCCGGCGCTGCCGATGTCGAACGAGGCCATCCGGCGCCGGACCGGGCGTGGCTGGGAGGAGTGGTTCGACCTGCTCGACGAATGGGGCGCCGAGGAGCGTCCGCACAGGGACATCGCCCGCTGGGTCGCCGAGGAGCATGGGATCGAGGGTTGGTCTGCCCAGGCGGTGACCGTCGGCTATGAGCGCGCCCGCAAGCTCCGGGCGGTCGGCCAGCACGCCGGCGGCTTCGCGGTCAGCGCCTCGAAGACAGTGGCAGTGCCGGTCGACCGGCTATACGACGCGTTTGTCGAGGAGTCGCTGCGCCTGCAGTGGCTGCCGGACGGCGAGCTTCGCGAGCGCACCGCCACGAGGCCCAAGTCGGCCCGCTTCGACTGGGCCGACGGCGATACCCGGGTCATTGTCGGCTTCATGGAGAAGGGTGCGCGAAAGAGCGCCGTGGCGGTCCAGCACGAGCGCCTCCCGGACGCAGAAGCGGCGGAGCGGATGAAGGCCTACTGGCGGGAGCGGGTCGGGACGTTGAAGGAGCTGCTGGAGGGCTGAGTCACCCGACCAGCACCTCGCCGCCGCGCTCCGGGACGACGACGAGCGCGCTCCGCCGTGCCTGTTCGGGTTCGAGGCGCACCGGGCGGATCTTCATGTCGGCCGCGGCGCGCAGGACCTCCCGCATCTCCATCTCGGCGAAGGGCGCGCCGGCGCAACGGCGCACGCCTCCGCCGAAAGGGATCCACGACGTGGGGTTCGGCGGCGCGCCCTCGAGCCATCGCTCCGGCCGGAAGGCGGCCGCCTCCAGCCAGAGGTCCTCCCTGCGCAGCGCGAGCCAGAGGCAGGCGGCGACATGGACGCCCGCGGGCAGACTCCTCCCCGCGATGCGGACCGGCTCTCGCAGCCGGCGCGGAGCGATCGTCAGCGCGGGCCGCACGCGCAGGACCTCCTTGACGAGCGCTTCCAGGTACGCGGGATCGTCCTCGCGGAGGCGGGCGTGGACGGCCGGATGGCGGGCGAGCCGTTCGAACGCCCAGGCCAGCGCGGCCGCCGATGTGTCATGCCCGGCCGCGAGCAGGGCGACGAGCTGGTCTCGCAGGTGCCGGTCCGTCGGCGGGTTGCCGTCGTCGTCGCGCTGGTCGAGCAGCACGGCGAGCATCGAGTCGCCGCCCGGCTCGGCCCGCCGGCGCGCCACCACGTCGAGGAGCAGCGCGTCGAAGCGCTCGACCGCGAGCCGGAAGCGGCCCCATGGGCTGTGCGGCCCGAGGTCGCGCTGGATCAGCGACATGGCCAGCATCCGCGGCATCGAGCGGACGCTTTGCAGCGTGTCGTGAACGGCCTCGCGCAGCGCCGCGACCTCCCGCTCGCCGCGTGCGCCGAAGACGACACGCAGGATGATCTCGAGCGTCAGGTGCCTCATCCGCTCGAGCGTGGTGACGCGGCCGCTCCACATCTGGAGCTCCCGGCGGGCCAGCTCCGCCACCGTCGACCGCAGCGCTTGCATCCGCTCACCGTGGAACGGCGTCTGGATGAGCCGCCGCTCGCGGAGATGCTCCTCCCCGTCGAGCACGAGGATCGAATTCGGCCCGGCGAACGGCCGCAGGAACTCCCAGCTCTGGCCGGCGGGCGCGACCTCCGGGTCGAGCCGGAACATCTCGCGCACCGCCTCCGGATTCGAGAAGAGCACCATCGGCTCGTCCATCCAGTAGGTCCGGACCGTGACGGGATCGCCGAACCGGCCGTGAACGCGCCGCAGGAAGGCGGCCGGCCGCACGGTCCACGCCACCGTCTGCCAGGCGGCGGGGGCGCGCGGGCCCGGCGGGAGCTCCGGGTGGCTCACGCGCGGCGACGTGAGAAGCGCCAGACGAGCTCGCCGCGCTCGCGCGCCTCTCCGTCAAACCGGAAGCCGGCTTTGTCGAGCACGCGGGTGGAGGGGCCCGGCTCGGGGAGCGTGTGGGCGATCACGGCCGTCACCCGCGCGTCCGCGAACGCCTCCTCGAGCATCGCGAGTGTGGCCTCAGTGGCGAGCCCACGCCCGCGCCTCCCTTCGGCGATCTCGTAGCCAAGCTCGACCACGCCATTCTTCGGCGGGCCCTTGAAGCCACCCCAGCCCACGAGCTCGGGCGGGTCGCCGGCGACGAAGAAGCGGGCGCCCCAGGCGGCGCCGTTCGGGTCTGCGGCAAGCGCGTCGCGGGTGGGTCGCAGCGCGCCGGTGAAGGTGACCCAGCCCGCCACGACGTCGTGGCCGAGCGCTCGCGAGAGCGAGTCGTCGCCCGCCAGTGCGGCGTCGAGCAGACCCAGGTTGGCGCGGACGAGCCGGATCACCGCCGGTCGACGCTCCGGATTGAAAACAGCCAGCGCGCGAACCTGCGCGCGGCGAGTGTCCGCTCGAGCGTGCGGCTCCTGCACCCAGGTGGTCGTAGCGCGGGGTTGCACCGCGCCGGACCGCCTTCCGGCAGCGCGACCACGTAGTCGCGGTCGTAGCGGGCGCTCATCCCCACCTCCGGGAAGTCGGTCGACACGAGCTGCGCGCCGCTGGCGAGAGCCGCGCGCATGCGTGTCTCGTCGCCGGACAGGACGGTCGCGAGCGGCTCGTCGGAGCGCGTCCGGACCAGGTAGCCGGTCCGAACGAGCTCGCGGATCTGCTCGAGGTTCGTGCCCGTGGGCTCGTTGCGCTTGACGAACGCGGCGTCGGGGCTGCCCGGACGGGCGTTCGTGAACAGCACGCGACCCTCGAGGCTCGGCCGGCCCGCGGTGTAGGCGGCGCTGATCGGCCCGGGGTTGTTGTCCATGAGGAACACGACCCTGCCGCGCGCCCGCCGTAGCGCCGGCCAGCCGCGGCGCAGCACCGACTGCTCGAGCGTCAGCCCGCCGCGGCGCACGTCGTCCGGGGTGATCAGCTCGTCCGGCCGGAACACGGAGCGGATCTCGGCGTCCAGCGCGTCAAGGCTGGGAGAGTCCCACGGTGGCACTTGCACGCCGCCCACCGCCCCGGCGACGGGATCGGTCGCCTTCAGCTCCAGCAGGACGAGCAGGGGGACGTGACCGGGGTTTGCCCGCGACCACCGCCGCAGCCGCTGCAGGCACGTAACCAGCCGGACGCACGTGGAGTAGTAGTCGAGGTCCGCCGTGTGGAGGACCTTGATGCCCGGCCGGTACCACTCGCGATCGGTGAGCGGGCTCGCCGCGAGTCGCTGGCGGAGCAGCGGGTTCGCGTAGACCCCGCCCGCGGGGTCGGGGTAGAGGTCGAGCTCGAACCCGCGTGCTCCCTGCCGGCTCAGCTGGTTCCGAAGCGACGCGTGGCTGTAGGCCAGGACAGCGTCATAGATCGGCGCGCCTCCGTAGACCGCGTCGTGAGCAACCCGCTCGGCCTCCGACAGCTCGCGGTGGTAGCTGTTGTGCGTACCGATCACCTGGATCTCGTTCATCCGGAGCGGGCGCTTCGCCGCCTTGCCATTCGCGACCGCGGCGGCCGGCGTGCCCGCCGCCGCCGACGCGGCGAGCCCAAGGGTCAGGGCTAGCGCGGCGAAGGTACGGCGAGACATCGATGCGGCTCCTCTCCCAGCTGGATCTTGCGCAGTATCCCCGGCGCGGGGCGCCGGTGCGGCGGCGGACGGGCGGGGTTGTTCCCGGTACGCGCTCGCCGCGGCGGGCCCTCGCTCGTACTTGTCGTGGCGGCGCCACCAGTCGCAGCAGTTCAACAGGACGCTTAGGCGCGGGTGGGCGCGGCCGCCGGTCGGGACGCTAGTGCGCCGCCGCGGGGGCCTTTCCGCGGAGGACCTGTAGCAGCCCCCAGGCCGACACGATCGCCCACACGGCCTCGAGCAGCAGGAAGCCCCACTGCTTCTCGTACCAAGCGAGCCACGTGAGGACGGCTGAGCCGACCAGGTTGAGCACGAGGTACAGCCGCGAATGTGGGCCGAGCCGGCCGAACTGCGCCGCCGCGTAGGCGGCGACGATGAGCAGTGCGCCGGCGATCTGGACTATCTGGTCCACTGCGCCACCTCCGAGTGGACGGCGGCCGCGCCGGCGCGCCGCCCGAACTCCCGCCGCCGGAGCGCGCGCCCGGCTAAGGCTTGTAAGTGCCCGGGGCGCCGGGACGATCCTGTCCCGCGGCGGCGCCCGGCTCCGCGGGGCGATCCTCCGCGCCCGGGGCGGCCGTCTCGCCGGGACGATCCTGTCCCGCGGCGGCGCCCGTCTCGCCGGGCCGACCCTGTCCCGCGGCGGCGCCCGTCTCGCCGGGACGATCCGGTCCCGCGGCGGCGCCGGGCGTGCTCGGGCGGTCCTCCGCTGCGGGGGCATCGCCCCGGCCGGGGCGCGGGCGCCTCAGCGCCTCGGCCGCCCGCTTCGCCTTCTCCTGGACGCTTCCTGATCCGCGCGCGATGTTCCTGAGCTCCTGCGCGTCCCGCTTGAGCGCTTCCGTCCCGCCCCGCTGGTCCACCATGTCCTTCGCCCTCTTCGCCAAATCACCGAAGCGCATGTCTCTCCTTGTCTCTCTCTGTCTCTCGGTTGCGGGCGAACTCTACTCAGGTGGCCGCCGACGGCGGTTCCGCGCGCCGCGAGCACCTCCAGCGCGTGACTCCCGCGATGCGCGGCAAGCCGCACCGGTTGCGATGATGAGCCGGGTGAGCTCGGTTGGCCGTACGGGGGCGCCTCGCCTCACCGCGGTCCTTCGGTCCGAGGACCGCGTGACCCCGCTCGAGCTGTTCTTCGACCTGGTCTTCGTGCTGGCGATCACGCAGTGCACTGCGCTGATGGCCGCGAACCCGACCTGGGAGGGGCTGGCGCAGGGTCTGCTCGTCCTCGGGGTTCTGTGGTGGTCGTGGGTCGGCTACGCCTGGTTCACCAGCGTCGTGGATCCCGAGGAGGGCGTGGTGCGCTTCGCCATCTTCGCCGCGATGGCGGCGCTGCTCGTCGTGGCGTTGTGCGTGCCGGAGGCGTTCGACGACTTGGCGCTGCTGTTCGCCTGCGGCTACGCGGTCGTCCGGTTTGCCCAGATCGGGCTGTTCATCGTGGCAAGCCGCGATGACCCGGCCCTGAGGCGCTCCGTGATCGGTCTCGCCGGGGGCACCGCCATCGGGGTCGGACTGCTGGTGGCTGCCTCCGCCGCGGACGGCGCGCTCCAGGGCGCGCTCTGGGCGCTGGCCCTTATGCTCGACATGGGCGAGCCCTACCTGTTCGGCTCGGAGGGCTGGAAGCTCGTTCCCGGCCACTTCGCCGAGCGCCACGGACTGATCGTCATCATCGCCCTGGGCGAGTCCATCGTGGCGATCGGCGTGGGCGCCGAGGGCGGCGTGGACGCCGGCGTCGTCGCCGCGGCGGTCCTGGGTGTCGTCGTGGCCGCGGCGCTGTGGTGGCTCTACTTCGACGTAGTGGCGCTGGTCGCCGAGCGGCGGCTGTCGAAGGCTGCGGCCGGGCGGGAGCAGAACGAGATCGCCCGAGACTCCTTCTCGTACCTTCACTTCCCGATGGTGGCCGGCATCGTGCTGGTCGCGCTCGGCCTCAAGAAGACGCTCGAGCACGTCGAGGACCCGCTCGACGTGCAGATCGCGCTCGCGATGCTCGGCGGCACCGCCGTCTACCTGCTTGCGCACGTGGCGTTCCGGTGGCGCAACGTCCACCGGTTCAGCTCGCAGCGGCTGCTGTGCGCCGTGCTGCTCGTGGCGCTGATCCCGGCGGCCGTCGAGTTACCGGCCCTCGCCACGCTCGGCATCGTGGCGGCGCTCCTGGCGGTGCTGATCGCATACGAGCGCTTTCAGTTCGCGGAGCTCCGCGAGCGGCTGCGGCACCAGCTGGCGAGCGAGCCCGTGGGCGACTAGGGCGTGGCCGCCGCTCTGCGCCGCCGCTGGCGCCTCCTTGCGATCGTCGCGGCGCTCACGTTCGTGCTGCTGGTCGCGGCGGGCGTCGCGGTCATCAGCTGGATGTTCTCCCTCGAAGCTGCTCGACCCGGACCACGACCCCGCGCCCTACAGCGTCGCGGTGGAGAGGGTCGTCCGCGACGCGCCGGCCGACCGCGCTGAGTACCTCGTCGCGTTCGAGCGCGACGAGGCGAGCGTGCGGCCCGGCATCTACGGGCTCGACTATCCGGACGGGCACGCGATTGCTCGAGATCGTCGAGGCGACGGGCGATCAGGTCACCCGCCGGGTGACCGACGTCCGTGGCGACCTCGAGGAGGGCACGGATGTGGCGTTCGACGGGCAGGTCTGGGAGAGCGATCCGCGGGCGGCGCGCGGCGTTCCCTACCGGGAGATCGCCTTCCGGTCCGAGCTCGGCCCCATGCCGGCCTGGGTGATTGACGGCCGCGGCGCGACGTGGGCGATCTTCGTCCACGGCCACAACGCCACGCGTCAGGAGGGTCTGCGCGTGCTCGCGTCCCTTCGCCGCGCCGGGCTACCGAGCCTGCTGATCGCCTACCGCAACGATCCCGGCGCACCCCGGAGCGACGACGGGTTGATCCACCTGGGAGCGACCGAATGGCGCGACGTCGAGTCCGCCGCCCGCTGGGCGATGGGGGAGGGAGCGCGCTCGTTCGTACTGCTCGGCGATTCCATGGGGGGCGCGATCGTGTCGCAGTTCGTGCGCGAGTCCCGGCTTGCGGCCCGAGTGCGCGCCCTGGTCCTGAACGCGCCGGTCCTCGACTGGCGCGCCGTGCTCGATCTCCATTCCGACGAGCGCGGGCTTCCGCGTCTCCTGGCGACGACTACGGAGTGGATGGTCTGCGTGCGGATCGGCGTCGACTGGAGCGCCTTCGACCAGATTGCGAGGGCACACCAGTTCAGGATGCCGATCCTCCTGTTCCACGGGACGCAGGACAAGACGGTCCCCATCTCGTCCTCGGACGCGTTCGCCCGCGCACTTCCGGATCTGGTGACCTACCACCGCGTCGCGCGCGCCGGCCACGTGGAGGCCTGGAACGTCGACCCGCCCCGCTATGAGCGGCGGGTACGGGCCTTCCT
>JACVRW010000075.1 GCA_014534235.1 Thermoleophilaceae bacterium | reverse complement strand
TCGATCGCGAACACCCACGGCTCGGTGGGGAGTCGCCACGCGAGGACCTGCGGCCGGAAGCCCTCCTCGATCGCGTTGTCGCGATAGATCTCCATGTGGATGAACTCCGCGTCGCCCTCGCGCTCGGCCTTCACCTGCTCCGCGATGTCCACCACCGGACCGCACACCCGGCTCTGACACAGCTGGGGGGTGGCGAAGACGAGCACGATCGGCTTCTTCCCAACCACGTCGGCGAAGTCCGTCTCGTGCATCGACGAGGGCGGAACCCGCGTGTCGATCGAAGCGATGTCGCCGCCCACGTCGGTCTTCGTGGGCGTGTGGATCCGCGGTGCCCGCTCGCCGACCCGCGGGACCGGGTCCTGCGCCGGCTTGATCACCCTGAGGGGCCCGCTCGCCGGCGTGGCGGCCACGAGGCGGCCGTCGAGCCGTGCGATCCCCAGGAGCTCGTACTGCCCCGGCCTGTTGAACGGGATGTCGGCCACGTACACGGACTTGGCCGCATCGGGATCCCGAGCCGACTGTTGGCTCTGGAACTGGGGCTTCACCTCGAGCGACTCGTAGCGGGCGGCGTACGGCCCCTCGGCCTCGCCACCGCTGACGGTCGCCACGTAGACGACCACCTGCGCGTCGGCGATCTGCGAGCGATCGCGCTCGAAGAGGCCGAAGCCGAACCGGTTCTCGCCCGTGGTCAGCACCAGCACGGACGGCGCGAGCACCGGGCCAGCGCGCCCCAGTCCTCTGCGGAGCTCGGCCAGGGTCTTGCCGTTCGCCCTGGGGAACTCCGCGGGGTCGGCCACCGGCGGGGGTCGGCTCTCCGGCTCGTCGCCGTCGCTCCCTCCACAGCCGCCGATCAACGCGCAGGCGAGGAGGGCGGCGGCGATCGAGGCGCGGCGGCTCACGGGGCAGCGAAGGGTACGAGACGCTCTCAGTCGCGGCCGAGGTCCTTAACGGAGCGTTCAAATAGGGTTCCGGCGCGGTGGAGCGAGCCGCACTAGTCACCGGCGGATCCAGCGGAATCGGGCTCGCCATCGCGAGGGCGCTGGGACACGACGGGTACCGGCTGACCGTCGCCGCCCGTCGTCCCGACAAGCTCGAGGTCGCCGCTCAGGGGCTCCGCGACGAGGGCCTCGACGTCCTCTCCGTGGCGGCCAACATGGCGCGCGAGGAGGACATCAAGAAGGTCGCCGAGGCGCACAGGGAGCGCTTCGGCCGCCTCGACGTGCTGGTCAACAACGCGGGCATCGGCATCGGCGGCCCGGTGGCCGAGACCGAGACCAAGAGGCTCGACCTTCAGCTCGACGTGAACCTGCGTGCGGTCTATCTGCTCGCGCGCGAGTGCATCCCGATGCTGAAGGACGCCGGCGCACAGCACGGCAAGGCCCTGATCGCCAACATGGCCTCGATAACCGGCAAGCGGGGTCAGGGGTGGCTCGCCGCGTACTCGGCGACGAAGTTCGGCGTGGTCGGCCTGAGCCAGGCGCTCCACATGGAGCTCTCGACCGACGGCATACAGGTCACCGCGCTCTGCCCGGGCTTCGTGGCGACCGCGATGACGGACTGGATCGAGGGTCAGGTCCCGAAAGGGGAAATGATCCAGCCGGAGGACGTGGCGGAGGCGGTCCGCTTCGTGCTACGCACCTCGCGCCACTGCGTCGTGCCGGAGATCCAGTTGATCCGGCCCGGCGAGAGCGAGGTCTGAGCGGACGCCTCGAGCATCGCGAAGCGTGCGGAGCCATCGGCAAGGGACCGTGCGCGGCTCGCGTAGCATGCGCCTCCCGGCGGACTCGCACAAGCGGCGAAAGGAGACTTGCATGCGGCTCGGGCTGAGCGTCGGCTACTGGGGGCTCGGGCTCACCTCCGACCAGCAGCTCGACCTGGTGCGGGAGGCGGAGGTCGCGGGCTTCCACTCGGTCTGGGCCGCCGAGGCCTACGGCTCGGACGCCGCCACGGTGCTTGCCTGGCTGGCCGCCCAGACCGAGCGCATCCGGATCGGATCGGCGATCTTCCAGATGCCGGCCCGCTCCCCCGCGATGACCGCCATGACCGCGGCCACGCTCGACCAGCTCTCGAACGGGCGGATGCTGCTCGGAATCGGCCCCTCCGGTCCCCAGGTCGCCGAGGGCTGGCACGGTCAGCGCTTCGCTCGCCAGCTCGCGCGCACGCGCGAGTACGTCGAGATCGTGCGCAAGGCGCTCGCCCGCGAGCGGCTCGTCTACGAGGGCGAGACCTACACGCTGCCGCTCCCGGACGGTCCGGGCAAGGCCCTGAAGCTGATGATCGCGCCGGTGCAGGAACGGATCCATATCTACGTCGCCGCGATCGGCCCGAAGAACACCCAGCTTGTCGGCGAGATCGCCGACGGCTGGCTGCCCATCTTCTTCTCGCCCGAGCACGTCGACGAGTCGCGCAAGCTGCTTGAGGAGGGCGCGGCTCGCGCGGGCCGCTCGCTCGACGGCTTCGACGTCGCGCCCAGCGTGCAGGTGGCGATCGACAACGACATCGAGCGGGCCCGGGACGTGATGCGGCCGTTCGTGGCGCTGTACGTCGGCGGCATGGGCTCCCGCGAGCGCAACTTCTACAACGCGCTCGTTCGGCGCTACGGGTTCGAGGACGCGGCGAAGGAGATCCAGGACCTCTACCTCGACGGAAAGAAGGAGGCAGCCGCGGCCGCCATCCCCAGCGAGCTGATCGACACCGTCACGCTCGCCGGGCCGCGCGACCACATCCGGGAGCGACTCACCGTCTACGGGGACGCAGGCGTTGGCACGCTGATCGTGTCCCCCATGGCCATGGAGCACGACGAGCGCAAGCGGATAGTCCGCGAGCTGGCGGAGATGCTCTGACCGAGGCCGCCCGCCACAGGTTCCTGCTCGCGGCGTTCGGCGATCCTGGCCACGCCTTCCCCGCGATCGCGCTGGGCGCCGAGCTGGCCCGCCGCGGCCACCGGGTGACGCTCGAGACCTGGCGCAAGTGGCGGCCTCACGTCGAGCGGGAGGGGATGGGATTCGTCGCCGCGCCGGAGTACCGGGTCTTCCCGACGAGGGAGCGCCCGCTGAAGCCGTATGAGGCGGCGGTCCGGGCGTCCTCGCACACGCGTGAGCTGATCCGAGACCTGGACCCGGAGCTCGTCGTGGCCGACATCCTCACAGTGGCGGCGGCGCTCGCGGCGGAGCTCGAGGCCCGCCCCTGGGCCACGCTTGTCCCCCACGTCCTCCCCGTCGGCGAGCCCGGCTTCCCCGTCTACTCGGTGGGCGCGGTCTACCCGCGCACGCGCGCGGGCAAGCGGCTGTGGCAGCTCGCCCGGCCGCTCCTCACGAGTGGCGAGCGGCTGGGACGCGAGGAGCTCAACGGCGCCCGCGCGCGTGTGGGGCTGCCGCCGCTACAGGACGTGCACGGCGGCATCTCCCGCCGGCTGGCGCTCGTGGCGACCTTTCCCCAGCTCGAGTATCCCCGGCGCTGGACGCCGTCCGTGCGCGTGACCGGACCGCTCGTCTGGGAGCAGCCCTTCGGCGACGTCGAGTTGCCGCCGGGGGACGATCCGCTCGTGATGGTTGCGCCGAGCACGTCGCAGGACCCCCACCACCGGCTCATGCGCGCCGCCCTCGAGGGCCTCGCCGGCGAGCCCGTGCGCGTGCTCGCCACGACCAACCGGCGCCCGCCGCCGCGGCCGCTGCCGGCGCCGTCCAACGCCCGCGTCGTCGACTGGCTCTCCTACGCGCGCAGCATGCCCCGCTGCGACGCGGTCGTCTGCCATGCCGGGCATGGGACGCTAGCCCGGGCCCTTGCCAGCGGGGCTCCCGTGGTCGCCTGTCCCCACGCCGGCGACATGGCAGAGAACGCGGCGCGCGTCCGCTGGGCCGGCGTGGGCGTGTCGCTACCCCGTCGCTTCCAGACGCCCGGCGGCGTGCGGCTCGCCGTTCGCCGCCTTCTGGGAGACCCCGGGTACGCGGAGCGGGCGGCCGCCATCCGCGACTGGAGCGATCGCCACGACGGCGCGAGGATCGCCGCGGACGCCGTGGAGGAGCTGGCGGCTCGCGGTCGCGGTTATCCGGCGGTGACGCGGCGGCGCCTACCCTCGCCAAGGTGACCCGTAGGCGGAGCCTCTGGATCGACCACGACGAACGCCGGCACGTCGATCAGGGCCCCTTCTCGTCCGCCCGCTGGCGCCGCCAGGCGCAGGAGGCCGAGGAGCGCAGGCGTCCGCGGTCGGATCCGGCGCCCGCCGAGGAGGTCGAGCCGCCGCGCCGGCGGTTCCGTTGGCTCCCGGCGGCCGGCCTCGGCGTGGCGCTCGCGGCGCTGGCGCTCGCCCTCGTCGCGCTCCTCGGCGGCGACGGCGAGGACACGGCGCTGCTCCCGGCGGGCGGCGATCGGCAGCTGCCGTCCACGCCTGCGGGCCGCGTGTACCAGGCGGCCGGGCCGGCAGTGGTCTCGGTGCAGGCCGGCCCCGCCGGCGGCACCGGGTTCGTCGTTCGCAGGGACGGGACGATCGTGACCAACGCCCACGTCGTTAGCGGCGCCGAGACCGCGCAGGTGCGGTTCAACGACACCGGTCGCCTGGTTGAGGCGGACGTGCTCGGCACCGACCCCTCCTCCGACCTCGCGGTGCTGCGGGTGGATCCGGGGACCGTCGGCTCCATCCGCGCGCTTCCGCTCGCGGATTCCGACAAGGTCCGCGTGGGCGACGCCGTGGTCGCGATCGGGCATCCGTTCGGGCTCGACCGCACCGCGACCGCGGGAATCGTCTCCGGCGTGGGGCGCGAGATCCGGGCGCCGGACGGCTTCCAGATCGAGGAGGCCATCCAGACCGACGCCCCCATCAACCCCGGCAACTCCGGGGGGCCGCTGCTCGACGCCCGCGGACGGGTGGTCGGAGTGAACGCCCAGATCGCCACCGCCGGCAACCCCGGAAACGTCGGCATCGGCTTCGCCGTCCCCGCTAACACCCTTCGGGAGGTTCTCCCCCGGCTCAGCCGCGGCGAGCGGATCGTCCGCCCGTACCTCGGCGTGACGACTGCCCAGCACCCGAGCGGAGCGTCTATCGCGGAGGTCATCCGTGGCGGACCGGCGCGAGCGGCCGGTCTCCGGGCGGGCGACGTGATCGTGGAGATCGACGGCCGCGCCGTGGACGAGCCCGAGGACGTCTCGGACGCGGTGTCGGACCGCCGGCCCGGCGACGAGGTCGAGGTCGACGTGATCCGAGACGGCGAGCGACAGACCATCACGGTCGAGCTCGACAAGCGGCCTCAGCGAACGCCGTGAGCTTTCAGGCGCCCTGGTTCCTGCTCCTCCTCCTCTTGGTCCCGCTGGCCGTGGTCGCCTACCTGGTCGTCGACCGTCGCCGCCGGGCGGCGGCCGCGAGCTTCGCCTCGCCGCGGCTCCTGCCGTCCGTCGCGCCGCGGCGTCCCGGGTTTCGCAGGCACGTGCCGATGGCCCTCTACGCGGCGGCGCTGACGATCGCAACGGTCGCGCTCGCCCGGCCCGAGGCGACGGTCGCGGTCCCCGAGGAGCGGGCCGCGGTCGTGCTCGCGACGGACGTGTCTGGCTCCATGCAGGCGCGCGACGTTGCCCCTTCGCGGATCGACGCCGTGCGTGAGGCGGCACTCGGCTTCCTCGACCGCGCTCCGGGCCGGCTGCGCGTGGGGGCGGTGACGTTCAACCACGCGGTCCAGGCGGTCGAGCCGCCGCGCCCGGACCGGGCGGACGTGCGATCCCTTCTGGAGCGACTGCGCCCAACCGGGGGGACCGCCACCGGCAAGGCGCTGAGCGCCGCCCTCGCCATCCTCGAGCGCCGGGAGGGCCCGCGCCGCCAGCGTCCGCCCGGCGCGGTCATCCTGCTCTCCGACGGCGCCTCGACGCATGGCCTCGACCCGCTGCCGCTGGCGCGGCGCGCCGCCCGCCTGCGAATTCCCGTGTACACGGTGGCGCTCGGGACCGATCGCGGCACGATCCAGGTCGAGGGGCGGGCGGGCGAGAGCGTGACCCGCCGGGTGCCGCCCGATCGCGAGACCATGCGCCGCATCGCCACCATTAGCGGCGGCCGCACCTTCTCGATAGACGCCGGCGAGGAGCTCGCCACCGTCTACGAGCAGCTCGGCTCACGCGTGGCCACGCGCGAGGAGCGGAGGCAGATCACGGCCGCCTTCGCCGGTGGCGCCGCGGTGCTCCTGCTGCTGGGCGGCGCGCTGTCGCTGGGCTGGTTCGGGCGTCTTCCCTGACCGTCCACTAGGTTTACCGCCATGCGCGCGAGGCGGGTGGTCATCGCTACCGCGGCGGTCCTCGGCGTCGGGCTGTTCGGGAGCTCGGTGCACGGCCTGACGCGCCTGGACGGCCGCCTCGCCGAGCGTCAGGAGCGCGAGGCGCTCCCCGTCATGCAGGAGCGCCCCGCAAGCGGCGTCCGCGACTGCCCGTGGCGGTACGCCCGCGAGCTGTAGGGAAGCGCACCACCACGGTCAGCCCCCCACCCGGCCGCGGCTCGATCGTAAGCGATCCACCGTGCGCCTCCGCGACCGCGCGCACGATCGAGAGCCCGAGGCCGGCGCCGGGCCCGTCCGCGCTGCGCTCCAGCCGCTCGAAGGGCTCGGCCAGCCGGCCGGAGGCGGCCCGGTCGACGACGGGACCGCTGTTCTCGACCTCTAGCTCCGCCCGGCCGTCCGCGCGGCGGGTCCCGACCGCGACGAAACCTCCCGGCCGGTTGTAGCGCACGCCGTTCTCGAGCAGGTTTCCGGCCAGGCGCTCGAGTAGCGCCCGGTCTCCCTCGATCACGGCGGGCTCGAGGTCGAGCGTCACCCGCACGGTCTCGGTGCTCGCCTGGCCGGCCGCCAGCTTCGCGGCCGCCGACGCGGCCTCGGCGAGGTCCACCGGCTCGCTTCGCACGAGTCCCCGCTGGCTGCGAGCCAGGATCAGGAGGCTCTCGAGCAGCGCCTCAGTCCGGCGGCTTGCCTGGACCGCCGAGGCTGCCATGCCGCGTAGCTCGTCGAGATCCGGCTCGGGATTCGCGAGCGCCACCTCGGCCTCCGAGCGGATCACCGTGAGCGGGCTGCGGAGCTCGTGGCTCGCGTTCGCGACGAAGCGGCGCTGGGCGTCGAACGACTCTTCGAGGCGGTCGAGCATCGAGTTGAGCGTCTCGCCCAACTCGCGCAGCTCGTCGTGGGGACCAGACACGGCGATTCGCTCCCCAAGCCGCTCCTCGGACACGCGGCGAGCCGTGCCGGTGATGCGCTTGAGCGGCGCGAGCAACCGGCCCGCCACGGCCCACCCGATCACCGCTGCGACGAGCAGGATGCCGGCGAAGGCGACCACGTACTGCACGGCCACCTCCTCGAGCGCGTCGCTGGCGACGTTCTCCGGAAGGGTGCGGTCGAAGTGGCGCCCGAGGAGCCAGTAGCTGACGCCGAGGAGGACGCCGGTCGACGCCGCCACGAGAAGCGCGTAGAGCGCGGTGAGGCGAGCCCGGATGGTCGGGCGAAGCCGTCTCATACCCGGTAACCAGCGCCCTTCACGGTCTCGACCACGGGCGGCGCGCCGAGCTTTCGGCGGAGCCGAAGCACCGTCATTCGCGCGGAGTTGGTGAACGGGTCGGCGTTCTCGTCCCACACCCGCGCGACGAGCTCGTCGTTCGAGACCACGGCGCCGTCGGCCGCCATGAGCGTCTCGAGCACCGCGAACTCCTTCGGCGTCAGCTCGACCTCGCGGCCGCCGCGCGTGACCGTGTGGCGCGCGGGGTCGAGCTCCACATCGCGCGCGCGCAGCGTCGGCGGTCTTGCCGGGGTCGCTCGGCGGGCGAGCGCCTGCAGCCGGGCGACCAGCTCCGCGAAGGCAAACGGCTTGGCCAGGTAGTCGTCGGCGCCCAGCGAGAGGCCGTCGACCAGGTCGTCGACCCCCGCGGCGGCCGTGAGCATGAGCACGCGCCGGTCCGGCTCCTCGCGCCGGAGGATGCGGCAAACCTCGTCGCCGTGGATCCGCGGCAGGTCGCGGTCGAGCACCACCACGTCGTACGGGTAGAGGCGGGCCTTGTCGAGGGCCGAGGAGCCGTCGTAGGCCACGTCCACCGCCATGCCCTCGCGCCGGAGGCCGCGGGCGACCGCATCGGCGACCCGGCGTTCGTCCTCGGCCACGAGCACGCGCACCCGACCGAGGGTAGTGGGCCGAGGACCGTTATCCGTCGGTGACAGTCCGGGAACTACCGTGGCGGCCATGGACGAAATCCGCAGCCACGATGAGCCACGCAAGGCGCTGGAGGGAGCGCTCTACGAGATCAAGCAGGTGATCATCGGCCAGGACGCGATGCTCGAGCGCGTGATGGTCGCCCTCCTCGCCGGGGGTCACGTGCTGCTCGAGGGCGTTCCCGGGCTGGCCAAGACGCTGACGATCAAGACGCTCGCCTCCGTGGTGGGCGGCAGCTTCCGGCGCATCCAGTTCACGCCCGACCTCGTGCCCTCCGACCTCATCGGCACTCGCATCTACCGCCCCGACAGCGGGACCTTTGACACCGAGCTCGGGCCGGTATTCGCGAACTTCCTGCTCGCCGACGAGATCAACCGAGCGCCGGCGAAGGTCCAGTCCGCGCTGCTCGAGGTGATGCAGGAGCAGCAGGTGACGATCGGCGGCGAGACCTACGGGGTGCCGCTTCCCTTCCTCGTGCTGGCGACGCAAAACCCGATCGAGTCCGAGGGGACCTATCCGCTTCCCGAGGCTCAGGTCGACCGCTTCCTCATGAAGATCCTCGTCGACTATCCGTCGCCCGGCGACGAGGCCGCGGTCGTGGAGAGCTCGCTCGTCCCGCCCGCCGAGATCGACGTTCGGATGAGCGCGAGCGACCTGCTGCGGTTCCGGGAGCTCGTCCGGGACGTGTTCGTGGACCGCGAGGCGATCGAGTACGCGGTGGCGCTGGCGGACGCCACCCGCCGCCCCGCCCGTCACGGCGTGAGCGACGTGGAGCCGCTCCTCAGCTATGGGGCGAGTCCGCGCGGCCCCATCGGCCTCGTGCAGTCGGCTCGCGCGCTCGCGCTGCTGCGGGGCCGCCGGCACGTTCTCGTCAGCGACATCCGTGACCTCGCCCCGGAGGTGCTCCGCCACCGCCTGGTCCTGAGCTACGAGGGTCTGAGCGAAGGCGTCACCGCCGACGAGCTGCTCGAGCGGGTCCTGGACGCCGTGCCCCAACCCGACATCGGGTCCCCGGGCAGGGCAGGGGCGCCGGTGGCTGCATGAGCGTGCGCGGCGGGGTGAGCCGCCGCGGCGGCCGCGAGCGAGGCGCTGAGCGCCGGCACGACGGCGGATTGGGGCCGCCCACCGGCCGGCAGGGCGGCGGCAGCGGCGGCGCCCGGGCGGCCGAGGGCGCGCGGTCCGGGCGCCGCGAGGGACGCGGTCGCCTCCGGCTCCGTCCACGCGCGGGCCGCAACGGCGCTAACGCCAAGGCCGACAACCGGCTGCGGCCGCCCGCGGGGCGCCAGGGCGGCGGTCAGATTCCGGCGGCGCTCGTCGAGGCGCTCGACCTGGCGTTCGTGCGCCGGGCCGGCGGGGTGCTCTCGGGCGAGTACCGGGGCAGCGGCGTGGGCCCCGGCACGGAGCTCGCCCAGCTCCGCCCGTACCTGCCCGGGGACGACGTACGCCAGCTCGACCCGGCGGCCACAGCGCGCACTGGCGTCCCGCACGTGCGCCAGCAGGTGCCCGAACGGCTGCTCACCACCTGGCTCGCCGTCGACGTCTCTGCATCGATGGCGTTCGGCACGGCGGACCGCCTGAAGACCGACGTGGCCGAGGGCGTCGTCGACGTCGTGGGAATGCTGGCGGTGCGCCGCGGGGGGAAGGTGGGGCTCCTCACCTTCGGGGCCCCCGTGGGCCGCCTTCTGCCGCCGCGCGGCGGCCGCGGCGCCCGGATCGGGCTTCGTCGCGCGCTCGGCGAGGGCGTGGCGCCGGACGGGTCGGCCGGTGAGCCGCTCGAGCGGACGGTGGTCCGGCTCGGTCGCCTGGCGCGCCAGTCGAGCCTCATGGTCCTGATCTCGGACTTCGCGGGCCCGCCCGTCTGGGCCAGGCCCGTGGCGGCGCTCGCCGCCCGGCACACGGTGCTGGCCATCGAGATACGCGACCCGCGCGAGCAGGCGCTGCCGCCGGTGGGCCGCCTCACGATGGTCGATCCGGAGAGCGGGGCGAGAATCGACGTCGACACCCGAAGCCGCCGGTTGCGCGAGGACTACGCGCGGTCTGCCGCGGCCGAGCGCGAGGCCGTGGCCAGCGCGCTGCGGCGGGCGGGCACGGAGCATGTCGTACTTTCGACGGCCGGCTCGTGGGCCCGGGAGCTCGGACGGAGGCTGGCGTGAGCTCCGCGGCGCTTCCCGTGCCGACGCGTTCGACCTTACGCGCGTATATCCGGCAAAAGGTCGAACGCGTTGCGGCGGGGCCAGTCGTCGGACGGAGGCGTTCGACCTTAGGCGTCCATATGCCGCGAAAGGTCGTACGCATGGCGCCGGCGGCGGCCCGCAAGCGGAGGCTGCCTTGAGCTTTGCCTCCCCCGCTTATCTCGCCGCGCTTGCGCTGGTCCCACTCGTGGTGTTGGCGCAGGTGGCGGGCCGCCGGCGCGCCCGCCGTTACGCGGTCCGCTTTCCGGGAGTGCCGATCCTCGCGCCGCTCGTGCCGAGCGTCTCGCCGTGGCGCCGGCGCATCCCGCTCGGGCTGTTCCTCGCCGCGCTGGCGGCGCTGGCGCTGGCGCTTGCCCGCCCACATGCCACGGTCGCCGTGCCGCGCGAGCAGGCCGCGATCGTCCTCGTGAACGACGTCTCTCGCTCAATGCTCGCCACGGACGTCGACCCGAGCCGCATGGAGGCCGCTCGCAGCGCGGCCCAGCGCTTCCTCGACCAGCTGCCGGATGGTGCGCTCGTGGGCGCGGTGGCCTTCTCGGAGGAGCCGCACACGATCGAGGCGCCTACGGACGACAAGGGCGAGGTGGAGGCGATGATCGAGGGTCTCGCCGCGGACGGCGGCACGGCGACCGGCGACGCCCTGGCCGCGGCTCTGGCCCTGGTCGACGGCCGCGGCGAGGAGCGCATCCCGGCGGCCATCGTGATGCTCTCGGACGGCAAGGCTACGACCGGCCGCGACCCCCTCCCGGTGGCCCGCGCCGCCCGCCGGCTCGACGTCCCGATCCATACCGTCGCGCTTGGGACCCGAGGGGCCGTCATCCAGATCCCCGGCGGCGGCCTTCTCCCCGTGCCGCCCGACCCCGAGACGATGCGCCGCATCGCCGCGCTCTCCGGCGGCCGCACCTTCGAGGTCGACGACGCCGACGAGCTGGGCGGCATCTACGAGCAGCTCGGATCGCGCGTCGCCACGAAGGAGGAGCGCCGAGAGGTGACCGCGGCGTTCGCGGCCGGAGGGGCGATCCTGCTGCTCGCCGCAGCCGCGTTCGGCCTGCGGGCGACGGCGCGGTTGCCGTGACGAGGAAGGCAGCCGTTAGGCGCCCGCGCTGAGGAGCTCCGGGGGTGGGAATCGAACCCACAACCTCTCGATTAACAGTCGAGCGCTTCTGCCTAGTTGAGCTACCCCGGACCGTGTTATGCGCTGCGCGCTACGCGTGAAGGTAGCGGGCGTCATGGGACTTTGACGATACCTGCCTGGACCTCCGATTGGCAGTTGGCGCACAGCGGCACGCACTTCGCGGCCTCGCTTTGAACCGCGTCGAGTGAGCGCGTAAGACCGCGATCGGCGAGCCCGAACTCGTTGGTCTGGCCGTCGCGGTGGTGAAACTGAAGCGCGCCGATGTATCGGTCCCACTCGACGCGTCCACGGCCCGAGCGCAGTTCGGGGAGCGGACGGAAACCTACGGCTCGTCCGCCGTCCCCGCCAGTCGCGACGCTCCGCCCGAGGTCTTCAGCATCGCCAGCGTCTTCGACTCGATCTGGCGCACCCGTTCCCGGGTGACGCCCACCTCATGGCCGATGTCCTCGAGGGTCATCGGGCCCTTGCCGCCCAGCCCGAAGCGCAGCTCAATGACCCGGCGCTCGCGCCAGGGGAGTGAGTTGAGGACGGCTTGGACGTCGGCGTCCCGCATGCGGTTCGCGACTATCTCGTGGGGCCGGTCGGCGGCGGTGTCCGCGATGAACTCGCCGAGGGCGGCGTCACCCTCCTCGCCGCCCACGGGCGCCTCGAGCGACACCGGCTCCTGGCCGAGCTTCAGGATCTCCTCGACCTTGTCCGCCGACATCTCCACGAGCTCGCCGATCTCCTCGGGCGAGGGCTCGCGGTTGTTCTTCTGGATCAGCGACCGGCGCGCCCGCGCCACGCGGTTCATGCGCTCGACCATGTGCACGGGAATCCGGATCGTGCGCGACTGGTCGGCCAGCGCGCGGGTGATCGCCTGGCGGATCCACCACGTCGCGTAGGTCGAGAACTTGAACCCGCGGCGCCAGTCGAACTTCTCGACCGCGCGGATCAGCCCGAGGTTCCCCTCCTGGATCAGGTCAAGGAGCGTCAGGCCGCGTCCCGTGTAGCGCTTTGCGATCGACACCACCAGGCGCAGGTTCGCCTCGATCAGCGAGTTCTTCGCGGCCATGTCGTTAGCCTCGATCCGTTTTGCGAGCCGCACCTCGTCCTCGCGCGTGAGAAGCGGCACCTTCCCGATCGAGCGCAGGTATACGCGCACGGCGTCCTCGGCTCCGTGCTCGGGCGGCGGGACCGAGAGCCCGGAGGTGACGACACCGCCCTCGTCGTAGAGGTCCGCCGGCTCCTGCTCCTCTTCGCCGAGCTCCGCCTCGAGATCGGACGGATCCGCTTCGCCGCTCTGGTAGGGGTCGTCGGTCACGCCGTCTGGCCCATCACGGTATCCATCTCGCGGCGAATGTCCTGCCGTTCCTCGGCGAGCTGGTCGATTCGAGCGTGATTGGCTTCGTCGGCCGCGCGCTGGATCGCGCGGTCGACACGCCGCCGCTCGAGGTGCAGGAAGTCGAGCCGAAGCGCCGGCTCGGTGGCCTCCGACCGCTGCTCGGCCGCCACTGCCACGTCGGTCACGAGCGCGGCGACCTCGGGGTCGTCGACGGGAAGGCCCGCTAGCGGATCGTCGAAGTGCGAGACGAGGTGCTCGCGAGCACGGCGGGTGGTTCGCCAGGAGAGGTGGTCCTCGGAGAGACGGCCGAGGTACTCGCGACCGAGCTCCCCGCTCGCCAGGCACATGACGAGGAAGGCCCGTTCCCTCTTCATCGATGCTTCCTCTGCCGAGGCCGGCGCGCGCACGATCGGGCGTGCCGGCGCACCGTCACCACCGCGGCTGGGCGTCGCTACCGCCGTCACGTAGTCCGCCGGCACGTCGAGGCGGTCCGCGACCTCGCGGACGAGCGCGTCGCGGGAGACCGTCTTCTCCGGTACCGCGGCGATCAGCTTACGTGCCTCCTCCAGGGCTCGGTCCCTCCCCGCCGGGGTGTCCAGCTCAGCATCGGCGAGTACCCGGCGCACTTGAAACTCCACAATGCCCATGGCGCGCTCGAGACGCTCTTCGAAGGCCGAGACGTCGCCCTGAATCACCGCCTCGGCTGGGTCCTTGCCCTCCGGCAGCTCGGCCACGCGCAGCTCGACTCCTCGGGCCTCGGCGGTCCGAGCGGCCCGCAGCATGGCCTCCTGTCCCGAGCGGTCGGCGTCGAGCGCGAGCACCACCAGCGGAGCGCTTCGCCCCAGCTCCGCCAGCTGCTCCTGCGTGAGCGCCGTTCCCATGATCGCCACCGACTCGCGGATTCCGGCCTGGTGCAGCGCGAGCACGTCCGTATAACCCTCGACCACGACGATCCGACCCACCTTCGCCGCGGGGCTCCGCGCCAGGTCGATCCCGAACAGTTGGCGGCCCTTGTGGTAGAGCTCGTTCTCCGACGTGTTCAGGTACTTGGGCCCGCGCCCCTCGGAGATCGCGCGGGCCCCGAATCCGAGCACCCGCCCCCGCGCGTCCGCGAGCGGAAACACGACCCGGCCGCGGAAGCGGTCGTAGAGTCCACCGCTCCGGCCGCGTTGCGCGAGCCCTGCGGCGACCAGCTCCTCCGGCGTGAAGCCGCTTCGCTGTGCCCCCACGATCATGCGGTCCCAGGCGCTCGGCGCGTAGCCGACCCGGAACTCGCGGACGATCGATTCCGACAGCCCACGCCCGGCCAGGTACTTCCGCGCCCGCGCGGCCTCGCGCGAGTCCCACAGGTAGGTGGCATAGAAGCGCGCGGCCCGCTCCAGCAGCGTGAGAAGGCGTTCCCTTCGGCTCCTCCGGCGCTCGGCCGCCGGGTCGTCCTCCTCGCGCTCGAGGCGGACTCCCGTGCGCTCCGCGAGCGACTCGACCGCCTCCGGGAAGTCGAGCGCCTCGGTCTCCTCGACGAACCGGATGGCGTCGCCCCCCGCGCCGCAGCCGAAGCAGTGGTAGAGCTTCCGCTCGGCGTCAACCGAGAACGATGGCGTGCGCTCGTCGTGGAAGGGGCAGAGGCCGGTCCAGCGCGATCCGACCCGGCGCAGGTCCGTCTTGGCGCTCACCAGCTCGACCATGTCCACCGCGTCGCGCACGCGCTCGACCGAGTCCTTGGTGAACAGGGCCACGGCGTCAGGGCTCCCGTGGCAGGGACAGGTCCGCGAACGCCCGGATCGCGAAACGGTCGGTCATCCCGGCGAGCCAGTCGACGACGCGCTGCCGATCTGACGCTCCGACCACCACGGCCGGGGGCGGGGCGGCCGCATAGTGATCGAACAGCGCTCGCAGCATGCGCTCGACGCGGGGCTTCTCGGGCTGCGCGTCGGGCGCTAGGTACACCCGGTCGAACATGAACTCGCGCAAGCGAAGCATCGCCCCGCCGACCTCCTCGCCCTGAACCACGTCGCCCGCGGCCTCCGAGCGCTCGAGCAGGTCTACAACGAGCGTCTCGATCCGCTCGGATCCAGTGGTCCCGAGCAGCTCGATCTCGGCCGGCGGCAGGTCCTCCAGGCGCAGGACGCCGGCGCGGACGGCGTCGTCGATGTCGTGGTT
>JACVRW010000077.1 GCA_014534235.1 Thermoleophilaceae bacterium | reverse complement strand
GAGCTCGTCGCGGTCTGCCATGCCCGAGGCCGGAAGCCTCAGTCGGCGCGCGCCTCGGCGAAGGTGACGAGTCGGCCACGATCCTCGTCCCAGAGCTTGAGCCGCACGGCGCGGAGACCGTCCCACAGGGAGAGCGTCGGCACCCCGCGGAAGATCGGATTCCGGTCGTGCGCGCTCTGCAGGTTGTAGTTGGGAATCCGGGTGCTCAGGTGGTGCACGTGGTGCAACCCAATGTTGCCCGTGAAGAACTGAAGCACCTTGGGCAGCTTCAGATAGCTGCTGCCACGCAGCGCGGCGTCGGCGTAGCTCCAGTCGCCCGCACTCTGCCAGTAGGTGTCCTCGAACTGGTGCTGCACGTAGAACAGCCACACCCCCGCCGCGCCGGCGAGCAGGGCGGTCGGCATCTGCACGAGCAGGTATTCGCGCCACCCCACCAGCCAGCACAGCGCGCCCACCAGCGCCGCGAGCACGATGTTCGTCGCGATCACGCTGCGCTGGAGGCGCGGGCGCGCCGATCGGGAGACCAGGCGCGGCTGCAGGAGCAGTCCATAGATCGGCCCGAGCCCGAACATCACCAGCGGGTTCCGAAACAGGCGGTAGCCCAGCCGCCGCCGCCACGGCGACGCCCGGAACTCAGCGACGGTCAGCGTGAGGACGTCCCCGACTCCCCGCCGGTCGAGGTCACCGGCCGTGGCGTGATGGACCGCGTGACTGTGTCGCCAGTTCTCGAACGGCGCGTAGACGACCAAGCCCAATGCGACGCCCAGCCAGGCATTGGCGCGCTTGGACGGCAGGAACGAGCCGTGAGCGCAGTCGTGGAACATGATGTAGGTCCGGAGCACAAAGCCCGCAGCGGGAATCGCCAGCGCCAGCACGAGCAGATACGAGACGTCCAGCGCCAGGTACATCAGCACCGACAGCGCGAGGTACGGCACGAGCGAAGTCGCGATGTCCAATACGGCCCGGCCCAAGTGCGGGCGCGCGTACGGGGCAACGGCCTCCCGCCAGAAGGGACGCCCCGTGCTCGCCGCAGCACCGATTGGGATCGCCGCCTCGGTGGTCGCGCTCACGCTACCCCCTCCGGGCGGGTCGGCGAGTCTCACGCAGTCGGCACTCACGCCCCGGACCAAATCTCGAACCACCGGCATGTGCCCGACGCCCTGACCCCCCAACGGTCGGCGATCTGGTCGATGAGAAACACGCCCCAGCGCCCCGACTCGGCCCCCACGAGGCAGCGCGAGCCCGTGTGAAGCGAGTGCTTGCGTCGAATACCGCCACCCGCACGCCGTCGTGGCCAGAACCGGAACCCGACGCGCAGAGTTTGCTCGTGCCCGACCTCGGCGTGGGACACCGAGTATGCGGCCGTCGGAGGCTGGTCGGCGGGAGTCGACTGGGAGAAGGGGATCTCGACGTTCGCGTGTCATCCGTCTGGACCGTCCGCGCCGGTTGTGTCGTCGCGATGCAGTCCCTTTGTGGAGGAACGTGCGGCGCGAGCGGCGATCGGGTCACGGTAGGGCGGCCGAGCGTCGCTGCCGCTCGCGAGCGATTGAATGGCACCGTGCGCGAGCATGCCGCACGGCTGATCGACATCCACGGGGGTGGTTGCGGTGATGGGCGCGGCCAGCTCACGCCTGGCCTTGATGATCCGCCAACGCCGCGGTCGCCATCGGCGCGGTGCGTCTCGCCCCCCTGTGCGGCCCCAGTTGCCGTGCAGTGTCGCGCCGTGCTGCTCATGGTCCTCAACCCTCCGGTCCTCGACTGCCGCGAGCTGCGCGGCTCTCGGCGAGCAGCTCGAACGGCCCCGCGTTGAGCCCGCGGTAGCGCTCGTCGTCGATCCAGCGAAGCCAGGCCTGCCGCGCCGCGACTTGGTCGCCCGCGGCCCGGAGCCGGACGTAGGCGTCGAGCTCGCTCGCCATCCCGACCGCGGCGGCGTAGCGCTGGCGCAACCGGTGCTGCTCGCCTAGCGCCGCCTCGAGCCGCTGCACCGCGCTGTCGTGGTCCTCGCTCGTCATCGCAATCTGCCTTTCCTGTCCCTCTGTTGGGGGGCCGCGCGAAAGGAAGAGAGATGAGACCTAACGAGCGATCACGCTGTGAAACAAGACTACTCCGATGAACGGCAGCCCGAAGCGCGACCATCTCGCCGAAACGGCGAAACTGTCGCCGGTAGCCAGTCCTGCTCGCGCTCGCGCATCCCGGACGCGACCGAGAGCGGCACGCGTTCGCGCCTCGGTGAAGCCCCAGGCCAGGCATTCCTCCTTGACGCCCGAGGGCCGGACCGGCAGGTAGACCGCGTCGACGAACAGCGTCGCGAGCCGGATCCCGGACAGATCGCGCGCCATGAAGGCACGGAAGCGATCGCGCAGCTCGCTGCAGATCCTGGCAGCCCCCGCCGGCCGCCTCGCGGTCCGCAGCCAGTGCGCGACCGTCTTATGGTCGCAGCCATGAGTACCGCCGCACCACCCAGCGTGCGGGTCGAGGTTCGGCGTCGTTAATCGCCTACACGGTGCGGTTGTCGCGAACACGGTTCGGACGAACGCGGCTTGCCGCGCTGCGGCGTGACCCTTGCCGACGACGTCGCCGACTACTAGCAGCGAGGTGTCATGCGGTCCTTCGGCGACGAGGTAGAAGTCTCCGCTGACGTGCTCGGTGGCCGGAAGGAACGAGGCGGCGAGGTCCAGGCCCGGCCGGGTGGGCAGGTCGGGCGGCGTTAGGGCATCGCGGACGGCGCGCAGGTCGTCGAGTTCTACCTCGACGTCGGCCAGCCCCGCTCGCCGCTCGCCTCTGCCGCTTCCGCGCGAAGTCGCGTGATTTCTGCTTCCTGCTCCCTGGCCTTGTTGCGAAGCCGGACGAGATCATCGTTCGCGCCGGGCGGCTGCTCCTCCACGATCCCAAGACTAGGCCGCGGATGCGGTGCAGGGGGATGGCCCCACGTCGAGACCCGCCGTCGGCTGCTGCCGTCCCCGTCGTCCGAGCCAAGCCCAGGCTTGGCGAAGCAGTGCCAGCGCCCGAAGTCGTTGCAACACGGCGTCCGCGTCGGCAGCACTAACCACTGGCGCTACAAGCACTGGCCACCGGACCGTGAGGTGGTTGAGCGGCGACAAGGGCTTCGGGTTCATCACGCCCGACGAGGTCGGGAAACATCTCTTCGTCCATCACAGCGGCATCGCAGCCGAGGGCCTTCAAGCCCCTCGCCGAGCGCGGGGGTCTCCTATGACGCCGACGCCGGAGACAAGGGCCCCGAGGCTGTGAACGTACGGCCCATCGGCTGAGGGTTCGTGCGGATCGCCTGGCGGCCGCCGCGGGGGTGAGCGCGGTCGCCCCGGTGCTCGCGTCGAAGCGGCCCTTATCGGAGTACTCTCGATCAAGCAGTCGCCACAGTCGGGTGTCGCGCTCCCTGCCCCCTCCAGTGGTCAATCCTTTGGGAGCCGCGAGGAAGGTGCGCATGACTGAGCAGGGCGACACGGACGGCTGGAAGTCGTCAGGCCGCGGGGAAGCAGCCTGGAAGGAGACGCTGGAGCGGGTGGCGTCGCGCAACGCGGACGCCCGTAAGCTGGGCCAGCGGCAGCGCGAAGCGCACGAACAGAGGCGCGAAGCGACACGGCGAGCGGACGCTGCGAAGCGGCACGCGGAGCTGCTCAACCGACGCACGCCGTAGCCCGACGGCAATGCGCGCCGCGGCCAGGGAATCGATCGACCCGGCGGCGCGGCCGGTCGGCTCGACTTGGCGTATCAAGCCGGTTCTTCGGCTGTTCGCGTTCGGGCGTCGCCATCGCGCGCTGCTGACGGTTCTAGGCTCGCTGGCCACGGCGGCGCTGCTGGCGTGGGTGCTCGCCGGCCGCCGCGAGGAATTCACGTCGGCGCTCTCGAGCGTCCCTGCGTGGGTGATCGCGGTTACCGTGCTGCTGCAGGCGCTCGCGCTCGTCTCGCGCAGCGAAGCCTGGCATCTCACCATCGAGGCGGCCGGCGGAACCGTCAGTCGACGCGTTCTCTATCGCGCCTCGAGCGTGCAGGTCCTCGGCGGCACGCTGAACAGCCACCTCGGAGTAGCCGCGCGCATCGCCGCGCTGCGGCGCTCGTCCCCAGACGCCAGCCCGCAGGTGCCGACGCTGATCGCGGCGGAATTCCCGATCCTCGCGGTCGAGGCGATGCTGGCGGCCGCCGCCTCCTTCACCTTGGTGGGGCCCCTCGGGCTGCCATGGTGGCTGCCCATCGCCGTGCTGGCCGTCTTCGGCCTCGCGAGCGCCGGCCTCCGGCGGCTCGCTCTCAGCGAGGGCCGGAAGCTGTGGCGAGGGCTCGCGGTGCTTCGGAGCCTGCACGGAGGAAGCCGCGTGATCGGGCTCGTGCTGATCGCCGTGTTCGCGCAGATCTTCCGCAACTGGCTTCTCCTGCGCGCCGTGGGCGTCGACGCCTCGTTCTTCGACGCGATCGCCGTGCTGATCGCAGTGGTCACGCTCGGACAGCTGCCCGTCGGTCCGACCGTCGGCGCCGCCGCTGCGGTGCTTATCCTCGGCAGCGAGGGGGTCGCCGCCACCGCGGCCGCCGGCGTGCTCCTGACCGTGACCGGCACCCTCGGCGGCCTCTGCTTCGCCGCCTGGGCCGGCGCCGATCATCTGTGGGCGGCGGCACGCCGGCGGCAACGTGGGCGCGGCAAGGACGCAGCCCTCCCGGCGACCGTTCCTCCAGCGCCCCACTCCGACGCGCTTTGAGCCGCACGCGGGCGATCACCCCGGCCGGCGGGAGAGCGGCACGCGGAAGCGCTCCTTTCAGTGGTCTGTGGAGAAGCAGGAGCCTCGTCCAGTCGACCCCCGAGGATGCCCTGTGGGTCGTCCCGCGGTCAACCCGCGGCGCGGTGGAGGGGTTCGGGCCTCCGGGGACCGGCGAGCCCATCTGGCGACCGCGCTTTCGATCAACGCCTGCCAGGCCGGTCACCGCGTCGCGTTCGCGACCGCTCAGCATGGGTCGGCCGCCTCGAAGCCGCCCAGCACCGCAACGCGCTGGATGAAGACCTCAAGCGCACCGAGCGTTACGCCGTGATCGTCATCGACCAGATCGGCTATCTGCCCTGGAACGCCAAGCCGCCAACCCTGCTCTTCTCGCTGGTTTCCCGCCGCTACGAACCCGCGCGGTGATCGTCACCTCGAACCGCCGCTTCGAGGCCTGGGGCGAGATCCTCGGCGACGCCATGGTCGCCGCCGCGCTGATCGACGGCCTCATCCACCACGCCCACATGATCGCCCTCAACGGGGCAAGAGCTACAGACTCAGGGAGAGGGGACCGCCATCGCTCCAGCGGTTGAGCCTCCAGGCTACGCCCTCCGCCTAAGCCGCTAGCCACCTGTTCGGTGGTGCACTTTCGCTTCCTGATCTTGATGCACGTTTCGGTTCCTGTCGACACCCGCCGTGGCCATCAGGGGATCGGAGACGCCGACAGGCGGTGCGCGTCAGCGCGCGCGCTCGGGCCCGGTCGCTCGGGCGAAGAAGCGCCAGATCGCGTCGGTGGCGTCCGGGCCCGATGGATCGGTGTGGGAGCCCCCGGGCGCGCCGCCTGACCATGCATGTTCGAGCCCGTCGACGATCAGCAGCTCGTGCATGAGAGCGCCGCGGCGGTCGGTCCATTGGGAGCGTGTGTATGCGTGGCCGCCGTTGACGCGCTCCCGCCAGGTGGTCGCGGGTCGTGCGATGTCGAGGTCGCATCCCTCCGGTGCGGCAAGCCGGTTGGCGGTCATCGTCTGCTGGAGCAGCTGCAGTGCGTTGACCGGCGTGACGATGCGGTCGTTGCTGCCATGGATGACGATCGTCGGGACGGGGCGCGCGAAGACTCCCATGGCGGCGTGAGCGGCGCGGCCCTGGGCGTCGGGGTCGTTGCCGCCGCTCGCCATCGCGCGGAACGCTGCGCCGAGGTCGGAGGCGCAGCCGTATGCGAGCCCCGAGTGGACGGCGACCGCTGCGAAGAGGTCCGGGTAGGTGGCGGCGACGATCGCGGCCATCGCGCCGCCGGCCGAGAACCCCGCGATGAGGATGCGCCGGGTGTCGATCGTCAGCTTCGTCGTAGTGGCGATGAGCGCGCTGACGATTCCGGCGATGTGCGCCGGCTCACCGGCTCCCCGCGCCTGATGTTCGGGCAGGAACCAGTTCCAGCAGCCCAGCAGGTTGTCTTCGCGCGACTGCCGCGGACAGACCGCCACGAAGCCGTATCGGTCGGCCGCCGCGGTGATCCGTGTCGCTGCTGCAAAGCTCGGCGGATCCTGGGTGCCGCCATGCAGCATGCAGACGAGCGGGACGGCCGCGCCCGGTTTCACTCCCCTCGGCAGGTGGATGAGAGCGCGCCGCGCGCGGCCGCCGACCGTGAATGTCCGCTCGTGGTGGGCGGCGTCCTCGCCGGGGACCGCAGCGCCGCGGCCGCGCCCCGGGCGCCGTCGGACGGGCGATGGCGCCGGGCGGAGCGGCGTCCGCAGGGCGGCTGCCAGTTCGTCGTGCGCGACACCGGACTGCTGGGTCGGGGCACGCCGAACGTCGCCGCTCGACGTCCGCTCATCGCTCGCGGCGGTTTCCGAGCCGGTGTCAGCTTGGGCGGGAGGCCGGTGCGCGGCTGGCGCCCCCGGCTGCATCACGGCCTGCAGCGCGTTCGAGAGGTCGCCGGGGGCGACGCTGGCGCGTTTGATTCGGGCCGCGTTCTCGGCGCACAGCTGGCGCCAGTCGATGCGGCGTCTCGCTGCGCCCGGCCCTTCGGTATCGACGGCCTGCCGCGGCTTGCCCGACGCCGCCGACACGCCCCTTGCTCGCGGCATGGTCAGGCAGGCCGAACCGGCTCGAGGACGGTCGGGCCGCGCCTGGACCCGGCGCGCCGCCGGGTGGACGATCGGCCGCAGCGCGGTCGAGAGTCCGCCGGGGGCGACTAGGCCGCGTTCGATCAGCGCCACGTTGTCCGCGAGCAGCCTGCGCCAGCCCAACGCCTCCATCCGCCTACTATACCACGCATGCTTTATATAGGCGGCAGCCCGGTCAACGAGGTCGCCGGGCCAGCATGAAGCCCCGATACACGCCCAGCAGCGCCAGCCGCTGCGGGCCGTCGAGCTCCGGGTCGCCGAGGATCGCGGCCTCTACCTGCGGCAGGCGCGACCCGCGCTCGTTCCCCCAGGGCGCGACGATGTCGGCGCGCGCAAGTAACTCCCCCAGCGGCACACCGAGCGCCGACGCGATCTCCGCCAGCACGCGCACGGACGGCTCATGCCGGCCCCGCTCGAGCTGGCTGAGGTAGGCATTAGAGACCCTCGTGCGTTCTGAGAGCGCTCTCAGCGACAGGCCAGCGGCCAGGCGCTCCTCTCGAAGCAAGCCGCCGAGCGCCTCGCGCCTCCGCCGCCAGCTGTCGTCGTCCACCTCCGGCATCTTCGCTCAGGGACGAGCCCGCCGCTCGCCCATCAAACCGCGACACGAAGCCGATCGACGATCGCGGTTCAGAGCGGGCCGGTTCGCGGAGGCCGACGACCGTACACCAGGCCGCGGCGGACGGGGCCGCCCGGGGACTCAACGCGGGTTTCAGGCGCGCACGGACGACGGCGGCCCGGCGTCCCGGCCCTCCCCGCGTCGGAGGTGCCCACAAAGCGTCCGCTGGCCGCTGCTAGTCAAGGTCAGCTGGTACTCCAGGGTCTCACTCGACGCCCGGTACCTTTCACCGAACAATTTCGAGCGTGGATCGCCGGACACCGACGCGGCGCGCGCTCCTTCGGCCACCACGCAGGCGTGCCGCGACCGACCGCGCGCCACCGCAAGGACGACCGGGCGGCGTCCACGGCCAGCGATCGGCACGCGTGGCGCTCTCGCGTTTGTCGAAAAGCAGAACTGCGGATCCGCGCGCTCGCTCTTCGTCCGAGGCAGGCGTCCCGTTGGCGTCGGGGCGGACGATCGCATCCCGGTGTTAGCAGGAGTGGCGGAGGACCTCAAGGCGCCGAGTGGCACGCGTCCGTCAACCTCGTGAGTGGCACGCCCCGGCTACGGCATCGAGCCGGGCGACCGGGCCTCCGGTCCTTGTGCCGGGCATCGTGCTCAGCTAGGGTCCCTGCGCGCATGCGCCGTTTGGTCCTCGCTGCGGTCGCGATCTCGGTGCTCGTGTCCGTTCTCGCGCCTGGCGCCGCGGCCGCCACTCCCGACGAGCCGCTGAAGAAAGGGGACTTCGCCGGGTCGTTCGGGATCGGGCACGGCCGCTCGATGTACCTGGAGTGCTACGGCGAGGGATCTCCGACGGTGATCCTCGACGCCGGGCTGCGGAACGGCGCGTCATTCTGGAGTCAGCGCAGTGACGAAACCCCTCCCGGGCCGACCGTGCTGCCGGGGGTCGCTCGGTTTAGCCGTGTCTGCGGCTACGACCGACCCGGGACGATTCTCACATCAAACCCCCCGATCGAATTCAGCCGCAGCTCGCCGGTGCGGATGCCGCGGACCGCGGCCGACGCGGCTGCCGACCTTCACACCCTGCTGAGGGTGGCGAGGGTACCCGGGCCGTACGTCTTCGTCTCGCACTCGCTGGGCGGCCTGATCGATCGCCTGTACGCCGCCACTCATCCGCGCCTGGTGGCGGGGATGGTGCTCGTCGACGCGCTCGCCGAGTACCTGCAGGATTCGCTCGATCCCGCTCAGATGGCCGCGTACAGCGCCCTCAACAACGGCCCGGTCGAAGGCCTCGACTATCCGGACCTGGAGCGGATCCGCATCGTCCGCAGCTTCGCGCAGATGCGGCGGGCGAAGCGCAAGCACCCGCTTCGCGACATCCCCCTCAGCGTGATCTCGAAGGGCCTGCCGTTCGGGCTGCCCGAAGGCCTACCGGGCGGCTTGACCCCGGCGGTGCTCGAGCGGGCCTGGCGCCACGCGCAGAACAAGCTCGCGAAGCTGACGCCCGACGCCGTCCACGTGATCGCCAGGCGCAGCTCGCACCACGTGATGCTCACCCAGCCCAAGCTGATCATCGACCAGGCGCGGCGCGTGGTGCGGGCGGTGCGCCGAGGTGGCCGCTGAACACGTATCGTTTCCTCGCTCTGTTTGGCCGCGAAGATCCCGCCAAACATGATCAATCGTGCGATCGACGGACCCGCGAAGAATGTCACCGGTCGTAAACGAACCGCTTGGCGTGCTGAGCTTGAAGCGGTGAGGCAGCGGGTAATCGCCTCGCGTCGAGCCTCAACGCGCTAGCGGCAACTAGCGGCGGAGAGCAAGAATCAGGCTAAAGCAGCAGCAAGCTGCACGCTCTTACGCGCGCGACGCACGACGGCTAGGACGTGCTGCTCGCCGGCATGGAGGATGATGCGGATGCCGACGGAGCGCAGGTGCCCTCGAGTTACGCGGAACTGCGCACGGCGGTTGAGAAGGAACGGCCGCTGGCTCCTCGGTCGCTCGCCCGCTTCGTAAGCGGTCTGCCGGACCGGGACCGCGCACCGATTACAACCTTGCCTGCCTGCACACCGGATGGGGCGAGTACTCGAGGGCGGCGGAGCTACTGCTGGACGCCGTCCGCCGGACGCCCGAGCAGCAGCGCGCTCGCCTCATCGACCGGGCGACTGGCGACCCGACGCTCAGCGTCCTCTTCGCGAGGGACGAGGGCCAGCCACTGAAGCAGTCGCTCAACGACATGCGGAAGGAGCTGACCGCCCGCTTGGGTGCGAACGGGGTCGACCCTCAGCGATGACCTGGGAGCGACCGGTTCATCGCGCTCGTGTCGGCTGCTGCTGGCATCGGCGGAGGCTGGCTCGAGTACGAACTAACTGGCGGCGGAACGACGACATTGGCGGTCACCCTGTCTCCGTTGGCCGCAGCCGTGGCCGTGTGCGGCACGCTCGGATGGCGGGCGACCGCCGCCGGGCAGCGCAGACGGAGCATCCAAGGGGCGGCAGCCGTAGTGTCGCATTGAGGCAGAAGCAGGCGCCGCCGCGCGTGAGCGTTGCTGTCGCGATGGACGAATGGGAGCTGTCCAGCGGCACGCGCTCGCCTCCCGCAACGCTCTCGCCTCCGTCGAAAGGGAGCACCGGGGTGCGCGCCCGCTCGTTCTCCTGATCATGGCGCCACCGAGCCGGGCTTGGGGGCTCGGCCCTGCCGTCGTCTGGTGGCGTAACGGCCGGCTCGGTCACCGGGCGGTTGAGCGATGCCGTCGGCGCTCGCCGGGTGACCTGTCCGGGCTTACGCTACGCCTCGAGGCGCACCTCGGTCGGCGGCTCGCCGGTGCCTGGCTTATCGGCTCCGGCGCGCTCGGTGATTTCGACCGGCTGCGGAGTGACGTGGACGTCCAGGCCGTGTCCACCACCCGGCTGGCGCGGGCCGAGCTGGAGCGCCTGGCGGCCGCGCTCTCGCACCCGGCGCTGCGGTGCCCGGTGCGCGGGCTCGAGTTCGTGCTCTACGCGCGCGAGGACCTCTCGGACCCCCGCGGCCCGGCGTTTCAGCTCAACCTCAACACCGGCCCCGGGATGGAGCACCACATCGGTTACGACCCCGACGCCGAGCCGCGCTTCTGGTTTATGCTCGACACGGCGATCGCCCGCCAGCGCGCCCGCCCCCTGGCCGGGCTTTCCCCCACCGCGCTGCTGCCCCCGCCGTCGCGGCCGCTCGTACTGTCCGCGCTGCGCGCCGCGCTCGACTCGTATCGCCGCTACGACGGCGCCGAGGCAGTGCTCGCGGCCTGCCGAGCGTGGGCCTGGGCGACGCGGGGACGCTGGCTGTCGAAGGGCGACGCCGCGGCGTGGGCCGCCGCCCAGCTACCGGACCCCGCGCCGGTCGCCAGGGCGTTTGCCCGCCGCGCCGACCCGACCACGCCGGGGCCCACACCCAGCGACGTCGAGGCAGTACTGAAACCCGTCAAGCGGATGCTCGCCGCGCCCGCCCACCGCCCCGCTTCCGCCTAGCCGAGACCTCAACATGAAACCCGAGGGGAGCGCGGGCCCGAACTCGTGCGTCCGGGCGGCAGGCGATTCCCGCTGAGGGTGCATCGTGCCGGGGTCGGTGCTGCGTTCCACGCGCCCGGGGCAACACGACCCGGCCCTGCCCCGCCACCGCCGCCCGCTGCTTCTCTTGCGCAGGAGGGCGGCAGTCGCTCTTGGATTCGTCGAGAGGCAGAACTCCCAGCCTGCGCTGCTGCTGGTCGCCCTGGGCGGGTATGTCGCGGGGTGGAGGAGGTGCTCGGTTGTCGCGCAAGGCAGCAGTGCCCCGAGCGGCTGTAGCTAGCGGTGGCCGTGCCACGTGAATCAGTGTGCCCTGCTGCGGTGGCGGGCCTGGCTCGGCGCACTCCCGCACAACCGGTCGCCCGCGCGCGAGGGATGGCGCATGGTTGGATCGCAACCGGCGATGGCCACGGCCGACGCACCCGCGGCTCCCCTGCAGACCGACAGCTCCGCCGGCGTCTTCGAGGGCGGCGGGTGAAGGGAATCGCGCTCGTCGGCGCGCTCGAGGCCGCGGGGGAGGCCGGCATCAAGAGGTGGGTAAGAGCGGCGATTCCGAGAAGCGATCCGCGAGCCAGTCGGTGAACGCCTTCCCCGGACACAGGCCACGCCCCAGCAGCGTGTTAGGGGCGCCACCCAGGTACTTGCCGCCCCAGCCGTAGTCCGCGAACCGCGTACTTGGCAAGCCCGACCCGACGTTCGCCGACGTCCGGCGGCAGCTGCCGCCCGACCTCACCGAGGAGGAACGGGCTCGCGCCCGCTACAGGCTGCGCCTGATCGCCTCCGACCTCAGGTCGCATGCGTCCGCCCCGACGATATCGAGGGCTACCAGGACGAGGAAGGCGAGCCGCTGACCCCGGACCGGGCGGGAGGAGTACGCCAGCGGGAGATCCTGCAGCGGGATCTGCGGGTGGGACTGCGGACCAGCCGATCGGCTGTTCCGGCCTCGGGGTTCGGACGGCGAGGGCGATTGCCTGAAGGAAGCAGCCCTATAACCACGGGCATTCCTGCCAAGTCCTCCGCGCATCATCTACGCTGTCGCTCGCGCCGTAGGCATGCCGCAGACGCCCTCACCCGCCAGCGACCGATTCGCCCTCACGCTCGACGGCACCGTCTGCGGTTTCCTCGCCTCGGCCGAGGGCGGAGATATCAGCGCACCGGTCATTCGCGAGCCGGCTGGCGCCTTCACCCGGAAGCGCCTCGGAGCTCCTGCACCGGAGCCGATCGTCCTCTCCTTCGACCTCTCGCTCAAGAAGATCGTCTACGAGTGGATCGCCGAGTTCTGGCACGGCAACGCTTCGACGAAGAGCGGCTCGCTGATTGCGGTGGACGTCAACAACCAGGCGAGAAGCGAGCTCGTCTTCGAGAAGGCATCCATCGTTGCCACAACTGTGCCCGCGATGGACACTGCGTCGAAGGCACCATGCCGGCTCGCCGTTCGACTGAACCCCGTGACGACGAGCCGGCGTCCTTCCTCCGGTCGGGTCGCCGACCCCACGGCGGCGCCGAAGAAGCCGTGGCTCCCGTCGAACTTCCGTTTCCAGATCGACGGCTTGGACACCACACGTGTCCGCAAGATCGAGGCGCTGACGGTCGCCCGCGGCGAGGACGGTGCGATCGACTTCCCCGACGTCCGCGTGCTGCTCGCTGGGACGACCTCGCCAACATGGTCCGACTGGCACGACGAGTTCGTCGTCAACGGGAAGAACGACGATTCCAACGAGAAGTCTGGGTCGCTCGTCTTCCTCGCGCGGGATCAGCAGACCCGGCTCGGGAGCGTGACACTGAGGGGGCTCGGCATCTACCGTCTGACCCGCGAGCCGATCCCCGAGCGGGCGGCGGCCGCGCAAGTGAGGCGGCTCGTCGCCGAGCTGTACTGCGAGCGCATGGACCTGGCCGTCGAATAGCTCGGTTCCCGAGCCCTCAGCGGCAACTGCCGATGTGGGACAGCGTCCGGTGAGCGGCGTTCTGGGGCGCTGAAGGCCCCACCAGGACGCGGGGGCCGTGAGCCACCAGTGCCGGCAGTAGGTGAAGTCGATGGGCGGGACATTTGAGTCGCTTACTGTGAGGCCCAGCCCGTGCCGATCCGCGAGCCGCGCAAGGGCTGGCAGCTGCTACCGGATGTCGGTCACGATCCGCACGTCGACCCGGCCGCCGGCGCATCAGCCGCTCCGGGCGGATGTCTGTGCGAGCGCTCTGCCGGACCGCGAGACGCCTGGTTCCGTCGAGAAGGGCACTCCGCGTCTGCGCTCCCGTCGGCCGTCGACGCGACAGCGCCGCTCGTTCATGCCGCTTGGCGGCTTCTGCCTTAAATGGACTAGCGCGACGATGTAATGGTCTGGCGCCCTGGTCAGGCTGCCGTTTATCGACGGCGAACGGCACTACGTGCGGGTGCGCGATGACTTCCGTGCCAAGGCATCGCCGTGGCCGGTGCCGACTGCGGAGACCGCCGCGCGGCTGAAGCGCCGGAACGGCTGTGTCTCCAGCCGCGGTACGTTGGTCGCGCTTCCTACCGGAAGGCGGTGGAGGAGCTTCGGGCGGCGTACGCGCCCGCAGCGCGCGTCGCCGGCGCCTAGGGTCGGGCTCGCAGCCGCCCCGATCGGGAAACCGCGCTCGGGCCGTCGGCAGTGAGCTAAGCGCCGCCTCAGACAGCGGGCCGGCTCGACCGAAAACGATGATTCCCGCCAGAATCTCGGCGTATGGCCGACATCGCCGCCGTGCTGGACGAGCACCTTGCCGCCGAGTTCGAGCGGCACGACGTCGACGCGGCCATGGCCACGATGGCGCCCGACCCTTACCTGGAGCACGTGCCGATGATGACGGGCGGGTCGGGGCGCGCGGAGGTGCGGCGCTTCTACTCGGATTTCTGGCTGCCGAGCTGGCCCGACGACGTGGCGGTGACGCCGATCTCGCGGACGGTGGGGGAGGAGCGAGTGGTGGATGAGTTGATCGTCGCCTTCACCCACGATCGTCCGGTGCCGTTCATGCTGCCCGGTATCGAGGCGACGGGCAGGCAGGTGAGGCTGCCGCACGTCGTCGTGGTCACCTTCGAGGACGGGTTGATCCTGTCCGAGCACGTCTACTGGGACCAGGGCTCGCTGCTCGTCCAGGCGGGGCTGCTCGATCCCTCCACAGTGCCGGTGACCGGTGCCGAGCAGGCCGACAAGCTGCTCGACCCGCGCCGGCGGGGCGGGAGCGAGGTCATGCCCGGCTGGTAGCACAAGCACTCGCGCTGTCGCCGGCGCAAGCCGCGCGCG
>JACVRW010000186.1 GCA_014534235.1 Thermoleophilaceae bacterium | reverse complement strand
GCGTGTGGTCTCGGAGCCGAACACCATCGTCCGCCGGCCTCCGTGCCGCCGCGCGAAGTACCCGAGCGCGCTGCACACCGGCGTCAGGACCTCGTCGTCGCGCACGGGGAGCCCGCCGGCGCGCAGCCCTTCCGCGAACCCCTCCGGGCGCAGGTGCGTGCCGTTGGTGAACAGTACGAGCGGGCGGCCGGAGGCGCGGATTGCCTCCAGCACCTCGACCGTGCCGGGCAGCGGGCGCGCGCGGAAGGCGGCGTCGCGGTGGACGAGTGAGCCGTCCACGTCGAAGACGAATCCGCAGACGTCGTCAAGCCTCACGGCGCCACACCAGTACATCGCCTGCGCGCCCGTCCTCGAGCCGCAGGTAGGTAATCGATTTGCGTCTGGCGAGCTCGTGCAGGAGCCGCACTAGCGGTGCGCGGCCGGGACGGGCCAATGGCGGCCGCGACTCCCCCCGCTCGGCGATCATCGCGTCGACCTGCTCGGCGGGCATCGTCAAGCGCAGCAGGAGCTCCTCGTCGGAGAGCCTGCGGCCAAGGCGCTCGCGGGCGCCCTCGAGCGTGAGCGGCTCAAGGTGCCGCAGCTCGGCGGCGCGTGACAGGGACAGCACGCGGTCGGCGACATCGGGGTCGACCGGCGCCGGTGGCTCGTAGAAGTGGCCCAGGAAGTAGCGTACCATCTCGTCTGAGACCTTCGACCAGCGCTCGCCGGAGATGACGTTCATCACGGCCTGCGTGGCGACAAACTGGGAGACCGGCGTGACCATGATCGGGTAGCCCATCTCGGCGCGCACGCGCGTGACCTCTTCGAGCGCGGCGTCGAACAGCTCCGGCCGGCCCAGCTCCTGCAGCTGCCGGCGGGTGGTCGTGACCATCCCGCCCGGCATCTGGTGGCGGAAGTAGGCGGCGTCGAACTCCGCCGGCGCGCCGATTGGCAGGCCGCGCTCACGCGCCAGCTCGCGGAAGTGGTCGGAGACTACCGCGAGAGCCTCGGTGTCTAGCGCGTGCGAGACCCCCTCTGCCTCAATGTTGCGCAGCGTGGCCTCGGCGGGCGGGTTCGAGGTGCTGCTCCCCAGCGGCGCGACCGCGGTGTGCAGCGTGCGGACCCCGGAGCGCAGTCCTTCCACGTATGCCAGCGGGCCGAGGCCGATCGTGCAGTGGCTGTGGAGCTCGACCGGGCGCGGCGCAAACCGCTCGATGAACCCGGGAATGAGCGTGCGGACGGCGTCGGGCATCAGTAGCCCGCCGGGGTCCTTGAGGTAGAGCCGGTCGATGTCCTGCGAGCGGGCGACCGCGGCGGCGCGCTCCAGGTAGTAGTCGTGTGTGTGGACTGGGCTGATCGAGTAGGTCAGCCCGACGACGACCTCGTCGAAGTCCTCTTCGCGGGCGACGCGCGCCATCCGGATGAGCGCGTCGGGCTGGTTGGAGGGGTCGACGATCTGGATCCGCCGCATCCCGTTGCGAACCCAGCATCGGAAGGCGAGGCGCATGACGTCCTCGCCCGCGGGCACCCACTGGATGAAGCGCATGCCAGTCGTGATCAGGCCGAGCGGCGTGTTCGGCATCGCGGCGCTGACTAGGCGGATGAGCTCCCAGGGGTCTTCGCGGTGGAAGCGGACGGAGATCCCCATGTGCGTGCTCGAGGTGAAGTCGAGCGCGCGGAAGCCGACGCGGTCCATCGTCGGGGCGATCGCGAGCACGTCCGGGGTGGTGAGACCGGTGGCGGACCACAGGCTCTGGTTGCCGTCGCGCGTCGTCGTGTCCACGATCTCGACCGTTTCGCTCATACCGCGACCCCCGCCTCTTCCAGCCAGCTCGTGGTTACCGCGGCGCTGGCGAAGTCCGGGTGGGCGAGCACGTGCGCCAGCAGCTCGCGGTTGGTGGGTACGCCCTCCACCTTGAGACCGTCGAGCGCATCGCGCAGCACCTCAATCGCCGCCTCGCGGTCGTTCCCGTGGGCGATCAGCTTCGCGATCAGCGAGTCGTAGTGGGGCGGCACGACCGTCCCCTCTTCACAGTGGGTGTCGACCCGCAGACCGGGCAGCTCGGGGACCGAGAAGCGGGTGATCCTCCCGGGGGTGGGGCGGAAGCCGTGCGCGGCGTCCTCGGCCGTCAGCCGGCACTCCACGGCGTGGCCGCCAAGCGTCACGTACTCCTGGGCGAGGTCGAGCCGCTCGCCCGCCGTAATCGCGAGCTGGTCGGCGACGAGGTCGCGCCCGGTGACCGCCTCCGTCACCGGGTGCTCGACCTGGATGCGGCAGTTCATCTCGAGGAAGAAGAACTCCTCACTGTCGGCGTCGACCACGAACTCGACCGTGCCGAGGTTGCGGTAGCCGATCGCGCGGGCGAACGCGACGGCCGCGTCGTGGAGAGCGGCGCGCGTGGAGTCGGCAAGCGCCGGCGCCGGGGCCTCCTCGACGAGCTTCTGGTAGCGACGCTGCACCGAGCAGTCGCGCTCGCCCAGGTGGACCACAACGCCGCACTCGTCGGCGGCCACCTGCACCTCGACGTGGCGCGCGCGGCGGATGAAGCGCTCCACATACAGGCGCTCGTCGCCGAACGCGGCGCGGGCCTCGGCGAACGCGACGCCGAACAGCCCCTCGAGTTCCTCGCGCCGCCACACGAGCTTGATTCCAAGGCCGCCGCCTCCCGCAGCGGCCTTGAGCAGCACGGGGTAGCCCTCGTCGTCGGCGAAGCGCAGTGCGTCGGTCAGGGTGCGAACCTCAGCGCCGGGAACCACCGGTAGGCCGGCCGCCTCGGCAGCCTCGCGTGAGCGGAGCTTGTCGCCCGCGAGCGCGATCACTTCAGGGTGTGGGCCGACGAAGCGCAGGCCGTGCTCGCGCGCCGCCGCGGCAAGCGCGGGGTTCTCGGATAGGAAACCGTAGCCAGGGTGGATCGCGTCGCAGCCGGTGCCGAGCGCCGCCTGCACAACCGCGCCGACGTTTAGGTAGCTCTGCTCGGGCGCGGCCGGGCCGATGCACACCGCGCGGTCAGCCATGCGGGCCGCGAGGCCGTCGCGGTCGACCTCGGAGGTGCCGACCACCGCCTCCAGGCCCAGCTTACGACAGGCGCGGACGATCCGCACCGCGATCTCGCCACGATTAGCCACGAACACGCGTGCGATCGCCATCAGGCCGGCTCCACCCGGAACAGCGGCTGCCCGTACTCCATGAGCGTCCCGTTCTCCGCGCAGACTTCGACGATCGTCCCGGACACACCAGCCTGGATTGGGTTCATCATCTTCATAACCTCGATCAGACAGACCACGGTGTCCGGTTCAACGCGGCTGCCGACCTCGACGAACGGCTTCGCATCCGGCGCCTCGGCGCAGTAGAACGTGCCGACCATCGGCGCCTCGATCGTCTTCGTGCCATCGCGCTCTGCTACCGTCACGGTCGTTTCCTGGCCGTCGGATGCGCGCTCCGGGGCGGCGGGCGGCTCTGGATCCGGCGCCGTCCGCTCGGTGGTGGCCGGCGCCCCGCTCCCCATCGGCTCCTCGTTCGGCGGGGCACCGCCGCGGCGCACGT
>JACVRW010000116.1 GCA_014534235.1 Thermoleophilaceae bacterium | reverse complement strand
TCGGACACCTCCTTCGCGCGGTCACGCATGACGAAGGCCACCTCGGCCTCGTAGTCGACCTTCTCGCTCCACTCGGGGAGCTTCACGCGGGCCCCGGGAGGCGCCAGCGCGTTCGAGAACTTGGCGAAGAACGTCGGGGTCCGCGGCGACTCGACGCCCTGCTCCTCGGCGTGACCGAGGTAGTTGAGCCCGATGCAGACGATCTTCCCGGGCCGCGTTACGGGCGGTAGCAGCGTCAGCTCTTCGACCGGCACGCCTTCCCCCTCGGCGGGGCGTACCTCGTCGAGCAGGCCGCGCGCGAGGATCGCCTCGAGCGTGCGGTCCTCCGGCCGCTCGCGGCCATCGGCGTCGCCCCGGATGTCGTACACCCGTCCGTCGCGGAGGAGCGCGGCGCGCGGGCCGCGCTCGTCCGTATCCAACGTCACCACCCTCATCGCGAGCGAAAGCGTATGCGTACAGTTGCCGGGTGGCCAGCAAGCTCCCCACCGGGCGGGTCCGCCGCGCAGCGAAGGTCGGGCGGCTCGCCGGCGGTCAGACCGCGCGCGGCTACGCGACGAAGGCCGCCAACCTCACTCGCTCGTCGGAGGGTCGCCGCGCGGCCGCGCAGCGCCGCCAGATCGAGGCCGCCGAGCAGATCTTCGAGGTGCTCGGGCAGATGAAGGGCGCCGCGATGAAGGTCGGCCAGGTGGCGTCGTTCGTGGACACCGGCGCCTTCCCGCCGGAGTTCCAAGAACGCATCCAAGCCAAGCTCGCCGAGCTGCGCGAAGCCGCGCCCCACGTGCCGTTCGAGCGGATGCGCAGAGTCATAGAGGACGACCTCGACGCGCCGCTCGAGGAGTCCTTTGCCGAGTTCGAAGAGGAGGCCGTCGCCGCCGCGTCGATCGGTCAGGTCTACCGGGCGCGCCTCCACGACGGGCGCGACGTGGCCGTGAAGGTCCAGTACCCCGGCGTCGCCCAAGCCGTGCGGGCCGACCTCCAGAACCTCGGGCTCATCATGCGCGTCGCAAAGCGGATCGCACCCGGGATGGACGCCAAGGCGATGACGCGCGAGATTCGCGAGCGCCTGACCGACGAGCTCGACTACGAGCACGAGGCGCAGCAGCACCGCGCCTTCGCCCGCACCTGGCGCGGACACCCCTTCATCTACGTGCCACCGGTCGTGACCGAGCTGTGCTCAGAGCACGTGCTGGTCACGGAATGGGTCGACGGCGCGGGCTTCGAAGCGGTGAGGGCGATGGAGCGAGCGACGCGCGACCGCTTCGGCGAGATCGTCTTTCGCTTCTTCTTCGGCTCCCTCTACCGAAACGGCCACTTCTCGGGCGACCCCCACCCCGGGAACTACCGGCTGATGCCCGACGGCCGCGTGGCGTTCATCGACTTCGGGATGACGAAACGGGTGTCGCCGCCGGACCTCGACGCCGAGGTGCGCGCGATCCGGGCCGCGATGGACGGCGACGCCGTCGCGCTCCACCGCCGCCTCGGCGCCATGGGCTTCTTCGACCCCTCGGACGAGCTGGTCACCCCCGAGGCCGTCTTCGACCACTTCCACGACGTCACCGCCTGGTACATCGACGACCGGGAGGTCACGATCACCAGGGAGCTGGTGGCAAGGGTGCTGATCGACTTCGGCGACCCGCGCTCCCGTCACTGGCGGCTGATGCGGCGCGAGACGATGCCGCCGCAGGCGATGCTCGCGCGCCGCATGGAGGCGCTCACGCTCGGCGTCCTCGGTCAGCTCGAGGCCACCGCCAACTGGCACCGCATCGCCCGCGAGTGGCTCTTCGACGACCCCCCCTCCACCGAGCTGGGAGAGCTGGAGCGTCCCTTCCACGCTCGGGTGGCCGCCTGAGATGCCGCGACCCGGCCGCCCCAGCGCCGGCTCTCGGACGACCCCGGTCCCCGAGGACCCGTCGGCGCTGCGGGCGCTCCGCAGGGCGGACCCGGTGATGGCCGGCCTGATCGAGCGCTACGGCGACCCCGACGGCGTGCTGGCCCGGCGCGGGCGCCGGCCCGGCGACGCCTACGGCGCGCTGGTGCGCTCGATCGTCGGACAGCAGCTCTCCTCGAAGGCGGCGCGCTCGATCTACGAGCGGCTCGTCGAGCGCTTCGACGGGCACACTCCGACCCCGCGGCAGCTGCTCGAGACCGACCCGGAGGAGATCCGCGCCGTCGGCCTCTCCCGGGCCAAGGTGGCCTTTCTGCGCGACCTCGCCGAGCACGTCGAGGACGGCGAGCTCGACCTGGAGCACCTCGCGGAGCTGCCGGACGACGAGGTGCTCGAGCAGCTCACCCGGGTCAAGGGGCTGGGCCCCTGGACGGTGGACATGTTCCTGATCTTCCACCTCGGCCGCCCCGACGTGCTGCCGGTCGGGGACCAGGGGATCAGGCGCGCCGTCCAGATCGCGTACGGGCTAGAGCTCCTGCCGGACGCCGCCGAGCTCGAGCGGATCGCCCAGCCGTGGCGCCCCCACCGCTCGCTGGCGTGCCTCTACCTGTGGAGGTCGCTGGACAGCACGCCGGTGTAGGCAGGAGCTGCCTCGGGCGCGCGCCGGTGCAACCGCGTTGGTCGTGGTGGGGTGCAGGGGTTGCCGGGGACGCCGGGTGTCAGGACTTTTAGTTCCATAGCACCCATTTCTCATGACACCCGACCGCGAGCCGGACGACCGCGCGGCGAGGCCCCGGCGCGCGGAGCGAGCCACGCCCGCGCCGGGAATGCCCGCGCGAAGCGCCTAGCCTAGACCGATGCCCCGCAGGACGGCTCTTCCTCCGCTACCCGGAAGGACGAGCCACAGCCGCAGGAGGACACGACGTTCGGGTTCGAGACCTCGAAGCCCGAGCCCATGAAGCTCTCGGTGAAGTCCACGGTCGAGCCGCTCACGTAGCGGAGGCTCGCCGGGTCGACCAGGACGCGGATCCCCGAGGAGTCGAACACATGGTCGTCCTCACGCTGCTGATCGAGCGCGAGCGCATACTGGAAGCCCGAGCAGCCGCCGCCCCGGACGCCGACTCGCAGGCCGATCTCGCCCTCGGCGCTCTGCCCCTTCATGAAGTCCCGCACCTTCTCGGCGGCGATGTCGGTGAGCGTCACCATCGGCACCCCATTGTATCGGCGACTTCGTCGATACCCTGAAGGCTCGGATGCCAACCGCGAACGAGCTGAAGGAGCGCATCGAGCGCGCGCTGCCCGGCGCCCAGGTCGCAGTGCAGGACCTGACCGGCGGCGGCGACCACTTCCGCGCAGAGGTGGAGTCGGACCGGTTCGCGGGTCTTTCTCGCATCCAGCAGCACAAGCTGATCTACGACGTCTTCGGCGACGAGGTCGGCGGCCCTATCCATGCGCTCTCGATAAAGACCTCGACCCCGGGAGATCGACGATGACGAACGACGAGATCCGCGACTTCATCCAGAACGCCATCAAGGAGAACCGCGTGATGCTCTTCATGAAGGGCACGCCGCACCAGCCGGCCTGCGGCTTCTCCGCGCGCGCCTCCGGCTGCCTGAACGCTCTCGGCGTGCAGTATGCGGCGCTCGACGTCCTGCCCGACCCGCGGATCCGCGAGGAGCTCTCGGGGATCTCGGGGTGGCCGACCATCCCCCAGCTCTTCATAGACGGCGAGCTCGTCGGCGGCTCCGACATCGTCCTCGAGATGTTCGAGTCGGGCGAGCTGGCCGAGCTGCTCGGCGTCGAACAGCAGCAAGCGCCCGCGGTCGAGGAGCCGCAGCCCCAGCAGCGCCCCGTCGGCCTCGAGAACCGCCTGAACTAGCGACGCCGTCGGCGGGCGAGCGTCTCCCGGCCGCGGTCGGTGTACTCCCGCGCGCGGCGCTTGTAGCGCTCCTTCTCCTCGGGCGACAGGTTCTGCCAGCGCTCCCACGCCATGAGCATGTAGGGCCACAGCTTCCGCGCGCTGCTAACGGCGCGCTCTACCGGTTTTTTCTTTCGTACAGCCAATCCAGGTACTCCAAAGTGCGATGCGGATCGTGGACGACTTCGTGTCGGTACACGAGAACACGTACCCGGCGGTAACCGGTCAAGTCCTCTCGCCCCGCATCCGCTGCCAAGACGAAGCGAGTCTAGACCGTATGGCCTGCCGATAGGACCGAGCCGAAGCGGCAGGCGCATGCGCCGCGAGGTGGCAGCTCCCGGCGAGACCACAGCTTCACGGGACGGGGAGTGCGCCAGGTCCCGGTGGATAGAGAGCGGGCCGAGTCGATTCGCCCTGGTGCCTACATCCGGGCGGCGCAGCCGCCGGGCCTGCCCACGCGTTCGACCTTTCGCCGGGATAGACGAAGGCGTTTCAGGCCCTCGTTGTCGGCCTCGATCCGCGCGATCGCGGCGTCAACGACCTCGACCGGGGACAGCCCCCTTCGGCTGATCCGTCCCGCCAGCTCGGCGGCCGTCGCCTGCGAAAGGTCATCTGCAGGAGGGCGATCGTATCCCTCGTCGCCCGTGCCGCGTCCGTGTGGCCGGTGCCATCGACGCCACCCGTAGGCTACGACGGCCCATGGACCGGGTCCGCCATCGGCCGCGCGGCTGGGTGCGCCACTATGCCCGCGTGCTCGCCCCCGCCGGAGCCCCAGCGGGGCGCGTGGCGCTGGAACGCGACGGCGAGCAGCGGCTGCGCCGGCTGGCCGACGCGGCCGCCGATCGCGCCCGCCAGCGGCTCGCCAGGACCCGGCCGAGCATGCGCGCCCTCACCGCGCTACCGGGCGGGCGGTTGTGCTGGCGAAGCGTGCCCGTGCCGCCGCCGCCCGGCCCGGACGGGGCGATCGTGCACCCGATCGCGGTGGCGACCTGCGACATGGATCCGCTGATCGCGCTCGGATCCAGCCCGTTCCCGCTGCCTCTGCACCTCGGGCACGAGTCCGTCGCCGAGGTGCTCACGGTCGGCGAGCGAGTGGCGGGCGTGCGCCCCGGCGAGCGGGTGATCGTTCCGTTCCAGATCAGCTGCGGCCGCTGCCCCCCGTGCCGATCCGGTCGGACAGGGAACTGCGCCGGCGTGCCGCCGATCTCCATGTACGGCTTCGGCGTCGCCGGCGGGCATTGGGGCGGCGCCTACTCCGACCAGCTCGCGGTGCCGTACGCCGATGCCATGCTCGTGCCGCTTCCGGACGGCGTGGATCCGGTCGTGGCGGCGAGCGTCGCCGACAACGTCTGCGACGGCTATCGCCACGTCGCCCCGCACCTTCCGGGGCTGCTCGAGCGCGATCCGGAAGCCGAGGTCCTCATAGTGGGCTCCGTCCGGCGCCGGTCCCTCTACGGCGCGAGCGTTCCGCTTTACGCCGGTCTCGTCGCGAAGGCACTCGGGGCTCGCAACGTCCGCTTCGCCGACAGCCGCCCGCCCGTCCGGGCCCAGGCGGAGCGCCTGGGCCTCGATGTCATGCACCCGCAGGAACTGAGACGACGGGCTCCGGCGCCGCTGGTCGTCGACGTGAGCGGCAGCCCGGCGGGCCAGCGGACGGCGCTGTCGAACGTCGCTCCGGACGGAGTCTGCAGCAGCGCGGGCGGCCTTCACCGCACGACCAGGATCCCGGCCTCGCTGCTCTACGGACGGAACGCCACCTTCCACGTCGGGCGCACGCACGTCCGAACCCTCATCCCGCAGGTGCTCGACCTGATGGTGCAGATGCGCCTGCGCCCCGAGGCCGTGACCACGACCGTCGCCCGCCTCGACGAGGCACCCGGCGTACTGCGCGAGCACTACGTCGGGGGCGGCATCAAGGCGATCCTCACCGAATAGCAGCCCGGGGCGAGACTCGGCCACGCGCGCCGCCGTGATCCACGAGGTGCCGGTCTTCGCCTCCGGTCTACGCCTTGGTGCTTCGATCAGCGGTCCGCCACGGCCGCGGCGAGCCGGCCTCCTTCGAGCCGTTCGGGGAGCGACTCCAGCCGCTCGGCAGGCTCGGCGCTGAAGACAAACCTCACGTAGCGCTCGGCGACCGCTCCGCCCCAGCCGACCATGCCGGTCGCCGCGATTGAGGAATCCTCGAGGAGGAGGCGGGAGGCCTCGGGCGCGCTGAATCCGAGCGCTGCGACGTCGAGCAGCATCGACCAGCCCCCGCCGGGGCGGACGAACGGCCAGTCCGGAAGGCTCTCGAGCATCAGGTCACGCCGACGCTCGAGGTCGGCGACCGCCTCGCCGACGTGCGCCTGCTCGCCGCGCAGCACCGCGGTCGCCGCGGCACGGGCGATCCCGACCGGCGTCGTCGTGTTGTAGACGTGGGTCCAACCGATGTCGGCGATCGCCTGTGCGGGGCCGGCCACCCAGCCCACTCGCCAGCCGATCATGCGGTGCTCCTTAGAGATTGACCCGACCACGAGCGTCCGCTCCGCCATCCCCGCGAAGTGGAGCGGATGGATGAGCGGGCGCCCGTCGAAGAGCAGCCGTTCCATCGCCGCGTCGTAGATGAGCACGAGGTCGCGCTCGCGGCAGACGTCGCAGATGAGGCGCCAGTCGTCCTCGCCAAACACGCCGCCGGAGGGCATCGAGGGGCTCATCAGGAGGAGCGCCACCGTGTCCGTGCCGACGCCGGCCGCAAGCGCATCCTGGTCGAGCCGCCACTCGCCCCCGACGACCCGGAAGGGGACGAGCTTCGGCGTCCCCCCGGCGAGGTGTACGCGGTTGACGATGCCGGCGTATGTAGGGTCCGTGACGATGACCTCGGCGCCCGGATCGACCGTGGCGAGGACGGCGTTGAGGAGCCCCTCCATGCCGCCGCACGTGATCACGATCTCCCGCTCCGGCTCATACCGGTGCCCGGTGCGCTCCGCGGTGAAGTCGGCGATCGCCTCGCGCAAGCCGAGGTCGCCTGTGAAGGGCAACCAGCTGTTCGCTTCCGGCCGCTCGAGGCCATCCACCGTGGCGGCGATCGCCTCGGGCGGCAGGCGCAGATCGGTGTCGAGGTTCTCCATGCGGAGGACGGGCCACCGCGGGTTCGCCTGCGCCGGCCTATCCGCGGCCGCCGCCACCTCGTCGATCCCGAACCCGCGGATCGGCTCGAGCCGCTTGGCCCTCCTGATCACGCGGCTACCTTCTCGTACTCAGTGCGCGCCGGCAAGCGCGCTCCTGCAGGTCTATGACGCCGTGCCGCGAGCGGCGACGGCTCGCCTACGCGGGCGCCACCCACGGTAAGCCCCGACCACCGAAATCACCCGCATCCCGTGTTGTTGCCGCAGGACGAGCACGTGTAGCACGACCCAGTCCGCTGCATCATCCCGCCGCACTGCGCGCACGCCGGGCCGAGGTCGAGACCTTGGAGCTTGGCGGGGACGCTCGGCGGCGTATCCGTGAAGGCGGCCGCCGCGGGCTTCGCGCCGCCCGCTGACCCCGCCGGGCGGCCCTCGGGGTTCGCCCCACCGCCCGTATGCTCGTTGGCTGGCGCCTTGGCGTCGCCGTTCGTCGGCGCTTCGGGGGTAGGGTGGTCGCCCCGAAGCAGCGCCTCCTCGCGCGCCTTGCGCTCCCGCACCTCGGGCGTGAGGATGCCGAGCTCCTCCTGGATGTCGGCGTCGAGGAAGCGCGAGGCGAGCCAGCGCATGATGTAGTCGGGCATCGACTTCGCGAACGGGATCTCGGGGTTGTTCGTGATGCCCTCCGGGTCGAAGCGCATGTAGCTGAACTTGCGCACCAGGGTCTCGAGCGGCACGCCGTACTGGAGGGCGATCGAGATCGACGTGGCGAACGCGTTCATCATGCCGCGCAGCGTCGAGCCCTCCTTGCCGATGTCGGTGAGGAAGATCTCGCCGACCGATCCGTCCTCGTACATGCCGGCCGTGATGTAGCCCTCGTGCCCGGCGATCGAGAACTTGTGGGTGATCGACTGGCGCTCGCGGGGCATCCGCCGACGGACGGGGCGCGGCTCGTCGGCCGGCTCGACCGCTGCCTCGGCTTCGGCGTCCTTCTTGTCGCCGGCGTCGGTCTTCAAGGCCTGCGCCGTCTTCGAGCCGTCGCGGTAGATCGCGAGTGCCTTGAGCCCCAGCTTCCAGCCCTCAGTGTAGATGTCCGCGATGTCCTGAACCGTGGTCGACTCTGGAACGTTGCAGGTTTTGCTGATTGCCCCGCTCACGAATGGCTGTGCCGCGGCCATCATCTTGATGTGCCCCATCGGTGAGATCGCACGCTCGCCGACCGCCACGTCGAAGACGGACAGGTGCTCAACCTTCAGGTACGGCGCTCCGACAACGGTGCCGCGCTCGGCGAGGTAGCCCTCGATCTGGTCGATCTCCTGTTGTGTGTAGCCGAGGGTCTGCAGTGCCAACGGCACCGTCCGGTTGACAATCGTCATCTGTCCGCCGCCGACGAGTTCCTTGAACTTGACGAGTGAGTAGTCCGGCTCGATGCCTGTGGTATCCGAGTCCAGTAGGAAGCTGATCGTGCCGGTCGGCGCGATGACCACCGACTGCGCATTGCGGTAGCCGTTCCGGGCGCCAATGTCGACGGCCTCGTCCCACGCGCGCCGAGCGGCGGTGAGCAAGCCGACGTCGACACACAGCGAGTCGTCGATCTCGTACGCCGCATGACGGTGCTTCCGCATCACGTGGTTGTGAGGCTCGCGGTTCTCCTCATAGCGCTCGTACGGGCCGATCGCGTCCGCGATTTCGGCCGAGGTGCGATAGGCGCGGCCGGTCATGAGCGCAGTGACAGCGGCGCAGAGGGTGCGGCCCTCGTCTGAGTCGTATGCCAGGCCGTTCGACATCAGGAGGGCACCGAGATTCGTGTAGCCGAGGCCGAGCTGCCGGAAGGCGCGCGCGTTGCGACCGATCTCGTCGGTCGGGTAGCTCGACGGCGTGACGATGATTTCCTGCGCGAGGATCATCACGTCCACCGCGTGCTCGAACGCCTCGGTGTCGCACGTGCCGTCCCCGCGCCGGAACTTCATGAGGTTGAGCGAGGCGAGGTTGCAGGCGGAGTCGTCGACGTGCATGTACTCGGAACAGTTCGCGACCACGACACCGTCGACAATGTACGAGTGGTGAAGCGGTTCGGTCAGGTTGTAGACGAACTCTTGGCCGTCCTCCTCGCGCGTTCTCACGGTCGTACCGGGCTTGGTGCTATACCGGCCGTACTCGCCGATCAGCCGCTCCAGCAATCCCTGCTTGCGTGGGGTCGAAAAGCCGATCGTCTCCGCGAAGCGCTGCATGTCTGAGCCCGTAATGCGCAAATCGAATCCTTCGCGCGTCGCGTACTCGACCGCCGTACCGTCGCTACGGGTGTAAGAGAAGCCGCCGTTGCGGCCCTTCGCGATCCGGTAGATCTGGCTTCGTACGCCGAACGCGCTCAGAAGCCGGTGAACGTCCTTGAGTAGCAGATCGCTTCGGCTGCCTAGTCCGACGTACCGGTTTGTTGCGGTCCACGAAACGCATCCGTCCGCTCCAAACAGCCCGCGCAGGAATGCGGCCTGTACCTCGGTGGGCGCACCGAAGATGGTCCGCGGCACGCGCTTTTCGTGTGCCAGGGCGGAGCTGACGCCAAGACCGCGAAAGAACTCACGCACGGCCGCGCTGCCGGCGCGCAGCTGCACCGTGCCGTTCTCCATGTTTTGACGCGAGATTCCCCCGATCAACTCCCGTAGAAGCCCTTCGTGCGAATCCATGACGCCATCCTCGACGTCATCCCCGCCGTAGACCCACCCGGCTTGTGCGTCCGTTAGCCAGCCATCGCCGATCAGGTGTCCCGTCAGCTCACCGAGGCCTTCGCTCCACGTGTCTGGAAGCTCCTGGTAGGTCGCGCTGCCGCCACGATGGAACGATTTCGCGAGGGCCTCGACCTTGACCGGCAGCGTCCACGACGCGTCCTCCGAAGGTGTGGGTGAGTCGTTCAAGAGCACGCGGTCCTCGGCAGTCAGATCCTCTGCCCGCACGTAGCCGCGGTTCACAGTCCACAGCCGGTGGTTCGGCGTGCACCGGAGCTCCTGCCCGTTAGCAAACCGCAGCCGAACGATCGGCTTCACGCCATTGCGCATAACCGCCAAGGGCGTAGTTGCCGCTACGCCCTCGCCCGGCTCCTCGGCCGTGGCACGGTGCGTATAGACGCGGAACTCCTCACCCACCTGTGCGCGCGTGTAGAGATCGTCGAACGTGAGGAGCCCCAGGGTGGTGTGGACACGGGCATCACCAGGGAAGCACGGGTTCGACGCGTTGATCCGCCCCGAGTTCGGGCAGGTGTGCCACTCGTTGATGGTTGTGTCGTACTGGACGCCCGGGTCGGCGCAGCGCCAGGCGGCCTCGGCGATCTGGTTCAGTACGTCGCGCGCGTTGACGCGCTCGATCATCGAG